>JAFGCA010000711.1 GCA_016932895.1 Sedimentisphaerales bacterium | reverse complement strand
TCTCCAAGAGATCTTTTTCTCGGAGATATCGTCCAATACTGGGACCGAAGGCGAGAAAACTATCTGTAACGATGCTACAGTCTCGATTTTTCGGAGGTTTTTGCGAACCCGGCCGGTTCGAAAGCAGCCCCACCAGGCTCACCTTTCGCTATTTCTGCTGTCCCGGCCTGTTTGGCGGTTCCAGTGGCAGTCGGCACTGCCGACAGGGCGTCAGGCGGCGTCTTCTTCGGCGACGGGCTCGAAATTCAAGGGCGCGTAGTCGTCGGGAATATTGGGCTCATACAGCTCTTCTCGAACCTCCTGAGGGTATTCGAAGTCATAGGCCTTGCACAGAACCCTGAGTTTCTTCAGCCCTGTGAGCAGACCTCTATCGGTGATGACCTCGTATTCCGCCCGCACGGGCAACGAGGTTTCAACATCGATCCAGAAGCGCCATGTAATCTTCTTGACCGGGAACAGGAAATGAAACTCGTCGTGTATGGGCCAGATATCGGTGTCTATGGCTTCGAATCCTTCCACCTCGCGTCCATCGATCCGGCTTCTACCAAGCTCGGCGTGCTCGATCGCCCTGAAGTGCTCCACGAGCCCGCGGGGGGTCAGCCGGTCGATCACCCGGGCCATACTGTCATTCAATGGTACTTTGAAGTACTTTTTCGATTGCGACAGGACAATCACCACCTCCCGCGGTTTTCCTAAAACGTAGGCCCGATGCATGAGATCGCCTTCGGTGTTGTACTGCTCCTCGACGACTCCAAGCTTCTGGCAGCAGTGTTTGACGACATCCGTCTCCAAAAACGGTTCCTCTTCGTCAAGTTCATAAAAGAAGCGCTGCTCTTTGTGCACGATCATTTGCGCCTTGTCTATGTTTTCGACGAACTCGGCCCAGACGGTACTGCTACTCTTCGATGTTCCAAAGGGATTCAGCAGTACCAACGCGGCGGCAAGCGTGATGACCGCCGCAGCGGAATATCTTGTCATTTTGTTTTCCATGATCGGTTCTCCACACATGAATGCGGCGGGCCGGACTTTCCTGGGCCGCCGCCCGTTTCATGGTCGCGCAGGCGTCTGCGAGGATACCCCCATCTGCCTCAGACCGGACGGACGCGTCCAGGTCCTCGCGAAACGTCCGTCGCAACAGCTCTTCGACTCTCTTGACGCGATTCATAACTCTACCTGTCCATCCAGGAGGGACCGCAGTTTCTGGATCCCGTAGCGGTATCGACTTTGCACGGTGTTGACTGACAACCCGGCCTGTTGAGCGATCCGGCGAAACCGCAGGCGGCCCAGCACGTGCAGGACGACCACCTCCCGCTGCTCCGGCGGCAGTCCTGCCAGGGCACAGGCCACCGTGTCGCGCTGCTCGTCGAGGCCGGCCGTCTCCGAGGGACCGTGCATTTGCGACCGGACTTCGACAGCTCCTTCGACTCCGACCGGCCACCCCCGGCGGTTGACGTTGCGCGCCCGGTTGGCCACGCAGACCGCCAGATAGCCCTTGAGCGAGCCCTTCAGCGAGAATCGCCCTGCCTGCGAGGCAAAGCCGACAAAAACATCGTGAAGCACGTCTTCGACGCCCCCCCGATCGTTCAGGAGAGCCCGTGCGACACCGAGCAGGTCGGGCTTGTATTTCTCGTAGATGCGGCGCAGCGCGTCGGTATCCCCGCGTTAAACCGCCGAATTAGGAGTTTGTCTTCAAACACGACGGCCCTGCCCTTGCCAATGTGAGCACTCACCTGTCATAGTGGAAACACGCCGGACTCTGCTTTTAGTCTACCCGGAGCGACATTTTTGTCCAAACGTGCCCCTCGCGATCCCCGACGCAGAGAAAAGCCCAAGGACCGGCGTGCGAGGATTCACAAATTGCGGTATAATACCGCAGGTGATGTTATTTCTTCGAGAATCGTGATTCTAAGGTTGTTTTTGCCGATATGCCCGCGAATTTAACACCGGAGTACTTCAGCGCCGAGAAGTGGTACCGCAGCGCCACGACCAACGACGAGAAGATTCTCGCGCTGGAACGGATGCTGTCGGTGATGCCCAAGCACAAGGGGACCGACCATCTCAAGGCCGATCTACGCCGCAAGCTCAGCAAGCTCAAGGAAGTGGGCGCCCAGAAGGGCAAGGCGGGCAAGCAGGTCGATATCTTCCACGTGCCCGCCACCGGCGCCGGCCAGATCGTCCTGCTGGGCATGCCCAATACGGGCAAAAGCGCCCTGGTCGGGGCCCTGTCCAAGGCCAAGGTCAACGTGGCCGATTTCCCCTTCGCCACGCACGCGCCGGTACCCGGGATGGCTAAGTACGAGGACGTGCAGATTCAGCTCGTCGATATGCCTCCCATCACCGCCGACTACATGACCCCGGGCCAGGTGGGCACCTATCGCAACTGCGACATGATCGCCCTGGTAATCGACCTGTCGCAGGATGTCGAGGAGCAGCTTCTGATCCTGCTGGATTTCCTCGAATCCCGCAGCCTGCTGCTCGACGACGAAACGCCCGAGCTTGACAGCCAGGGCAACGTCCTGGGACGCAAAGCGTTCTGCATCTGCACGAAGGCCGACGTGGAGGCCGACGGCGCGTTCGAGCTGGCGCAGAAATCATGCGATAAGCCGATGGAATTCGTGAAGGTCTCCGCCGAGATGGGCGAGGGGATGGACGAGCTGCCCGCGTTCCTGTTCAAGCAGTTGGACATCATTCGCATCTACGCCAAGCCGCCGGGCAAGCCCGCGGACATGAGCGACCCGTTTACCCTGCCGTCCGGCTCAACCGTCCAGGACCTGGCCCTGGCCATCCACCGCGAATTAGCCGAAAAACTCAAGTCCGCCCGTATTTGGGGCACCGGCGTCTACGACGGCCAGCAAGTCCAACTCTCCCACACCCTCCACGACAAAGACGTCGTCGAACTCCACTTCAGCTAAGCGTACTGAACTCGCGCGCGGCACGTCCACCGTTGGTGTTTTTCTGCGAGGCTCGGTCGAACCGTTGTCGGGATTAGTAGGGCTGATCGGGGTAGCCCCGGGTCGGGAGCGGATTTCCCTTGGCGACTTCCTCGGCGGCTTCTTCCAGCTTTTTCTCCGACAGATCGTCCATCTGGCTCAGGAGATCGCCGACGGCGAAGACCGCCGCACCCAACAGGGCTCCGTTCTCGCACTCGTCCGACTGATGCCCGATGATCGCCCCGATTGCGGCGCCGCACAGGGCCGCCTGGTAGATCTTGTGGGATTTCAGGCCGCTGCACCCGCCGCACAGGGAAACCATCAATGCTGCGATCAGAAGAACCGCTATCCATCTGTTCTGACGTGCTTTTGGCATTTCTGCCCTCCAGGCAAATAATAGAAACTACTTGAACGTCACTCGTCCCCCATTTTCCGCCGTTCCGCCGCATTCTACCATCGCTGCACCAGATTTCAAGCACCTGCGCAGCTCTCCTACCTCCCTGTTGAGGCACCAACCTCGTCATAAGTAACGGCACCAGCGGAATTTTTCTTCCGACAAGCACAGATTTGGGGACGCGAACTGCCAAAATCGCCCTCACATGAACCAAAATCGATCATCGGAGGATGGATGTGCGTCTGTCTCAGTAGAACTTGGCGCGGGCCCCGCGCCGGCCGGATTAGGATTTGCCGGGGAATCTGATATGGAGTACGCTGGGCGGACCGGCGTTTCGGACCCGACTGGGAGGTACCAGGACCATGGTGAGCAACGACCTGCACTTGTACGAAGCGATGATGCTGTTGGCCTTGCGGGATAAAGAAGGCACGGTGGAATCGGGGGCGATGTACCAGTATGCCGTCGGCGGGGCCATCCTGGCCGAGTTGCTCTTGAGCCGGCGAATTTGCATCGAAGAGCCCAGGAGAAAGAGGAAGCTCATTACGCTTCTCAGTGACGAGCCGGTCGGCGACGACCTCATCGACGAGTGCCTCGCACGCATCGCGAGAGCCAAACGGCGCCGGGCACCGGCGGAATGGGTCTCGTCCTTCTGCTCCCTCAAGCATCTCAAGCATCGCGCCGCCGAATCCTTGTGCCGGCGCGGCATCCTGGCAGCCGACGAAGACAAGGTCCTGCTGATCTTCAGCCGGAATATCTACCCGGAAATCGATCCCGAGCCCGAGCGCAGGCTCATCGACCGGCTCGCCCGCGCGATCTTCACCGACACCGAGGAGATCGACCCGGAAACGGTCGTGCTCGTGTCGCTGGCCGGTAGCACCAACATCCTGAGGGCGGTGTTCGACAAGAAGAAGCTGAAGGCGCGAAAGAAGCGGATCGAGCAAATCGTCAACGGTGAGATCATGGGCAAGGCCGCGAAAGAGGCAATCGAAGCCGCACAGGCGGCGATTATGGTCGCATGCCTGATGCCCGCCGTGATGACCTCGGTCATGACCACGACCACCACTCGCTAAACGCGGCCCAGGCTTGTACGATGGGCTTTAGCCCATGCGGCTTTTGCCCCCGAAGCGTTTGGCAGCATGAGCTCAAGCCCATCGACGAACGCATACGGATTAGGGAGAATTCTGGGGCAATAGAACGCTGTCATCCTGAGCCGCAGGCGAATCCCGGCGCGCCGGGATGGCCTCAGAATGAGAAGTTCCTTCCGTGCGCGGCCCAGATCCTTCACTGCGCTGCGCTTCGTTCAGGATGACAAACCGCGCAGGGACTTTTACCAATCCGTATCAAACCGGCCCGGGTTTCGACCCGTTCATGAGAGCGTTTTGAATTTCGGCGGGGCTCTTGCAGACGCAATCGGGCTCGGCGGCGGCCAACTCTGCCAGATCGCCAAAACCATACGTGACGCCGATGGTGCCTGTGCCGTTGGATTTGCCGGAAGCGACGTCGCTGGCGCGGTCGCCGATCATGACGGTCTCTTGCGGCTCGACGGGCAGCACTTGCAGGATGTACGCGATGAGTTCCGTCTTGTCGTCGAAGCGACCGTCCAGCTCCGGGCCGAACACGCGCTCGAAATAGGAATCGATACCGAAATGCCGAATGATGCGGTCGGCGTAGACCGTAGGCTTGGAGGTCACGACGTAGAGCTTGAATCCGCGCCCCTGCAGCGCGGCCAGCATCTCCGGGATGCCCGGATACATCTCGTTCTCGAAGAGACCGACGTCCGCGTAGCGCACGCGGTAATGCCGGATGGCCGCCTCGACCAGGTCCTCGTCGTCGGTACCGAGCAGCCGGGGGAAGGTCCACCGCAACGGCGGACCGATGTACCCCACGAGCTCGGACTGCTCGGGATAGGAACGCCCCAGGCACTCGACGCCGTACTGCAGGCATCGCGTGATCCCCTCTCGCGGATCGGTCAACGTCCCGTCTAAATCAAAAAACAGCGTCGAAACCATACGTTCAGTTCTGCTCCTCAAAATGAAAACTCAAAAAGCAAGAATAAGGAAGTCATCGCCGGTTCGCGGCCGTTCCCCCATCTTGATCTTTCTCTTTGATCTTTGATTTTCTGAGCCGGCCATTATCAACGTTCCGCCGGTAACGTCAAGGATGGATCGCGGATTCTACGCCGAGTAACGCACGCCTCACTGCAATGCCACCTGCGCGTCGGGTCATTTCAGCAGGACGTCCAGCTCGGCCGCCGAGGTGAAGGGCTGGCCGCTGACTTCGGTGAGCGCAAGGAGCTTGAGGTAGCGAGTGGTGACCGGCTGCTCGAACCGGACCGTTTTGCGCTCGGCGCTGTTGGGCCAGCGTCCGGCGGCCCGCCGACGCCAGTTATTGGCGTCGTCGCTGACGTAGACCTCAAATTCTGCGATCCGCCCGTTGGTCTGATCCTGCCGGGGCAGGTACGTCAGCCCGAAGACGCGCCGCCCTTCGCTCAGATCGATGATGAAATGATGAGGCAGTGGATCGCTCGGGCTCCACGCGGTGTGCCACATCGTCGCCGGGTCGCTGTCGATGGCAAGACGGGCCTCGTAGCCCACATGCGCGCTGTCGGCGCTGACGCTCGCGCCGATTCGCTCCAGCACGGTCGGCTCGCGATACAGACTGCGGACCTGGGCTATCGTCAACTCGATGTCCGGGTCGAACTCCTCCGAGGCCATGTAGCCAAGCAGGCTGCGGCGCAGTTGCCGTGCGGCCGGCCGGGCGTCGAGATCACGCGTCAGGTCCGCCGAGCAAACCAGCACCCTGCCCCGGCCCACGCGGCATTCGAACAGCAGACCCAGCCTGCGGTTGGTGTTCCAGTCGTCGATGACCTGCACGATGGGCCGCAGGCCACGGGGAAGCTCATCCATCACCAGGGCGTGAGACTTCGAGAGAATCCCGGCCCATTGCCAGTCGCTATGGAATTCGGTCGGGAATCGCTTCAGGGCGGGGTGGCCCGGATCACAGAGCAAACCGAGCGTCTGGGTCTGCTGCGTGTCGAACATGAAGCGATTCCAGAAGATCGGTGTGAACGAGCCTCTGGGAAACTCCGGCGGTGTCGTGGTTGCCAGGAGCAGCACCTTGCCTCCCTCGGCCAGGTGCGCCCGCGTCGGCTCGTCGAGCAGGGAGCTGACGCGCACGTCGCCCGGCTCGGTCTCAACGCTTGCGGGATATACCCAGAGCCGCCAATCGTTCTCGAACGGCGTATCCTTCAGACCCACCACCAGCCTGTACCGCCCCGGTGCGGGCAGAGTGTCCCACTCGAAAGAGATGCGCCCCAGCTCGACGCCCCGGTCCACGCGGATGTCCCTGGCGAACCATTGGCCGCCCATCACGGTTTCGCCGGTCGCATTGACGAGCTTCCACGTGGGCACCGCATCCTCCAGCGGCGCCGGACCGAAGTGCGCCACGGTCACCTCGGCACTGAAGCTCTCGTCGCTCGTCCAGATGCGCTTGTCCATGCGGGCCAGAGGGACAGTCGTGTTGTAGAACCGGCGGAACTCGCTCGGCGTGACATAGCCTTTGCCGTCCCAGAAGGCATCGAGAATACCGACCAGCGCGGTGCCCTGGCCCGGGAAATCGTGCAGATCGAGCAACTGCACACCGCCGACGCCCGGCGTCCTCAAGGCCGCCTCGATCTCCTCCTTGTAGCAGAGAACCTGGAGCTTCCCCGAAGCGCGCAGGAAATCCCGCCACTGGTCCAGCATGCCGTGCTCGGTGAGCGAACCGCGGAAGATCTCGAAATTCTTGGGCTTCAGCGGGCCGGTATACTTCTCGATCTCGTCGAAGTTCGGATAGACGCACCACTGCCCCATCTCATGCACGATGGCCGGGACGCTGTGATCGCGGACCTCGGCGGCGTAATCCTTGCCGCCCCAGCCCTTGGTGCCGCGCGGATGATAGTCCACGTGGTATTCGTTGACGGGCAGCAGCGGATACGCCGAAGCCGTGGTGCACAACCGGCGCGGGTCCTTCGCCTTCCAGTGCGCGACCCACTTCGTGAGATATTCCTCGCGCTTCGGCCCGTGCGGCTCGTTTCCGCTGGCGAACAGTACGAACGACGGATGATTGCCGTAGGCGGCGACGATGCGCTCGCTCTCGTTCCAGAGCCACTTGTCGACGGGCGTGCCGTTGCCCGGATTCGTCCAAACCCCACACTCGACCTGGTAATAAAAACCCAGCTCGTCGGCCGCGACAAAGGCCGCCTCCGGCGGGCACCACGAATGGAACCGGATGTGGTTAAGTCCGTGGGCCTTGCAGATGCGGATGATCCGCCTCCACGGCTCGACCTCGGTGGGCGGATGGCCGGTCAGGGGGAAGATGCAGCATTCGAGCGTGCCGCGCAGGAAGGTCTTTCGTCCGTTGACCGCGAAGAGCTTGTCGGGCGTGGTGGAGATCTCGCGCAGGCCGAAAGTGACCGCCCGCTCCGTATCGGGTCGGTCCAGCACCGCAGTCAAGCGATACAGCGCCGGGTGAAACTCGTCCCAGGTCCGCGCGTCGTCACCGAGGGCGATTTCCGCGCTGAAGGTCCCGCCGCCTGTGTCCCAGAGGGCGTGGATGCGACGTTCGATTGCAGGTTCGGAATTGGCCGGCCCAACCGTCAGATTCACCGCAGCCGAGCCGGGTTTTCCGGAGGCGTCGACGATGCGTCCCTTCACCGTCACCGATTTGGTCGCCACGTGGGGATACACCTGGAGATCGTCGATCCACACGTCGCCGCGGGCGGATAGCTCGATGCGCCCGACGACGCCGTTCCAGTTGCCCTGGGTGTGGTCGCTGACGCTGTGCGACCAGTCGCCCACGTCCACGATCACGCGATTGTCGACGCGCAGGGTCAGCACGTGCCGGCCGGGCGAAAGCCGGCCGAGGTCGTACTCGTGCGGCGTGCACAGACTGTCATCGCGGCCGACGCAGGCGCCGTCGACCCAGACGCGCGTCTCCCAGTGCGGTCGTTCGAGCGTGAGAATCACCCGCCTGCCCCGCCACTGCGCCGGGACGTCGATCCGCCGCTGGTACCACGCCGCCCCGACGTAGTGCTTCTCGGGCTGAAGGCAGAACGGCACCTTGATTTGGTCCGGCTGCCGGTACTTCTCATAGCGCGCCTCGCGCAGCCAGATATGCTCGTTCGCCGAGCCGGTCCACTTCGTATCCACGGTGACGTCGTCGCCGAAGCCCTGGCTCTGCAGCGCGCCCGGCATCTCGAGCCGTTCCGGAAGCTTCCTTTCAAACCACCTGCCATCGACGCCCACATCGTTCGGGTCCAGCGCAAAGTTCCAGGAGCCCGACATATCGATTGTCCCACCCAATGTCACCGACGCGACGGACACCAGAATCGCCACGAACATTTTCGCTGCGTTGCCCATACCGACCATACCCCCTTTTCCTATGATGACGCTTCCGACTCGACCAGATAATCCTCGCGCACGGGCGAGAAGACCTCCACGGCCACAGAATCCTCGAGCGCTTCGGCACCGTGCACGACGTCGCTTTCGACACACCAACTGTCCCCGGCCTGCGCATCGTATTCTCCCGACCCCACGAAGAGCCGGAGCCTGCCGCGCACTAAGTAGCCGATCTGCTCGTGGGGATGATGATGCCGGGGCAGGACGCTTCCCGCCGTCAGTTTGAACTCGGTCATAAGCGTTCGCTGCCCGTAAACGAGCGTCTTCTGCCAGATGCCCTCCAGCGGCGTCTTGTAGCCTCTTTTGTCGCCTTTTCGAAACATCTGCATTCCCTGAATCAATGAAAGAAACGCAACAGCCACGTAGCGGACGTGTCTTCCTCAATCTTCATCTGGGCTTTCCTCACCCAAAGTGTGTCAGGCTTCTTCAAGGGCGTCAAGGAGAACGTGGCCGGTGCGATGCAGTTCCTCCGTCAGTGCCGCCAGCGCCGCGGTCGTCTCGGCCGATTCGACGGCTGCAAGAATGGCGCGAAGCTCCGCCGCACCGCGGAGGCGGTCCAGGGCGTTGTTCTCCATGGTGACCAGGAGCTGTCTCAAACGGTTGCCCAGGCGCCGCCGGAAGAAGTCAAGCCGGCTTTCGTCGAGAGCACCGGCCTCAAACGCAGGCTCGAACTCGTGAAACGCCGTGCAGGCCTTCTGGAGATAGAGCAACACCATGCCCTCGGCAGCGCGGCCTCGGGAGAGGATTCGCGCCCATTGGAACTCTTCGCTGCGCCAGTGCTCGTCTTCGACCGTCGTCCTGTACTCGATTCGTTCGCCTGTCATGAGGGCGATTCTACCGCACGCGTCCCGAAAACTCCAGCGCGACGGCATACCGGTCAAATGCCGCGTCCCAGGAGCAAGCGAAACGCGGAGCGATCACGTGTATGAGAATTCTGACGCACCTGGATATCGTCGGTCCTTGACCCACGGGTGGCAGCGTCAAGGCCGCAGGTCCTGGCGATGGCGCAAAGCCGGCGCTTGACGCTGCCACACGCATGCCGAGATATTTTCGCAAACTCGGCTACCGGCTCCTGCACGTGGAGCAGATTTCCACGATGGCCTTACAATTGTCGCAGACGTGGACGGTGTCGCCGGCGGGCCCGCCGACGTACGCCTCCACCCTTGCCCGCGTTGCGGCGTCCAGAGTAGAGACTTTCTTGCATGAGGGACAGATACAGGTCGTGTAGGTTAGTCCGGTAATCGGCTGAATTCTCGTCTCCGCTTGACAGCCCGGGCACACTTCGGTGGTCCCCGTCGCAGCCGCCTTGTTCGATGAATGGCAGCCGGACAGCAACACCAGGAAGGTGGCACAGGCCACGAGCAGCGAAGCGGCAACAGATTTCCTGCAAAGGTGTGCTTTCATAACAAGGTCTCCTTATAAATGGTTTCATTCCACCATCGGCCCAATACACCACTGATTCATACCGTCTATTCCTACGTGTGTTCGCTCTTTTTGCCATGGGGGCTGGCGCCAGCTTCATTAGGGAATTGCATTTGGCCCCGCGCGGCTTACAATGGCGTATCACTGTCACAGGATTTTCCGCAACGACACGGTGAAAAGGAGATACGGTGAATACGAAACCAAAACTCAAAACAATCGTACTTCTCGCGGTCCTGACAAGCTTTCTCCATCCGCTGGGGGCGGCTCCGGTGCGGGATTACCCGATCCGGCCGGTGCCGTTCACCGAGGTCAAGCTCACCGACACGTTCTGGGCGCCGCGGATCGAGACGAACCGCACGGTGACGATCCCCTATGCGTTCGGCAAGTGCGAAGAGAACGGGCGCATGGACAATTTCGCCATCGCCGGCCGCTTGAAGGAAGGCGAGCATCGCGGCAGCTACCCGTTTGACGACACCGACCCCTACAAGATCCTCGAGGGCGCCGCGTACACGCTGAGCGTCCAACCGGACCCCAAGCTCGACAAATACCTGGACGAGCTGATCGCCCTGATCGCCGCGGCCCAGGAAGACGACGGCTACCTGTACACCTGCCGCACGAACGAATGCGAGCGTCTGAAGAACTGGTTCGGCGACGCCCGCTGGGAGAAACTGGGCGGCAGCCACGAGCTCTACAACATGGGCCACCTCTACGAGGCCGCCGCGGCCCACTACCAGGCGACCGGCAAACGAAGCCTGCTGAACATCGCGCTCAAAAACGCCGCCCTCCTGAGCAAGGTGTTCGGTCCGGGCAAGAACGAGGACGCTCCAGGCCACCAGGTCATCGAGATGGGGCTGGTCAAGCTCTATCGCGCTACCGGCGATCCGCAGTACCTGGAGTTGGCAAAATTCTTCCTGGACACACGCGGCCCCGGAAGCAACCCGTACCACCAGTCGCACGAGAAACCCTACGAGCAGAGCGAGGCGGTCGGCCACGCCGTGCGGGCCTCGTACATGTACAGCGGCATGGCCGACGTCGCGGCCCTGACCGGCGACCAGCGGTACCTTGAAGCCATCGACCGCATCTGGAACAACGTCGTCTCGAAAAAGCTCTATCTGACCGGCGGCATCGGAGCCACCGGCAGCGGCGAAGCATTCGGCAGAGCCTACGAACTGCCCAACGAAACCGCGTACTGTGAAACGTGCGCCGCCATCGGCAACGTCATGTGGAACCACCGCATGTTCCTCTTCCACGGCGACGCCAGGTACATCGACGTGCTCGAACGAACGCTCTACAACGGCCTGATCTCCGGCGTTTCGCTCGGCGGGGACCGGTTCTTCTACCCCAACCCGCTGGCCTCCCGCGGCCAGCATCAGCGTAGCCCCTGGTTCGGGTGCGCCTGCTGCCCGGGCAACATCGCCCGGTTCGTTGCCTCCGTGCCCGGATACGTCTACGCCCAGACCGGCGACAGGCTCTACGTGAATCTCTTTGGGCGCGGCTCGGCGACCCTCAAGATGGCCGGCCGCACCGTGGGCCTGACACAGGAAACCCAATATCCCTGGGACGGCAAGATCAAGCTCACCATCGATCCGCAGCAGGCGGGTCGATTCGTGCTGTGCGTGCGTCTGCCCGGCTGGGCCCGGGGCGAGCCGGTGCCGAGCGATCTGTATCGCTACGCCGATCCACAGGCCGGCGATATTCAACTGAGGGTCAACGGCAAGGAGGCCGGCCTGCACCTGGAGAAGGGTTTCGCGACGCTGGATCGTCTCTGGCAAAAGGGGGACGTGGTCGAGCTGGATCTGCCCATGCCGGTCCGCCGGGTCCTCGCGCATGAAAACGTCGAGGCCGACGCCGGGCGCGTGGCGCTGGAGCGCGGTCCCCTGGTGTACTGTGCCGAATGGCCCGACAACGACGGGCACGTGTTGAACCTCGTGCTTGGCGACGATGTTGATCTGAAAACGCAGCAGCGCGCGAATCTGCTCGGCGGCCTCACGGTCATCCGGGGGCGGGCCACCGCTTTGGGCTACGCGCGGGACGGGAAGACTCTCGAAAAGAAGAAGAAAGACTTCGTGGCGATTCCGTACTACGCCTGGGCGCATCGCGGCGCGGGCGAGATGGCTGTCTGGCTGGCCCGCACCGAGTCGGCCACCGAGCCGGCGACGCCGCCCGGGATGATCCGCAATCCCTCGTTCGAGCAGGTCGCGGGCAGAAATCCCGTCGGCTGGGAGCGACGGACCTACGGGGGCCGCGGCCAATTCCGCAGCGTCGAAGGCGGACGCACGGGCAAACGTTGTGTCATGATCTCCTCCGAAAGCGGTGCCGACGCGGGCTGGCTGACATCGGTCAACGTCAGGCCCTTCACGCGCTACCGCCTCAGCGCCTGGATCAAGACGGAGAACGTCGTCGCCGGTTCCAGCCGCGGCGCCTTGCTGAATCTGCACAATCTCCAGCCCACCCAGACGCCGCCGGTTACGGGCACGAAGGACTGGACCCGCGTCCAGGTGGAATTCGAGACCCGCTCGCAGGCCGCGATCGAGATCAACTGTCTGTTCGGGGGCTGGGGACAGGCGACGGGCAAGGCCTTCTTCGACGACCTGGCCCTGGAGCCGCTCGGACCGGCCTCGAACGTGCCCGGCCGGCCCCGGATGTACTACACCGACGACGATTACGAGAAGCCCTTCGCCAAGGATCCCGACGTGGTCTGGTTCAAGGGCCGATACCTGATGTACTACTCCATCAACCGGGGCAGCGAAGGCATCGCCGTCGGCATCGCCGGGAGCGAGGACCTGACGAACTGGAAGAAGGTCGGCGAGATTCTGCCCGAGGCCGACTACGAGCGCAAGGGCCTGGCCGCACCCGGCGCGCTGGTGCGCGGCGGCAAGGTCCACCTGTTCTACCAAACCTACGGGAACGGACGCAGGGACGCGATTTGTCACGCGACCTCCGACGACGGCCTTCACTTCCGCCGCAACGAGACGAATCCCATCTTCCGGCCGTTGGGCGATTGGAACTGCGGCCGGGCCATCGACGCCGACGTCATCGAGTACGAGGGCCGGCTGCTTCTCTACGGCGCCACGCGCGATCCGGAGATGAAGGTTCAAAAGCTCGTGGTCGCCGCCGCCCCCGCCGATTCCGACTGCAGCCGCAGCCAGTGGAAACAACTGTGCGACGAATCGATCCTCGAGCCCGAGCTGCCCTGGGAGAAGAACTGCATCGAGGCGCCGTCCCTGTGCGAGCGTAACGGCCGGCTCTATATGTTCTACGCCGGAGCCTACAACAACGAGCCGCAGCAAATCGGCTGCGCCGTCAGCGACGACGGAGTCGCCTGGAAGCGGCTCTCGAAATACCCCCTGCTGCCGAACGGACGCGCCTCCGAATGGAACGCCAGCGAATCAGGCCACCCCGGCGTCTTTGCCGACCGCGACGGTCAGATGCACCTGTTCTTCCAGGGCAACAACGACAAGGGCGAAAGCTGGTACCTCTCGCGAATGAAGGTGGCCTGGGACGATGAGGGCTACCCCTCCCTGGTGCGGCCGCGCGACGGAGAGACGTTCGTCATCAAGGAAACCCTCAAGCCGCACGTCACCATCGACGCGGGCGACACCGGCGAGCCCGTGTCAAAGTACATCTACGGGCAGTTCATTGAGCACCTCGGCCGATGCATCTACGGCGGCATCTGGGCCGAGATGCTCGAAGACCGCAAGTTCTACTACCCCGTCACCGCCAACTACAGGCCCTATCGCGGAGGCCGGCGCGTGACCGCCGAAGCGCCCTTCCCCGTCGTCGCCGCCTCGCCCTGGCAGATCACCGGGCCCGTCGATTCGGTCTCAATGGTCAAGGAAGATTCCTTCGTCGGCGAGCACACGCCCCTCATCCAGTCCGGCGGCGGCATCGCGCAGCACGATCTGAGTCTGTGCAAGGGAAAGGAATACGTCGGATACCTCTGGCTCAAGCCTGCGCGGGACAAGACCACCGTGCGCGTCTCGCTGTGCTGGGGGGAAGGGCCCGAAGAGCGGCAGAGCGATGCCATCGCCTGCTTCGGGAGTCAGTACGTCAAGACCCCGCTGCATTTTCGCGCCCTGGCCGACACGGAGCACGCCAGCCTGCACATCGAAGTTATCTCCCGCGGCGCCTGCTTCATCGGCACGGTCTCGCTGATGCCGGCCGACAACGTCGAGGGCATGCGGGCCGACACGCTCGAATTGCTCAGGCAGCTCGATTCGCCCGTCTACCGCTGGCCCGGCGGCAACTTCGTCAGCGGCTACGACTGGAAGGACGGCATCGGCGACCGCGACCGCCGGCCCCCGCGCAAGAACCCCGCCTGGACCGGCGTCGAGCACAACGACTTCGGCACCCACGAGTTCATGCGCTTCTGCGAGCTGCTCGGCACCGAGCCCTACATCGCGGTCAACAGCGGGCTGGGCGGTGTCGGCAGCGCCGCCGAGCAGGTCCAGTACGTCAACGGCGCCGCCGGCACGCCGATGGGCGCGCTGCGGGCGAAGAACGGCCATCCCGAGCCCTGGAAAGTCACGTTCTGGGGGATCGGCAACGAAATGTACGGCGGCTGGCAGCTCGGCCACATGCCACTCGAAAAATACGTCGAGAAGCACAACGAATTCGCCGAGGCGATGCAGAAGGTGGACCCGTCGATCCATCTCGTGGCCGTCGGGGCGGTGGGCCAGTGGTCCGAGACCATGATGCGCCACTGCGCCGACCACATGGACCTGATCAGCGAGCACTTCTACCGGCAGTCGCAGGAATCGGTGGCCGAACACGTCCGCCAAGTCCCGCAGTCGGTCCGAAGCATCGCCGACGCCCATCGGCGCTATCGCGAGCAGTTGGACTCGCTCGAAGGCAAGGACATTCGCATCGCCCTGGACGAGTGGAACTACTGGTACGGCCCGCACGTCTTCGGCGAGCTCGGCACGCGCTACTTCGTCAAAGACGCCCTCGGCATCGCCGCCGGCGTGCATGAGATGGTCCGCAACAGCGACATGTACTTCATGGCCAACTATGCCCAGACGGTCAACGTCATCGGCGCCATCAAGACCACCCGCACCGCCGCGGCGTTCGAGACCACCGGCCTCGTGCTCAAGCTCTATCGCCGGCATTTCGGCACCGTCCCCGTCGCGGTCGACGGCGAGCTGTACGACCTGGACGTCACGGCCGCCTGGACCGCCGACAAGAAGGCCCTCACCGTCGGCGTCGTCAACCCGACCGAAGTCGCCTACGATATCGAGCTAACCGTCAACGGCGCCGCCCTGACGGGCGCAGGCCACGCCTGGCACATCGCCCACGATGACCCCCTGGCCTACAACGACCCCGGCGCCGAGCCCAAAGTCACCATCGAAGAAAACCCGCTCACCAACAGCGCCCAGAAAGTAACGGTGCCACCCTACAGCGCCAATATCTACAACCTGTTGATCGTTGAATAGTCGAACCAAGGATCTCGTCCGCTTTCTTGTCATCCCTGCACAGGCTATCTCGGGACCTGGTAGATGGGAGTCTGGCCTTTCTCGTTCGGGCGGGCCGTCTCCGCCATGATTTGCTCTGCTGCAGAACTCGTCGCCGGGACCCACTCGTTGCTGTCGATTCGACGGATCGAAGTGGCCCGGGCCCACTCGTCGAAATCGCTCCTGTCCGGAACCTTCCTTCCCGAACCTGTATCGGGATTCGGCCGTTCCAGAAAGCCGACGAACAGCTCGGCTTGGTTCGGGTCCAGGACGTAGCTGTAGACGTTGGCCCGAACCCCGGCGGGCCCGCCGTCGGGCAACGGGCCGGAGGGCGCCTCGATCGGTCCGGCCTTCCCCCTGCCGGCGGTGAACAGCTTGCCGGTGTTCATGTCGTAGAACCAGGCCTCGCGACCCTCTTCATACTCCGGGCCCGGCGCCGGACGCCGAATCACCGCGAGGACAACGATCAGCAGGAGCAGGGAAACGCCCGCCACCGCCGCAACTATTCTGGGGTTGTCATTGATCGCTTCTCTGACGCCAAGTCGCGCGTATCTGTCTTGAAGCCATTCGATCTTATGCCGAAGTTCGTAGCGTAGCCAGTCAGGAATTCGCACGTTCACGAAGGCAAACCTCCAGCAAACTACTCCTCTCACCGCGTCAGGATCTCGACTATGCGGTCCAGGTCCACGTTGCCGAATGACGCCTGGTTTGGATCGGCGATCTTGCCCTTGATCAGATCGAGCGTTCGGACATCCCTCCAGCGGCGATACTGGCAGTGACCATCCGCAAACGACATGTTGCAGCCGTTGTTGTGTCGCGCCGTCAGGGTCTGGGCGCCCCCGAAGGACGGCCACGACCACGGCCGCCACTTCCACACTTCCCCGTCTTTGAGCAGGGGCCAAAAGCCGTGCCGGTTCCTGATCCACACCTGCACGTCCACAAGAACCATCATCCCGGCAGGTTGCTCGACCTCGTGGAGTTTTTCGTAGGGCGCCACGCCGTCTCGGCCCACGAGGCCACACAGCGTGTTCGATATGTCATATGCAGATCGACTCGACGGTGGACCATCATACTCATCCTCCGCAACCGCCCTGCATTGAAACACCTCGTCCATCTGCACATAAGGTCGCAGCCCTCCCAGATGGGGCGATGCCTTGCAGAGTCTGTCGTCATTGTCAATGGCACATTCCATCCACGCCAGGGTCAACGTGCGTTCGTTTGCCAGACAGTGAACGGCCTCCGCTTCCTTCTGGGCCTGGGTCAGTGCCGGCAGCGATATGGACATCATCACGGCGATGATCGATATCACCACCAACAGTTCAATAAGCGTAAAACCCGCGTGCCAGGGATAGCTGGCTCGAACCTGCTCCCTCTTGTTCGGTCTCATCTCACTACTCTCCCGAATACAACCTTTCCGCCTGCGATGGCTCGCCGAAACACCCATCGCGCACACTCGCAAAACCTGGGGGCAAGAAAAACGGCTTCGTCGTCTCTTACCACCGACGTACAGTTTACCGTGCTATCAGGATGGCGTCAAGTGCAAGCCTTTCCTGCCCGAGCCTCCGGCCGCGAATCAGAAGCCCAGCTTGTAGTTGCGCAGCTTTCGCTGGAAGTGCTTGCCGTCGCCGAGGATACGGTTCACCTCGTCCCAGAAGGCCCGGCTGTGATTCTTGTGGCGGGTATGGACCAGCTCGTGCAGGATGACGTAGTCGCGCAGATCGCCGGGCAGGCGCAGGAGGTTAACGTTGAGATTGATATTATTCCGGGCCGAGCAGCTTCCCCACAGGGTCCTCTGGTTCTTGACGAAGACCCTGTTGTATTCGAAGCCATGGGCCAGGGCTAATTCCGCGACGCGGTTGGTAAGAATCCGACGGGCCTCGGTGCGGTCTATGGCGGGGAGTTTCTCGATCTCGCGAAAGCGCTGCCGGTGTCTGCGGATCCAGGAAATCCGGGATTCGAGAAACTTGCGGGCCTGGCGCAGGGAGACGCGGCGTGGAACCGTCAGCGTGATCGAGCCGTCATGCCTGAGCGTAATCCGCGCGTAACGGGCCCGGTCGGAGGCCACCACAGCGACACTCCCAACACCCGCAACCTCCCAGTTGTCAACGACCTTCACCATACGAGGGACACCTCACGGATAGATCAAAATGTAAATCGCAAAAAGCAAAAACAAGGAAGTCATCCCGGCGCGCCGGGATTCCGCAGTTTTGATTTTTGCTCTTTGATCTTTGATTTCTCTCAACGACGCTTCACGAGATACGCTTCAGGCTTCACGCGATTCGAGGGCTGCCGT
This sequence comes from Sedimentisphaerales bacterium, assembly GCA_016932895.1. The sequence goes on along the minus strand of JAFGCA010000711.1, from coordinate 7,246 downwards.
GAACAGTTTATGCCACAGTGCGGTCTCCGCGGGCGTTACGCACCGGGCGAACCGGGCGGGCACGTCGCCCTTCTCCAGCTCGTACAGGAAGGCTGCCCACATTTGCAGGATGGCGTCGGACATGCCGAACTGAGAGATACCGGCGGTGATCGAGGGAAACGTCACCTCATGGCCCATGTCGACGCGCCGCCAGGCCTGTTCGGCGCCGGGTGTGTATTCGAGAAGTCTGAGCGTATTGGTCTCTTTCAGGCTGTACTTGACCGAAGCCTTCGTCCCCAGAATCTCAATGTACCAGTTGTTCTTCTCGCCTGGCGAGATTCGCTGCGTCCGAAGGGTCATCGGGAAGATGCTGCCCGAGGTTGGATCTTCAGCCTCACACAGCAGCGTGGCGTTGTCCCAGGTTTCGCAGGGCGCAGTGCCGCCCCGGCCGTCGGGCCGCTGACGCACAATGTTGGACAGAACCGCGTGTACGCGGCGCGGGACCCAGGCGGCGCGCAAGGGCACGGTGCAGACGTGCGGGCCCAGGTCGCCCATGCAACCGTACGCGCCGTTGTATTTGAGCGTGCGCTTCCAGTTGATCGGCTTGAGCGGATTGAGATCGCTGCAATGCAAAAACCCGGCGTTGACTTCGAGAATCTCACCGAATGCGCCTGCTTCGATCATCCGACCGATCCGCTGAACGGCCGGAAAGAAAATGAACTGTGAGGCACACCGTACGAAACACTCAGGGTGTTCCTCCACAGCGGCAAGAATGGCGTCGTTGGCGCCCTGATCGATGCCGAACGGCTTCTCGCCCATCAGATGCTTGCCGGCCTCCAGAGCGGCCCGGTAAATCTGCTCGTGCAAGTTATGCGGAACGGCGATGTAAACCGCCTCGACGTCGGGGTTGGCCAGCAACTCGCGATAGTCGCTCGTGACCTGCCGAATCGTAGGGACGCGTTCTCTGAACCACTCGATCTTCGGCGCCGCAAGCGTGCGATTGCAGATGGCCACGATTTCCGGCCGGATCGTCATCTCGGGAAGATGCAGCCACCGCGCCGCGGCGCTGGCGAACTCCCGTCCCATCATCCCGCAACCGATGATGCCGAATCGAACCGTTCTCATACACATGCCTCCAAATCGCGTGAAGCGTCGTCCGCTCCGCGGAAGCGGCGCCAGATGCTACCACAGCCCAAACGCCGGCACAAGCACTCCGCCTCGAACAAGTCCACGCCCCAAAACGGAGAGCGCAGCCGCTTCCTATTTGAGCAGCGTCTTGGCTTCATCGGATTTCCATGCTACCATGGTCCCCGGTGCTCACACGAGCGCGGTCAAACATCGGATCTGCCGAATAGAAAGGTCACCGGCATGTTGCAAACGAGAGGCAAACAAACAGCGCTTTCCATCCTGATCATCCTCGTCGCTCTGTCCGGCGCGTGGGCCGGCGAGCTGGGGGATTTTCGCCCGCCGGCCGTGCCTCTGGTGACGATGGACCCATACACCAGCGTCTGGTCGTTTTCGGATCATCTTCACGAAAGCTGGCCCGTGCATTGGACGGGAGCGGTCCACGCCATGGCGGGCATGGTCCGCGTCGATGGCAAGACGTATCGCTTCATGGGTCCCGAATCGATCTGCCCGGAAGCCGCGATGCAGACCGCGCGGCTGGTAAAGCCGACGATGACGAGCTATGCCTTCGAAGCGGGCGGCATCGAGTTGCGCGTCAACTTCATCACCCCCATGCTGCCGGCAGACCTGGACCTGCTGAGCAGCCCCGTGACGTTTATCACGTACCAGGCCAAGGCCACGGACGGTGCCGAGCACCACGCGACTGTCTATTTCGACGCCTCCGGCGAGTGGGTCGTCAACGAAGCCAAACAGGCGGTCGTCTGGCGCAGGATGCGCGAGCCCGTTGCAGGGATGCAGTTTGTCTCGATGGGCTCGGCCGCCCAGCCGATCCTCGAAAAGAGCGGCGATAACCTGCGCATCGACTGGGGGTATCTCTACGCGGGCGTCCCTGCAAACGAAGACTGTCAAATCGCGGTCGCATCCCACGCGGTGCGCACCGGCTTTTCCCGGTTGGGAGCCATCCCGCAGGCCGACGATGCGGACATGCCGCGACCGGCCGAGAAGGAATGGCCCGTCATCGCCTGCACGTTGCATCTGGGCCGGGTCGGGAAGAGGCCGGTCCGACGCACCATGGTCCTGGCCTACGACGATATCTTCTCCATCGAGTATATGGGCCAGAAGCTCCGCCCCTGGTACTATCAGGCGCACGGCGGGTTCATTCCCATGCTGCGCCATTGCATCGAGCGGTACGATGAAATCTACCGCAAGCGATGTACGTTCGACGCCGGACTGCTCGGCGACGCCCGTCGCGTCGGCGGCGAAGCCTACGCACGGCTCGTGGCTCTGGCCTACCGCCACACCTGGGCCAGCGGCAAGATCGTGGCCTCCCCCGACGGCACCGAGCCCTGGTTCTTCCACAAAGAGTGCTTCTCGAACGGATGCATGGCCACTGTCGATGTCTCCTATCCCGCGGCGCCATTCTTTGCCTTGTTCTCGCCGACCCTGCTCAACGGCATGGCCGCTCCGGTCTTCGAGTATGCCGCTTCGGATGACTGGCCGTTTCCCTTCGCACCCCATGATGTCGGTACCTACCCCAAAGGCAACGGCCAGGCCTACAGTCGCGACCGGGACACCGGCGAACTCACAATCAAGCATCAGATGCCCATTGAGGAATGCGGCAACATGATGCTCATGGTCGCCGCCGGTGCCAAAGCCAGCGGCAGCGCCGACTTCGCCGCGCGATACTGGGATCTGCTCACCCAGTGGGCTCAATACCTCAAAGACAAGGGCCTGGACCCGGAGAACCAGCTCTGCACCGACGACTTCACCGGGCACCTGGCCCACAACACCAACCTGTCGCTAAAGGCCATTAACGCCATCGGCGCCTACGCCATGCTCTGCGACATGCGCGGCCTGCACGATGAAGCAACAAAGTATAGGGGCGCCGCCAAAGAAATGGCCCGGCAGTGGCCCGAAATGGCTGATGACGGTGACCATTTTCGCCTGGCCTTCGATCGACCCGACACCTGGAGCATGAAGTACAACCTGGTCTGGGACAAAATCCTCGGCCTGGATCTCTTCTCGCCAGAGATCGCCCGCAAAGAAGTGGCCTTCTACCTCAAGACGCAGAACGAATACGGTCTGCCGCTGGACAACCGGGCCGATTTCACCAAATCCGACTGGCTCGTGTGGTCGGCCACGCTGGCCGAGGACGACAGGGACTTTGAGAAGCTTGTCGCGCCGCTCTACCGATTCGTCAATGAATCCCCCGACCGCGTGCCGTTCAGCGACTGGTACTTCACCAGCACCGCCAAGGTCCGGGGCTTCCGCGCCCGCCCCGTCATCGGCGGCGTCTTCATCAAGTTCCTCACCAACCCGAAGCTCTGGAAAAAATACGCCGGGCATTGACAAGCCGCTTGTGGTCGGCGACGACCCCAAGCATTCGCAAGAGGAGCAACGCCATTATGCCCTGGGCCGGACAGATCACGGGCGGCTACTGTTCATTGCTTTTACGGTACGAAACAACAACATCCGCGTCATATCGGCCCGCGACCTGAGCCGAAAGGAAAGGAAGATGTATAGGCCGCTATGAAAAAGATCCCGAAATTCGCAAATGAGGACGCTGAACGCAAGTTCTGGGCCGAGCATGATTCAAGCGAGTATGTCGATTGGTCGAAGGCAAAACGCGTCGTCTTTCCCAATCTTAAACCCTCGACCAAGACAATCTCACTGCGGCTGCCGGAATCCCTGTTGGAGCAACTCAAGCTGCTGGCACACAAACGCGATGTACCCTATCAGTCTCTGCTCAAGATTTTCCTCGCTGAGAGGGTAGAGCAGGAACTGGAACGCACCCTCCCAACCCCACGCAAAGCCTGAGAATCTATCCGCTTGCGACACGCAGCACCACACTCAGCGCCCATGAGTTCCTGACGCGTGCATTTGGTACAAAACGACCTTTTCCCTTGCGTCCATACAGAGTTGTGGTCAGAATGCGCTCTGTGCAAACAGGCTTGCGGTCCCTTGTGGAGGTATGATGTCATGAGAACAACGAAGCGATCTTTCCTGTTCATTCTGGCTGTCCTGCTCTGGCTGGGCACGGCGACGTTTGGCCGAGGTCTTCCCTCGGGGTCGCCGCGGTCGGTCCGGCTCGGGACCGAGCGTCTCGGCCGCATCACCGCTCTGATGGAGAAGCACGTGGAGGAGGAACGGCTGGCCGGCGCCGTGGCATTGATTGCTCGCGAGGGCAAGACGGCCTATCTCCAATGCGTGGGAATGCAGGACAGGGAGAAGAAGATCAAGATGAAGCCGGACACGATCTTCCGGATCGCCTCGATGTCCAAACCCATTACCAGCGTGGCAGTGCTGATGCTCTACGAAGAGGGACATTTCCAGCTCCAGGACCCCATCACCAGGTTCCTCCCGGAATTCACGAATCCCACGGTCCTGGCCTCCGCATCGTCAGAGGGAGACATCGTTCCGGCGCGACGTCCGATCACGATCCGCCACCTCCTGACGCACACGTCCGGCCTGACGTACCATTGGGACCAGCGCGTCGGCGACAAGTACAAGGAGGCGGGCATCACCCACGGCCTGCTCCAGGACGAGGACCTGCTGGGCGACGACATAAAGAAGCTCGCGCGAATCCCGCTGGTGCACCAGCCGGGCGAGGCCTTCACCTACGGCCTGTCCGTGGACGTGCTGGGCCGGCTTGTCGAGGTCGTCTCGGGAATGTCGTTTGACGAATTCCTGCGCGAGCGTATCTTCGAGCCCTTGCGAATGAACGATACGTATTTCTATCTGCCCGACAAGAAGGTGTCGCGTCTGGCAGCCGTTTATGGGCCCGATGGCAAGGGCGGGCTGAAGCGCCTGAGCGACGACGTCCTCGGGGACGGCGCGATGACCTACACGGTGACCTACCCCTACGAAGGACCCAGGGAGTACTACTCGGGCGGCGGAGGGCTGTGCTCGACGGTCCCGGATTATGCACGCTTCGCCCAGATGCTGCTCAACGGCGGTCAGCTCGACGGCGTCCGGCTGCTCAGCCGCAAGACGGTAGAACTGATGACCGCCGACCACGTGGGCGACTTGAACGAAGGCCTCGGTTTCGGCCTCGGCGTCTCCGTCCGGCGCAGCCTCAGCGAATCGGGCGAGATCGGCAGCATCGGCACCTTCGGCTGGGGCGGCTTCTGGTACACGACCTTCTTCGTCGATCCCCAGGAACAAATGGTCGGTGTCTGCATGGCCCAAGTCTACCCCTCGGGCAAGGCGAACCTGAACGCCAGGTTCTCAGCGCTGGCCCGACAAGCGATCATCGACTGATGCGACGAGGTGCCAGCGGCGCGTAAGCCAAAGGCGCGGCGCAGCCGAACAAGGAGGTCTTTCGATATGAGCGAGCACATAGACAAGGCGGGCCCCGCCGGTCGGGCCATCATCACATTCTCGCGCGGCTGGCAAACACTCGTAGCCACCCGCAGCCTCGGACGGCGCGGCGTCCAGGTTGTCACGGGAGACGAGTACCGCATGACGGCCGCATCGTTTTCGCGCTACAGCATCGCGGAATTCCGCTATCCCAACCCCACGAAAGAACCCGAAGCGTTTCTCGACGCGATGGAGAAGGTCGTCCGGCAATACAAGCCTGAAGATGAGACAACGCCGTACGTTTTGATGCCCATCCATAAGGAAACGTACCTGATCGCGCGCCACCGGGAGCGCTTCGAGCCTCACATTCGTGTGCCCGTCCCGCAGATCGAGCATATCGAGCGCGTACATGACAAGGGCGCTCTCGCGGCCTACGCCATGGAGCGCAACCTGCCGATTCCGACCACGTGGATACCGAAAGACATGGCCGACTTCGAAGCCACGGCGGCACAGGTGAAACTGCCCGCTTTCGTGAAACTGCGCGAAGCGGCCTCCGGCGTCGGCATTCGGAAAGTCAAGACGCTCGACGAACTGAAATCCACCGTCACCGAGTTCGTCGAACATTTCAAACTCAAGGAGAAAGACTATCCCATCATTCAAGAGGCGGTGCCCGGCGACGACTACTGCGTGACGACCCTTTTCGACCGAGGCAGGATGGTTGCGTCCATGACGTACCGCGGGCTGCGCGCCTTCCCGGCCGAGCGCGGGGCGACCGTCATGCGCGAGACCGTCGAGGCGCCGGAAATGGAACGCATCGCCGGCGAGCTCCTGGGATCGCTCGGCTGGCACGGCATCGCTCAACTGGACTTCCGCTGGGAGGGCACGCCGGCGTCGCCCCCCCAACTGATCGAAATCAATCCGCGCTTCTTCGGCGGCCTCAACCAATCGGTCGAGTCCGGATGGGACTATCCCTGGCTGCTGTTTCAACTGGCCGCAGAGGGACACATCGAACCGGTGGAGAAGACCCGAACCGACGTGCGTACCGAAACGCCGATTCTGGCCTTTCTCGCCACGTTGCAAGAAATCGCCGACGACGAAGAACGCATGGCCGCCCTTAAGGCCTCCTGGGAGCAGGCCAAGGAAGAATTCCGGACGGGCTCGAAACGCCGCAGCGTCCGGGGCCTCTTCCACGGCGTCAAGGAGTATCTCGACGTCAAGGCCCGGCTCAAAACGGCTAAGCAACTCCTGGAAGACCACAAGGACAACATCTACGACGTCCTTTCGCACGACGATCCATGGGCCGCACTGGGCGTGCTTTATCCCCTGGCGGTCTTCCTGCGTCACGGGAAGGTGAACCTGGAACTCATCACAGGCGAAGGCGGGCCGGGCAACGATGAGCGGTAGCCCAGAGACCCCGCATTCGAGCGACGCGACCCGGCCGCCGAGACGCCGTCGGCGCTGGCTGCGTCGCATCGGCGTGGCGCTGGTCGCCCTGATCGGCATCGTCTTGAGCATCTACGCGGCGCTTCGTTTCGTCTATCCGCGCTGGGTAAGCACGCGGCTGCCCGCCGACGCGCCGCGCATCGCCTTCTCGCTGGACAACAGCCTCATCGGCTGGATCGGCGTTACCGATGTCACGTACCAGCGCGTGATGACGCAGGCCGGCGGGCGTCTCATCGTGCTGCGTCCCGATGCGGCCGGCGAACCCGAAGTCGATCCCCGGGCCGTCGAGGCCCTGCTCGAAACCCAGAGGATCGACGGGATCCTTCTGGCCGGCGGAGGCGACATCGACCCCAACATATACGGCGGCCAATCCGACGCGACCATGCTGGTCCACCGCCTC
>JAFGCA010000710.1 GCA_016932895.1 Sedimentisphaerales bacterium | reverse complement strand
GAAACGATCCCGCCGCACCATCGAGGTCCACCGCCGCCACCTCATGCGCAAGGCCGGCGCCAGAAACGTCGTCCAGCTCGCCCATAAACTCGCTGCGAACCGCTGGCCCGGGGAGTAATACGGATTAGAGAAGACTCTGACGCAATGCGACTCTGTCATCCTGAGCCGCAGGCGAAGGATCTGGCCTGAGAATGAGGAGTCTCTCGCGTGGGCAGCCCGGATTCTTCACTGCGCTGCGCTTCGTTCAGGATGACAAGTCGCGCAGAGAGTAATCGCAATTCGTATGAGAGGCGGGCGCTGATTAGCGGCCGATGTGGACGGTGCTGCTGTCGGGGATTTCGCCTTTGAGGCGGCCGGTCTTGAGGTTCCACTCGATTTCGTCGACGAGGGCGCCGTTGAGGTAGCAGGGCTGGACGCTGTCGCCGACGATGGTCATGCGGCCGTCGGCGTGGTCGTAGGTGAGCCGGCCGCCGGCGAAACGGTTGGTGTCGTCCCAGTAGGTGATGCCGTCGGCGGCCATGAGCCAGTCCAGCTCGCGGCGGTCGTCGGTGGTGACACGCAGCGTGACCTCGAAGTAGCCGGCGTCGGCGTGCATCGCCTCGCCCGCCTCGCCGTCTTCCATGGGCACGTAATCGATCCGGATCGGCAACGCGCCGGCTTCGGCGACGATCTTGTTGGTCAGGCCCGAGAACGTCAGCAGGTCGAAGTCCCGCAGCCGCGCGTAGCACGGCCGTTTGAGGCTGATCTCGTTCGGCTCCGGCGGCGGATCGGCGGCGCGGGCGTTGTGGATGGTCACCACGCCTGGTCCGTAGGCCGTGAAGAGCTGGCGCTCGGCTTCGTAGTCCATGCGCGACGCCTCGAAGCCCGTCCAGCCGGCCAGTTCCTGCTCGAGGCGTTTGAGAACGACCAGCGAGACCGCTCCCCCGTGAGCCGCAAACCGCGCGACGGTCACCTTCGTCTCGGCACCGGCCTCGGCGGGCGCGACGTCCAGACCGAGCGTGAACATCGGCGCCATCAGCGTGTACTCGTAGCGGGCCTCGGCGTCGTCCTGCTCGACGCGGGCGACGCAATCGCCCTCGAACAAGACCTCCTTCGACGCCGCGAGGAACCGGACGGCCCGGCGTGCGGTGACACGCATCGGGACAAGCTCTCCGGCCGGGGAGCGACCGCCCAACCCGTTGGGATCGATGTAGAACGTCAAGTCCACCGGGCCGGCAAGCGTGGTGTCACCGGTGGGGACATCGTAGTCGATGCGCTGGGCCAGGGCCCGCTGACGGCCGGGCGACGCCGTCTCCTCTTGTGCGGGCGCGTCGGCGGCCGTTTCCGCCGGCGTGACAGCGCCGGGCGCGCCGAAGACGCGGGTCGAGTCGGTGGGCGCGACGACGAAGCCCCCGTCACAGGTCACGACGATGTCGTAGAACTCCTCGGGGATCGCGTCGAAGGCGATCTGCGTCGAGACGGTGGTGTCCAGCGCGTTGGGGCCCGGAATCGGCACGATCTCGGGTTCGTTCGGGCCGACCGGGGCGGCGGGCCGTTCGGGCGCCGCGTCCTCGTCCCCCGATTCCTCCCAGAGAATGTTGTTGATGGAGAGCCGGTCCCGGGCCAGGACGAACTGCTCGGGCGTCTCGATCCTGACGTTCCGCTGGAAAACACACCGGTAGTACCGGCCCGGCGCGTTGGGGTCGTCGTCGCCGGCGTTGTCATCGGCGACGGGCTCCTGCTCCGGCGACGGAACCGTCTCGGCCCCCGCGGGCTCGACGGCGGCGGTTCCGGTGTCCGTCTGCGGGGCTCCCTCGCCCGGCGCGGTCACACTGGAAAGCGAGCCGATCGCGGCGCTGCGCAGACGCAGATTGTGCAGGTCCGTGACCCGAAACAGCTCGAGCCGCTGGCGCGCCCCGTCGTAGATCAGCTCCATCCCGGTCCCCTGCAGGGCGGCGCTGCGCGAAACGAACTTCACCGCCCCGTTGCTGGAGAACAGCGACTGGTCCGCCACGAACGCCACGTCGTCGAGGTAGATGAAGCACTCCATGGGGTCGTTGGGCTCGGGCGGGACGATATGAATGACGACGTTTCCCTGAAAGACGGCATCGTTGGGCATCAGCTTGCCGAACGCCGTCTCGATCTGGAAGGTGCCGCGGTCGGCCGTCACGTCGCAGCGAAACTCCGGCAGAAAGAGCTTCATGAAGGGGTTCGTCATCTCCCACTGCTCCCCGTCCTCGTGAAGCTCCTCGAAGCCGAGCTCGCGGTCCACCTGCTGATTATCGTTCGTATGGAAGAGGCGCGTCTGCTTGAGCGTGCCGATCCCGACGCCGGCGACGCTGCCGACCGAGCCGTCTCCCGTGTCGGCGTCCGGCTCGAAGATCGGCCCGGGCGGCGGCTCCGGCAGGTCCAGCTCGACCGGGGGCGTTCCCCCGAGCTGCGCGTACAGCAGGTAGCCGACGAGCAACGCCGCCAGCACCGCCAGTCCCACCATGAATTTTCGCACGCTCACAATCGCACCTTTTCCCTGAGACGATTATCCGGTGTAGCGTTTCATGAGATCCTGCCACCGGCCGGATTTTTTCAGAATGAACTCGATGACCTCGCGTACGGCGCCGCTGCCGCCGGGACAGGTCGTGACATAGTCGGCGGCCTCCCGGGCCTCCGCGACGGCATTGGCCACGGCGACGCCGAAGCCGACGTACCGAATGACCGGCACGTCCGGCAGGTCGTCGCCGATATAGGCGGCGTTTCCGGGCACCAGATTCAACTCACCGAGCAGCGCCTCGAGGGCCGGCCGCTTGAAATGACAATCCTGGAGCACGTGCGCGATTTGCAGTTGCTCGGCCCGGCGTTGGACGGGCGCGCAGGCCCGGCCGCTCAGCAACGCCACCCGCAATCCGGCCCGCTGCCAGAGACGAATGCCGTGCCCGTCGTGCGTGTGGAAGCACTTGCTCTCGCTGCCGTCGGCGTGCACGATCAGCCGTCCGTCGGTCAGCACGCCGTCCACGTCCAGCACCAGCAGCTCGATGGCGGCCCAGTCAATATTCGGTTCTTCGTTCATCCTTGCGTTCTACGGTCCTTTGCGTCTTCGTTCGTCGCGAGCCGCCGAGGGCCCTATCCGACCACCTTGATGGTCACGATATCCTGCACGTCGATCAGCCCGACGGGCCGGTCCTGCGCGTCCACCACGGGCAGCTCGTCAATCCGATACTTGTGAAAGAGCGCGGTCGCTTCCGAGGCCAGGGCGTCGGCGCGGATGCGCTTGCAGCCGGGCGTCATGATGGCACCGGCCTTGAGATCGAGAACCGCCGTGGCCTCCCGCGTCAGCAGCCGCCTCAGATCGCCGTCGGTGATGATGCCGGCGAGCTTGCCTTCGGTATCGACGACCATGACCGCCCCGTGGCGTTTCAGCTCGCTCGTCGCCGCCAGCATGTCACGGACCGTCTCATCGAGACCGACCAGGGGCAGCTTCTCCCCGGGCCGGAACATCATGGACTGCTCGACGGTCATGAGCTGGGTCCCCAGCGAGCCGCCCGGATGGAACCGGACGTAATCCTCGACACTGAACTGGCGGGCTTTCATCACGGTAAAGGCCAGCGCATCGCCGATGGCGAGCATGCAGGCCGTGGAAACACTCGGCGCCACGCCCAGCGGGCACGCCTCGCTGACTTTGCCCATGCACAGAACCACGTCGCTGTACCGGCTCAGGGTCGAGTCGGACTCCCCGGTAATGGCGATCATGCGGATCTGGAGATGTTTGACGAGATTGATCAGGCGCGTCACCTCGTCGGTTTCCCCCCCGTAGCTGAGCACGATGACGATGTCGCCCTTTCTTAGCCGGCCCAGGTCGCCGTGCACCGCCTCGGCGGGATGCAAAAAATGGCTGGGCGTCCCGGTCGAGGCCAGCGTGGCGCTGATCTTTCGGCCGATGATGCCGGCTTTCCCGATGCCGGTGACAATACAGGAGCCGCGGCATTCGTAGAGCATCTCCGCAGCCCGGGCAAAGGGCGCATCCACGATCGGCGTCATCGAGGCGATGGCGTCGGCTTCGGCCCGAATGACACTGCGGGCATATTCGAGGTCAAAATCCACGGTCTCAAGAGTTCCTTGCCAAAGCGTGCCGCCGGCACGCAGATCGTATCCACATCGAATCGCCGGCCCCGGCCGACGGGGCCCGTCGAGCCACCCGGACGAACCGTTCCTGGAAGTCCTTTTACGTCATGATGCGCCGTTGGTCAAGCCGAAACGCCGCCTCCCAACGGCGCGCAGAGTTCGATGAGGGCCGAGAGGCTTGCCGAGCGGTCCGCTTACAGCTTGACCTCGCTGCCGCGCTCGTTGAAGCAGATCAACTGGCGCTCCTCGCCGGCGCAATCCGGGGAGGAATGGATAATGATGCGTTTCTCCGTAACCTGCTCGATCTGCGCGATGGCGGCCCGCTTCTCGTTCTGGAGATAGTCGGCCACTTCGGGCGAGACCGACAGCTCGATGCGCTTGATATGGTCCTTGGAGACGGCCAGATTCAGCAGGCGAATGATCTCCAGCGCCAGCGATTCGTGGCTCTTGACGAAACCGATGCCGGCACAATGCGGACAGGCCAGATAGGTGCTCAACTGCAGCGACGGTCGCATCCGCTGCCGGGTCATCTCCACGACGCCGAAGCGGCTGATGCGCAGGATCTTGGAACGGGCCCGGTCGCCCTTGACGGCGTCGCGAAACGCGCGCTCGACCTCTTTGCGGTGCTTCGGATTGCGCATGTCGATGAAGTCGCACACGATCAGCCCCCCGAGGTCGCGGAGCCGGAGCTGCCGGGCGATCTCGGCCGCCGCCTCCAGGTTGCTCTCGTACGCCGTTTGCTCGGCGTTCTTTTGCCGGCGATGGCGCCCGCTGTTGACGTCGATGGACACGAGCGCTTCGGTCTGCTCGATCACGATCGACCCCCCGCAGCGCAGCTCCACCGTACGCGACTGCACCTTGGCGATTTCCCCCTCGATCTGGTACTTGTGGAACAGCGGGATCGTGCCGTTATAGTACGTCACCTTCGGTTTCATCCGAGGCATCGCGATCGAAAGGAAATCCTTGATTTTGCGCACGGTGGTCTCGGAATCGCAGACGATCTTGGTGATTTGATTGTCGAACACGTCCCGCAAGGCGCGAATCACCAGATCCGATTCCTGGTAGAGGTCACTCGGGCCGCCTTCCTTCTCGATGCGTTTCTCGATGGCTCGCCAAAGCCGCTTGAGATAGCGCAGGTCGCTCTGGATATCGCGCTTCGAGGCCCCTTCGCCGGCGGTGCGAATGATGAAGCCCTGCCCCTTGGGCGGGTTGCTCTCTTCGAACACCTCGGCGAGCCTTTTGCGCTCGTCCTCATCTTCGATCTTGTGCGAAATCCCGTAATTGCGCATCCAGGGCATCATCACCAGGTGCTTGCCGGCCAGCGCCAGATAGGTGCTCAGCGTCGGCCCCTTGGTCTTGACCCCTTCCTTGGTGACCTGCACGACCAGTTCCTGGCCCCGGCGCAGGCAGTTCTGGATGGGAGGGCGATCCTTGAGGGCCTGCCGACGGCCGATGTTTTCCAGGAGGCCGCTCTTGCCCTTCTGAAAGTACCTCGGGTGCAGGTCGCTGATGTGCAGAAATCCGTTCTTCTCGGTCCCCATATCGAGGAAAGCGGCCTGGATCGCGGATTCGATATTGACGACCCGGCCCTTGTAGATATTGCCGACGTGGGTACCCAGGCTGGCGCGTTCGACGTACAGCTCTTCCAAAGAGCCATTCTCGACGACGGCCACCCGGCATTCCTCTCTCTCGGCCACATTGACAAGCATATCTCTTGACATCTTCTGTATCCTTTATATCGGGCCTCAACCCGCGTTATTCCTTCGTTGTGTTCCGGTCACGTGAGGCTCCACTGGACGCGGGTCCGGCGAATCGGTCCGGCCAGGTCATCCGCTTCGACCCCGAGAATTCGCATCATCTCGTCCACGCGTACCGAGCCGGACGCCGTGACCTCACATTCCACTGTGAGACAATCGTCTTTCAGCTCAATCGACTTGAGAAAGGGCCTCACGTCGATGAGGCGGGCGCCACGACTTTTCGGCGACTTCCGTTCTACCGTCAGACACTCGCTTGTCAACACCCGCTCGACTTTCTTGTTTCGCTCGTCCGCACGCTCGGGCCCGCTGCCGTGCAAGGGCAACGCGTAGACGGCCGAGCCGCAGCGAAACGAAACCTTCGACGCCATCAGCCGCACCGAGACCACCTCGATCCCCTCGGGAACGACCCGGCCCAGCGTTTCTTTCATCTGCACCTCCCAGGCGGCGCAGGAGACCGGGCCCTCCGGGCCGTTCGGAAGACCACGCTCGTCTCGGAGCCTCAAAACCAGGAGCTCGTCGTCCGAGGCCACCCCGACCGCCCGGGGCAGAGGCAAAGACATTTTCGGATGGGGATTGAATCCCTCGGTGTATTGGACACAGATCCCCGCTCGGACGCAGACCCGCTGCCAGAGGCGCATCGTCTCGGCGTGGGAGAGAAACCGCAGCCGCCCGTCCAGGCGAAACCACACCGCCGCCGTAGCATTCGTTGCGGGCCAGGCCTCCGCCGCTCCCGAAGGACACGGAGAATGGTCATTCAATGTCTCGATCTTCATCTCTCTCAAGAGAGGAGCGTTCCCATCTCATCGGGTCGGCTCCTTTGCCATCGTTTGTCGTTTCCTTCCTCGCGTTCCCGGGCAATCAATATGCCTCCGGCAGGATCTTCCGCGCGGCACTGCGCAGATAGCCTGAAATCTGTCTTTCCGAATTCATTCCCACCACCTTGCGCGTCAGCTTGTGGCACTCCTCCAGGGTGACCGACCGAATCACCTGCTTGATTTCGGGTATCATCGGCGGCGTCAGCGAGAGGGTGCGGACCCCCATGCCGAGCAGGAGCATGACGTACTCGGGCTCGGAGGCGGTTTCTCCGCAGACGGACAAGCCGATCTGGGCCTTGTGCGCATCCTGAATCACCATGCGAATCAACCTCAGCACGGCGGGATCGGACGCCGAGTACAACGTCGAGACCAGCTCGTTGCCCCGGTCCACCGCCAGCGTGTATTGCGTCAGATCGTTGGTCCCGATGCTGAAGAAATCCGTGTCCCGCGCGAGCGTCGAGGCCGTCAGGGCCGCCGACGGCGTCTCGATCATGATCCCCACCTCGAGATCCCGGTTGTACTGGATCGACTCCTCATCCAGGTCCTCCATCACGTCGTGCAGAATCATCTTCGCCTGCATCAGCTCCTGAACGTTGGTGACCAGGGGGAACATGATCTTGACCTGCCCCAGCACCGAGGCGCGGAGAATGGCGCGGAGCTGCCGTTTGAACATGGTGAGATTCTGCAGGCAATAACGAATGGAGCGGAGCCCCAAAAACGGGTTCGGCTCGGGCGCCCAGCGGCGGCTCTGCGTGTATTTGTCCGCCCCCAGATCGACGGTCCGAAACACAACCGGGCGCTCCTGGAAGACGCGCACCGTTTCGGCGTACGCCTGGTAGTGCTCCTCTTCCGTCGGTTCGTTGGGCCGGTTCAGGTAGAGAAACTCGGTCCGGTAGAGACCGATCCCCTCGCCGCCCTTGGCCAGGACGACCTGGGCCTCGTCGGGAAACTCGATGTTGCCCAGGAGGGTGATTCGGACGCCGTCGCGGGTGAGCGCGGGCTTGGCCTGGAGGGCGTCCAGCTTGTGCTCCAGAGCGACGAAATCGCGGGAATACCGCTCGTATTCCCCCACGGTCTCTTCGTCCGGATTGACGATGACGATCCCGCGATTGCCGTCGATGATGACGGTATCGCCTCCCCGGACGATCTCGGTGAGATCCTCGAGAGCCACCACGGCCGGGATTCCCAGAGAGCGGGCCACGATGGCGGCGTGACTCGTCCGTCCGCCGGCGTCCGAAGCCAGGCCCTTGACGAATTTCTTGTTGAATCCCGCCGTCTGGGTGGGGCTCAGCTCCCGCGCCACGATGATCACTTCTTCGCTGAGGCGTCCGACATCTTCGCGCTTGTGGCCGAGGAGCTGTCGCAGCAGGCGCCGCTCGATGTCGTAGATGTCGGCGGCCCGCTCGCTGATGTAGGCATCCCTGACGTTGGTGAACCGCGAGGCGATCTCGCGCAGCGCGGTGGAGACGGCGTATTCGGCCGTCACCGACTCGGCGTGAACCAGATCCGTGATCTTGCGACGCAGGCTGCGATCGCGCAGGAAGCGCAAATGCACGGCGAAAATGTCCTTGATCCGCCCGCCCCCGGTCTCGTCCTGGGCCCGCTCCAGCTCCGTGAGCTCCAGGGCCGCATCGCGGAAGGCGTTGCGCACCCGCTGCACCTCCGTCATGCGCTGGGAGGGGATGACCTGCCGGTGCGGGATTCGGTAGTCCTCCGAATCGATGATCAGGCAGGTGCCGATCGATATGCCCGGCGAAACAGCTATTCCTTTCTTGATCTCCATATTCGTGCCTATGCACCGGCCCCTTCCGGCGGCGGCTCGTCAAACAGACGCACCTCGACCAACTCCTTCAGGGCCTTGACGGCCTCCCGGGACTGGGGGCCTTCGGCCTTGAGGCTCAGGCGGGTCCCGTACGTCGCCGCCAGCATGCTCATTTCCATGATGCTCTTGGCATCGGCTTTCATTTCGTCGTTGCTGACGCTGATCTCACATTCAAACTGACTGGCGAGGTCCACGAATTTCATGGCCGGACGCATGTGCAGACCCTCGGCGTTCTTGATCTCAACACTTGCCTCGCAAACCAGGTTTTCCAATATTCCTTCTCCCGTTTGCATTTCGGACCTCTCCCGCCTCATAGCTTGCTGGGCCCGGCTCACCACGAGGGGTTCTCGTCCGCTTCCGTCAACAGGTCTTCCAGTCTTTCGCGCGTCCGGCACTGTCGAAGAAACTTACGAAACTTTTCTTTCTGAAGGTGTTTGAACACAAGCTCCATGGCCTGCAGGTGATTGTCCGGATTGCTCGCCGGGCTGATCAGCAGAATGACCACGTAGACCGGCTGCTCGTCGAGGGCCTTGAAATCGATGCCGGCGTCACTCTGGCCGACAGCGGCCACCACGCTTTTCACGGCGGCATGTTTGACGTGCGGGATCGCCACGCCCTTGCCCATGCCCGTGCTGGCCTCGTTTTCCCGATCGATCACGGCCCGGGCAATTTCCGGAGCCGACTTTTCGGGAATCCGCCCCGCCTCGGCCAAAGCCGAAACCAACGCCTCGATTGCCGCGTCTCGCTCGGCGGTCTCCAATTCGGAAACCGTCCCTTCAAAACACACAAAATCTTGAAATCTCATCCTTTGCAGCCTATCCAATCCGTAGTACCTGTCGTCTACTAACAAGACGCAGCGGCGAGATACGTGAGACTATGCACTCGCACTCTCACGTCCACCGGTATGCTTGTTGTCTCTTTCTTTCGTCTTTTTCCTTCGGAGCTGTCGCTCGAGCTTGTGCACCGCCAAGTCGATACACTGGTAGGCGTCCTCGCCGGCCTCGGTGGCCACAAAAATATTGCTGTGCTCGCCGCGTGCGATGATTTCGACGCTGATGTTGTTGCCCCCGTCACTTCCGTCGATCACCACTTCCACCTGGTTGATCCCGTTGTAGTAGCGCGGCAGTTTCGCCGTCTTCTCCTCGGCGTGCGCTCGAATCGCATCCGTGATGCTTATGTGCTTGCCCGAAATCTTGAAAAGCAACGTTCGTCTCCTTAATGTGAGAATCCACCTCTGTTATTGTCATGCCTGCTGCACGTCCGCCTCGCCGGCGGGCAGGCTCATCACCCGCTGGCTGTCGGGCGCGATGACGCCGGCGCTGATGGCAAACCGAAAGGCTTCTTCAATGGTCATGTCCAGGGCGATGGTCTGCTCCTTCGGCACCACGATCACGTAGCCCGTGATCGGCGTCGGCGAGTTCGGTATCAGGATCGTCAGGAACTCCTTCTGGATGCTGTCGGTGATCTTCTTGAGACCCGAGCCGGTGACGAAACCGACCGACCAGATCCCTTTGCGCGGGTACTCGACCGCCACCACCCGCGAGAACATCTTCTTCTGTTCTTCCTGGGTCAAAACGAAGTCGGTCACTTGCTTGACGTACGGGTACACCCGCCGCAGCACCGGTGTGCCCCCGATAAACGCCTCGACGATGCGCCAGAGCCCTTTGCCCACCACGCTGGCCAGCAGGGCCCCCACCAGGAAGATCAGGACCAACGCAATCAGGAAGCCCACCACCGAGCCGGCCGCCCCTTCCACGAGGATGCGGTTCAACTCCTCTTTCGGGAGGCCGTCGCCCCCCTGCACCTGCATAATCAGCCAAACCAAACCCCGGTTGATGTGAAAACTGATGTTGTTTTGGACCAGGCCGTAGCCCCACGCGAGAATCCATATCGTCAGCATCGTCGGCAGCAGAACCGCCAAACCCCGCAGGAAGTAGCTCTTGAAACGCCTTGTTATACTCATGCCGCAACAGCAGCCCTTCGCTGCTACAAAACGAAAACCCCCGTCTCAGCTACCTGCATCGGGGATACAACGTCCTATCTAACGTCAAAAGCTTAATTTACGCGACTTTCACCGTCAATAAAAATCTCGCGCGGCAAGTGCGCCCCCAGAAGATGGATAATCCCCCCCGGAAGCGAGGCCAAAACCCAGACGAGACGCTGGCAAACGGCCAGGGCCAGGGCCTTCTCGGCGACGGTACCGCCCAGGCGGACGAACAGCTCGACGATCCCGGCCTCCAGCACGCCGAGCCCCGCCACGCTGATCGGCAGCGCCGCGACCACCCACATCACGGGAAAAATGACAAAATAATGCCTCAGCGACGCGCCCATGCCCAGATTTCGCCCCAGAAGCCAGAAAGCGACGATCACCGTGCCCTGCGAAAGTGCGGTCAGCAGCAGCGCCAGGAGCATCGTCAGCGGCTTGGAGCAATAGACCACCACGGCCTCTTTCGCCCGGCTCAGCAGGGCCGTGCCCCGGCTCCACGCCCGACCACCAAGCCCCCGGACGCGCCGCCGCAGCCCGGGATGCGCCAGCACCACACCGACCGTCAACGCCCCGACCAGGGCGGCCCCCAGGACTAAACCCCGATGCGTACCGAGCCAGCCGCCCTCGCCCGCTGCCGTCGGCTCGCCCGCCCCAACGGCCCCAAGCTCGCCCCGCAGGAACAGAAAATACGCCACCGCCCCCATCAGCAGCATGCCCGCCAGCCCCGTGAACCGGTCGACCACCACGCTCAGCGCCCCCTCCAGCCGCCTCTCCGTATGTTTCGTCACGTACCACGCCTTCAGCAGGTCCCCCCCGACCGACCCCGGCATCACGTTATTATAAAACAGTCCGATAAAATGCAGTCTAAACACTGTAGGAAGCGCGATCCGGATCGCCTGCGCGTGCAGCAGCACCCACCAGCGAAACGCAATGATGAACTGCCCCGCCACGAACGTCGCCAGCCCCAGGGCGAAATACCACGGGCTCATCCGCCGCAACACTGCCCCCAGCTCCTGCCAGTCCTGCCCGCGCAGCACCCACACAATCGCCGCGGTCGCCACCGCGACCCGGGCAATCAGCGACAGGTGCCTCCCGCTCCTGGCGTCCTCAGCCTTCGGCAACGTACATCTCCAAAAAACTCTTGTCTCTCCAAATAATAGTGGGTAAAACACGCATTGACAAGACGTTATCGACCACAAATCCACGCGCGCCCGCCCGACGGGCCCAGGAAAGCAGAAGGAAACGCCCTTGGAATCGAAGCAGATCGAAGAAGGACTCGAGTTCGTCCCGAAATTCAACGCCGACGGCCTGATCACCGCCATCGCCCAGGACGCCGAGACCGGCCAGGTCCTGATGGTCGCCTACATGAACCGCGAAGCCCTCGACCGCACCATCGCCACCGGCCGCGCCACCTACTTCAGCCGCTCCCGCCAGAAGCTCTGGAAAAAGGGCGAAGAGTCCGGCCACGTCCAAACCGTCAAGCAGATCCTCGTAGACTGCGACCAGGACTGCCTCATCCTAAAAGTCGCCGTAGACGCCGGACAATGCCACGTAGGCTACCAATCCTGCTTCTACCGAGCCCTAAAACCCAACACCGAAAAAGACTTACAACTAATCGCCGAAAAAGTCTACGACCCCAAAGCCACCTACGGCAAATAGCCGCCGAACCAGGCCTGCCCGGCCCGGATGCTGCCGCGAGCGTATTGACACCAACGCTTCCCTTGCGTAGACTACGCGTGTTGCACTCAAAACCGTCATCGCTTGAAGGGTGCGGTCATCGTGATTAGTGTTATCGGCGATCACAGAGAAAGCCTGCGAGACCTGTGCCGGCAGTTCGGCGTCAGGCGTTTGGATGTGTTTGGCTCGGCCCTTGTCGAGGCCGCCTTCGACGCCGAGAGAAGCGACGTTGACTTTCTCGTCGAATTTGAGCCAATGGAGCCGATCCGCCACGGCAAGGCGTACTTCGGACTCCTCGCCGCCCTCCAGGACTTGTTCGCCCACCCCGTAGACCTCGTAGAAGCCGGGGCCGTGACGAACCCATACCTGCGCGAATCCATCGACAAGGGGCGAAAGCAGATCTATGCCGCCTGAGAGCAAAAAGTACCTGTACGACATCCTCAAGGCCTGTGAGGCGATCTTGCAGTTCGTCGAGAACAAAACCCTGGCCGATTATGAGAACGACCTCCTCTTCCGATCAGCGGTCGAGCGCCAGCTCATGATCGTGGGCGAAGCTCTCAATCAGGCCGTGCGGCTGGATGAAGAGATTGAAGGGCAAATTGAAGACGCCCGCGAGATTGTCAACTTGCGAAACGTCATCGTGCACGGATATGCCGTCGTGGAAAACCAGACCGTCTGGGGCATCCTCCAGGCCGACCTGCCCAAGCTGCACCAGCAAGTCAAACAACTCCTCGGCAACTGATAGACTGCGCCGGAAAACCGGTGCCACCGCCGACCTCGAGTTCATCGCCAAAAAAGTCTACGACCCCAAGACGGCCTACAAAAAGTAGCCCGCAAGCACGAAGCACCGAATCCAAAATCCCAAACAAGCCCGAATAAGCAACGGCCCAATCCCAAACGCGCCCCCCGCTGTCATTCCCGCGCAGCGCCGTCCCACAGGCGTAGGCCGCTGACCTTGGTGAAATGGGAGTCGAAGGTCACGAGAAGCGAGCCGGTCTCGACGGCGTGGGCCGCTATCCACACATCGTTGAGCGGGATAGGCGTTCCGCCCCGCTTGAGGGCGCACTTGATGACAGCGAAGACGTCCGCGGTCTCTTCCGTAGCGTGGAGAATCCGAACCGTCGGCCGCCCCAGGAACCGCCCGAGCAGCCGCTTGTTCGCCGCCTCTTTCGAGCCGCCCTTGAAGCCGACGTACAACTCGGCCAGCACGAAAATCGACAGGTACACCAAATCCGCCCGTTCCAGGGCCTCAAGGACCTCGGTACTGCCGCGCAGCAGCGCGCTGTACGCGCTGGTGTCGATCAGGATTTTTCTCATTGCCAATCCCGTTGCTCGACCCTGCGCAGGTCCTTGGTGCTCCTGTCAAACTCGGCCTTCTCGCCCTTGGACCAGACGCCGCAAAGCTCGGAAAAATCGCCTTTCTTCTCCGTTCCGCCCGCCGGATCCAGACCCAGAGCCTTGCGCAACAGCAGCTTGACCGTCTTATTCAGACTCAAACCCTCCTTCCTGGCCCGCTCCGCAATCATCGCCTCTAACGAGTCATCCAGATTATGAATCGTAATCGACTTCACCTTGACACCCCAAAAGTGAACCACTATAGTTCAACTCTGGTTCAATCATACCAACTCGATCGCCAAACGCCAAGCAATTCTTGCCCTCTCCCGCCACCAACGCCCAACGCAACTCCACGCCTCCACCTACGCCGTCATACCCGGATGGCCAGACAGAACGGCCGCAGGCCACGGGCCCGACGAACAGAGAACCTTTGCCTGTCAGTTGCAGGATGCTGCCGCAGTAGGGAATCGAGAAGTTATGGGTGATGACTGAAATCGATGATCATATGATGACATCGAAAGGGCTGCCGTGTGCGGCCGCCAGCGTCTCGCGCGTGCTCTGATATCCTGTGGTTCCGGTCTGAAAACACTGAGTGTTCCTTCAGAGCACACCTCATTTGTCTGGAGATACTGCCAAATACCTTTGATGGCAGGCCACTCAGCAGGTAGCCCAACATGGCGCCTTCGCTGGAAAAGAATGCATAACGTCCAGAAAGGAAGTTATCGTGAATCTCGGTTACATAGGCTGAAACAGCCCCGTCGGTTCGCAGAAGCTTCGCTTCTACTGGCAAGATCGCTCTCGGATTCGCTTTGAACACGAATCCACTATCGGGCGTCGGCGAGGATCCCATAGCTCCTGTGCGACGCTCATTCTCTGGAGGCTTGTGCACGAACGTATAGGGGGCCCTATCATCAATCAACTCGTGTATCCGCAGATAGGCGTAAAACGTAATATCATCCTCAACATTTTGGTCATCCCGTTCTAGCTGGAAGGACTCTACTTTCAATTGATCAAATCCCTTCCATACACAACTGAGCATCGTATCAATTGCATCAGGCGCCCATTGCCTTGCCAGGTCCACAAAATCCCTGGGGACATCAAAATGTCTCTGAAGAGGAGTCAACCTCCGCGTCATGCAGTCCTCCGCCACACTCGTTAGTAATTGTGTCAGCCCACCGCATAACGTCTGCGGCCACTTCGTCGGCATCCCGCATCGCAACCGAACGTGTCCAATAGCGCACCTGGTTTGGCTTGATTATAAAAACCGTCGGAACCTTCCTTTCGCCATTGCGGTCACTCATCGATGTAACATGATAGATTCGTGAGACACGCCGATAGTATATCCCCTCCCAGTTCGGAACGCGGAATTCCTGGCCCTCATCTAATTGGCGTAGCTTCGACAGGAAATCGTTGTCCGAAATAGACTCCACCTTGATTGGTTCGTTTCTCGACCACTCTAAATGAAACGCCACAACGCACACTGGAAGGGCAATCGTGCCCCCCGGACGGAAGACCGTAGCACATAGGGCTTTGTCCCGCCCAAAACAAGCCTGCATGACTTGCATGAACCATTGGCAATAAACAGAAAGACATCCGTGGTTCGCCGACTCTGGGTCCTGCACGACGTGTCGTCCAGGTGTGTGTCGCGCGTCCTTGAAATCCGGCAGCGTAATGTCACAGAAGTCTTCTACAAGGACCCGTTCGGCTCCATCTTCACGAAGGTTATAGATATCAAGGGCGACCTTGTCGCGGTTGTCCTCAAGCAGGCCGAGAGCCTGAGAAGGCAACACAGCGTTAGAAAGAGGCAATGGCAGCATCGTGACGTCCGCATTTCGCAAAGCAGGTCTGTAGCTTGCAAGTCTACCAGAGGTCATATACATGTAGTAAACTGCAAAAGAACTGTTGATTGCAACGGCAAGCGCCTCAAGTAGCTTCTTTTCTGTGCACTGGATACTCAGAAAAGACTTGGAGAAGAGCAAGTATTTCTCTCTTCCCAATGGCTCCACGAGAATCCCTCGAAATCGGCCTCCTGCTGAAACGGACCACGACTCTTTGAGGATCAGGGCAGGCAATTGATAAACGTCAATCGGCCGTGGACGTTCAAACATGGAGTTGTCATTCTTCCTAAACTGTGTCACACGTGCAACAGAAGGACAGTCCCTCCAATGTTCGTGACGCTCCAGTAATCGCAGACCTGTAAACTCGGTCTTCGGTCGTGCATTTTCTGGCTTACCTCGCTGGAATCCTCTTTGGAATTTGATTTTACCCTCTGCGATTGCCATACCTAGCGTGTCCGTTCTCTGGAGCCTTGAGACGAGCGCAAGATCTCTTCGCCCGCCCCACGTCAGGGCCGGCCACACGACAGGGTCATCAGCCGCTTCATCAGGCCAAACCCAATTAAGATCTTGTTCATCGATTACAACTCGGTACTGGCCTTCCTCTGCGCGAATCTGTTTGGGTGACCAGTATGCGATCCGATCATCGGTCGGAGCAACCGGACGCATCGTTATGATGCAGGCAGGTCCCACAGCTTTCGGGAATAGCTTCAAAAAACGAAGGTCGGATAGGTTGACGACTTCGTCAACTTTGAAGCGGCTGAACAGCTTTTTCCTGAACGCCAGCGCCGTTGGCGCTATGTTGAAAAGAAGCGACCCCGATGGCTGGATCATGCTTATCCGGCCGCGCGGGCGGCACAAGCAGGCAGCTTTCGCAAGAAACAAGACGCCCGATTGTTCGCCCACCGTTGGCCAATTGTGAGCGTTTGCCCACTCCTTGGCCAGGTCTGTGAGACTGTCCTTGCCCCAGGGAGCGTTGCCAATGATGCGATCATAAGACGACGCATCCTCTTTGCACCTAATGCCCTCTGCCTCCTCCGAGAAGAAATCACATGAGCGAAGTGTTTTTCCTCTGAGGGTAGGGAAGCGAACCGAACTCCAGTAGTGTCGCGGGTCAATCTCATCGCACATAGCCAGATACAGGCTGAACGAAGCAACGTGGATCGCACGTTCGCTGACATCAAGCCCAAAGAGCCAGTTCTCGAGTAGATTGCGCAAAACAGATGCTGGAGGCTCTTTCCCTGGATTCGTGGCACGCCAGCGGTAGACAAGCCTCTGAAACGCCTTAACGAGGAATACGCCTGACCCACAGCAAGGGTCAAGAATCCGAACTTGCCATTTATCGCCGTTCCATGGCAGGACCTTATCGAGGATAAAATCCACAAGAAAAGGCCTTGTGTAGTGCTCACCGATCCCCTCCTCGCCATCCGTCCTTTTGGTCACGAACTCTTCATAGATGCTGCTGATGAATTCCAGGGGAATGGTGTCAAAGGAATACTGAGGCCAAAGCAGACGTTGCCCGGTGTCCATTTTGAGATCGCCACTCACAAAATCAGCGAGGAGGTCGAGATGGCGTTTCTTGACAACGGTTTCTTCTCTCGAAAAGCTGGATGGAAAGAGATCTCCATTGAACCGCGTATTAAGCCACCGGAAGAGCGCAAACGTGTCCTTCTTGCGGCGAAGGATGTCTGCCAAATCACGATATGCAGAAGATAAAATTCCTCGCTTGTGCAGTGCGGCGAGTTTCATCGTACCAAGAGCCGCAGCACCGTTGCTGTCCTTGCGCTGGAAAAGAAACTGGATGAAAATGATTCTTGCAAGCAGATCGTGGGCAACCGTCTCATCCAAATCAGCGGTAACTCTCTCTCGAATATAACGGAGATTCTCCAGGAGACTGTTGTCCGCTCGCTCATTGCGCTTGAATCGATCTGCGTGACGCTGAAGAAACTGCGCGGAAGCCAAGTGCATCCAATGAAGACTTTCCCTCAGAGGCGATAGATCAAAGCATGCGTCGATCGATCTTTCCTCTATGGGGAGGGGCTCGAAGCGACCTGTATCGCCTTCCGGGCGTTCATAGCAACTCCAGACGCGCACCAGTTGAGGTTCAATGGTAATCAAGAGAGGTGCACGACAGAAGTTCCATGCTAGGCGCCGAGTCTCTGAGAGTTGCGTCTCGGTCAGGGCACTGACAAACTCGCAAACAATGGCGATTGGAGCATCTGAACCATCCGCGCACGGTGCCCCCATCAGAACGCCGACAGCCACTCCATCCGACTTCATATACCGACGTAAAGGTTGCTCGATCTTCTGCCGCGCCAGCCTTGCGTATACAGAGGGCCCTGCACCAGACGGATTAAAAATCTTCTCCGATTCTGGCCAGTGCAACTGTTCGTGAAAGTGTTTTAAACGTGATTCTGCCATCATCGATCTCTGCGAGTTCCACTGAGATTGCTGGTATCCGATAACCAAGCACAGGCAGCGACACAGGAAGAATCCAACAAGCTACCTTGGCATAATAATACGACTTCGACTCTACGTGACAATGATTTTCTGCAACCGCAAGCAGTATAAGCCAATGTATCCGCCATTTCGCGTCTTGTTGAAGCCAGTCCGTACAAAGGCCCGGTGATTCTGTCAGCAGCATCGGCCAGAACAAGCCCGGCGCCAAGAAAAAAGTCCGGGCGGGATTGCGTTAATTTCGTTCGGGCCGTCACGGTTTGTCTTTCTCGGGGTTTTGGTTGATTTCTTCGGGGAAGTTCAGGTAGGCGAAGTGGCCGAAGAGTTCGTAGGCTTTTCGGTCGTAGGCTTTGGCGGCTTCGACTTCGTCGTCGAAGGAGCCGAGGTGGATCGTCTTGCCGTTATAGCCGATGGTCGCAATCCATTTTCGGGTCTTCTTGTGGAAATAGACGCCTTTGAAGCGGGAGGTGGAGCGGCGGCTGGGCCGGCCGTTGCGTGAGTTTTCCTTCTGCGTACAGATGCGCAGGTTACAGCGGCGGTTGTTCAGGCTGTTGCGGTTGACGTGATCGACGACCGTCCCGTCGGGCGGATTCATGATGACGCGGTGCATGAGCACCAGCTTGTTTCCGACTCGGCGTGCGGCGTAGAAGCCGCGTTTCTCATCGCCGTTGGCGAGCCACTTGTGCAGGCTGAGACTCTCGTAATCGGCGGCGTCGACGATGGCAAACTTGCCGCGGGTCAGCGGGATGTAACGGATCTCGTCGTTGGGCGGTTCGGGCGGGGGCAGACGGAGCACGGGCGGACGTTTCCTGCGGAAGCAGCGGCAGGCGCCGTCGGGCTGGACGCACACGAGCCGGCCCGGTGCGGCCGGGGTGTTGGCACAGACCAGCAGGGTCTCGTCGCCGCAGGCCAGGGGGTTGGCGTACACACAGTTGTCGCAGCGTCGGGTCTTCAACGCGATCGCTACCCTTCAGGGCTTGCGATTGCCGCCTCCGAGACCGCGCGGGACCGCCCGACGCCTCCGATCCTCCCGTCCCCACGACGCCGTCGAAAAAACGACGTCCTCCGTACTTAGCGAAAAGCTGCACGAATTTTGCGAAAAAAATGAGAAATGCCATCGGCGCGATGCGCGCAAGTCGCGCCCGACAAAGAGATAAGAATTTTTTCGATGTCACCGGGATTGGGTTCTAAGGTGGTGCGTGAATTTGGCTATTCCTACTGCCTTGCCGTTCCTTTTTCGGCACGGAAGGTCGCGGGAATGCAAGCCGTGAGACGTTTCCGGAGTGGGCGCCGCGGGTGCATCAGCGGCGGCAATGACGGAGGCAGCCCCCCCACATACCCGCGCCGAGACTACGGGCAGAGCACCGGCGCGTTACGCACGGGCAGAGCAAATAAAACTGTGGAATTCCCGAGACGGCGTCGGTAGGCTATGGGCACTGTCCTGGTTCCAGAGGGTCAAGGAGGATATCATGACCGGATGGCTCAAGACACTTGCCGAACCGCCGGACCTGCGAACGTTGGCGCCGCGGATCGACCTGCCGCAATTGGAGGCGTTCATGCCCATCGCCGTGGTCTGCGCGATCTCGATCCTGTGCAGTCTGCTGTGGGTGCTGGCGGAATGGAAGTATACCAGCAGCAGGAACAGGCGCATCGCAGAGGGCACGCACGCGACCAAGCATCGGCAGGGTCACGGCTGACGCGCGGTTTTCGGCTTGCTCTGCTCCGGGCGTCGCGCGAGCCTGCGCGATCGCGTCGTTGGCTGTGCGATGCGGGCTCTGTGGCGATCCTGTCCGGGGGCGTGGCAAGACGATCCGTATGACGGACCGCAGCGGGACCGATGAACGATAGCGGCCCGCGCCGGCGGGCCGCCCGCACCGTTCACCGCTGAGATTCAGCATCTACGCCACGGCCTTCCTGCGATGGAAGAGGAAGAGAATAATCGCCAGGGCAATCAGCCCGACCAGGCCGTTCTCACCGAGCGTGTTCAGCAGGGTCGTCAGATTCGCCACGACCCCACCGAAGAACGCCACCCTCTGGCCGAAGAGGATCTCGATCACGATCCCCAGG
This sequence comes from Sedimentisphaerales bacterium, assembly GCA_016932895.1. Next base: position 17,628 of record JAFGCA010000710.1, on the reverse strand, counting down.
GCCACCAGCAACAGAGCAATTTCCGTGATCTCACCAAGCCATTTTTTCAATTCCTGCAGGTACTGCATGACCATTTCTCCTACAACGGATTCCCAACACGTTCGAAAACACGACATATCCCATCGCATGCTTCTCGGCGCATGCCGACGGATTTCTTTAGCCGGGATGGCGCTATTTTATGGATATTTGCCGTATAGAACGACTTATGGGATGGCCTTTTTCTTGCCATAGTAGACCTCTAACAGCCCTACCAGTATCGCCAGGGCCCGTTCCGCGGTGCGGGGCAGGCGCCGGGCCGCCGGCGAAATATTTTTTGCTGCTCTGCACGGGCCCCCACGCGAAGACGTAGCACCTCCCGGACGGCTTTCGGCTCGGCGCACGTGCCGGGTCGGTCTCACCTGCACGTCGCCCTGCGCGGGCCCCCCGGTGTTTGAAACCGCCGCTCGTTGAAATAGGTAAAATGAACTTGACACGCTATGTTAAAATGGGATATAATAGTTGAATGATTGCGGATATCGTATTGTTTTTTCTGCGGCTGCTGTTAACGGCGGCCATTTTCGGCTTTGTCTGGACGGTGATAAAGCCGACGACGCGATCCATGCGGATCGTGAGGGCCGCCGTGCTTGTACTCTGCCTGCTCGCCGTCCTGGCGGTCATGAGGGTGGCCGGCGCCTGACGCGCCCGAACCGCGTGGCCCCTTCGATTCCCGCGAAAGAGAAGGCCGCCGGGATCAGCGTTTCTGCTTCTTTCGCGGCCAGGGCCTGACATGGTTCCGCCGGGCCCATTCCTCGTAGACAGCGAGCAGCTCCTGCTTCTTTTGCGGAAACCTGTCGCTCAGGTCGTTGAGCTCGGCCCGGTCCTGCTTGAGGTCGTAGAGTTCCCACTGGAGGTCCGGCTTGGCGGCCACGAGCTTCCAGTCGCCGATGCGGACGCCGCGGTTGCCCACGTGCTCCCAGAACAGCGGATCCGCGCGCGCGAGCGTCCTGCCCTCGAAGACCGGGCGGAGGCTGATGCCCTGGAGAGGCAACGTCGCTTTGCCCGCGCGGACCGCGGGATAGGACGCCCCGCCGAGATCCAGGAGCGTGGGCATGATGTCGATGATGTGCCCGGGCTGGTTGTCGATGCGCCCGCCCTCGATCAGGCGCGGGTAGTGCGCGATCATGGGCGTGGCGATGCCGCCTTCGTGAATGAACTGCTTGTGCTTTCGGAACGGAACGTTGCTGACGTTGGCGCCCATGTAGCCGTAACACGGGAAGGAATTCGGCCCGCCGGGGGCGCCGGTGAGATGCTTGAATTTCGGCGTCGTGTGGCAGCCGCCGTTGTCGGAGAGGAAGAGGATCAGCGTGTCGGCCAGCGCCCCGGTCGCCTTGAGCTTCTCAACGACCCGTCCGAGATTCCGATCCATCCGGTCGATCATGGCCGCGTAGATGGCCATCTCCAGGTCGGACTCTTCCTTCATCTCGTCGGAGGCCTGTTCCCAGGCCGGGACCTCGGGATGGCGCGGCGAGAGCTTGACCGAGGCATCGATAATGCCGAGCTCCTGTTGCCGTCGGTAGCGCGCCTGGCGGAGGCGGTCCCAGCCCACCTTGTACTTGCCGCGATACCGGGCGATGTCTTCCGGGAACGCATGCAACGGCCAGTGCGGCGCCGTGTAGGCCAGGTACAAGAAGAACGGGTCGGCGGAGCCCTCGTGCCCGTCCAGGAACTCCAGCGCGTGATCGGTGAAGGCATCGGTCATGTAGAACCCTTCGTTGCGCTGCCACATTTGCTCGGTGGTCGGCGGGACCTCGAAGGGCCGGTCGTCGAGCAGGATGGTCTGCTGCTTCGACGGGTCACGGTAGTAGATGTTGTTGAAGAAGTTGCTCGCGCCGTTGATCAGGCCGAAGTACCTCTGGAAGCCCCGGTCGCGCGGCCAGTGTCCCCGCTCGTCGCCGACGTGCCATTTCCCGGACATGTAGGTGCGGTAGCCCGCCCCTTTCAGAGCCTCGGCGATGGTCACGCACCGGTCGTTGAGGAACCCCTGGTAGGCCGGCGTGCCCTGGTTGCCGACCATCGCGCCGACGCCGGCCTGATGCTGGTACAGGCCCGTCAGCAGCGAGGCCCGGGTGGGACAGCAGCGGGCCGCATTGTAGAATTGCGTCATGCGCAGACCGTTGGCGGCCAGCCGGTCCAGGTTCGGCGTCTGGATCTCCGAGCCGAAGCAGCCCAGATCCGAATACCCCATGTCATCACACAGGACCAGCAGGACGTTCGGCCGCCGAACCGCCTGCCTCGCCGAAGCCCGGACCTTGCCGAGCGCCGAGCCCGCCAGAGAGACGCTGCCCATCCATTTCAGAAACGTTCGCCGGTCTATCGCACTCGCCATGATGTCACTTGCCTCCCAATCAGCATGTTGCGTTTCATCGGTCTGCCTCCTTTCGACTGGACTGTCAGGATGCGATTGGGTGTCATTCTAAAGTGAATGTAGGTCCCGGGCAAGACAAACGGAGCCGCTGCCCCGGCCCCGGGCGTTGACCATGGTTGCTTTCCGGGGCGGCGGTACGATACAATCGTGTTTCATGAATCGTGCGAGTATAGACTGCTTCGCTTCGCTCGCAATGACGGAGGACTGGTATCGGCGGTTTGATTGGCGACGGCAGATTGAAAGGCTGGACATGCGTGGGGTTACGAGCAGGCGGGAGTTCGTGAAGGCGGCGGCGGGGCTGGCGCTGACCGGGGCGGCCGCGGCGCGGCCCCGACCGGCCACACCGGTTCGGCAAGAGCGCAAGGCGAATCTGTTGTTTCTCTGGACGGACGAGCAGCGGGCCGACACGATGGCGGCGTACGGCAATCGACGGATTCACACGCCGCACTTGAACCGGCTGGCCCGGCAGAGCGCGGTCTTTCGCAACGCGTACGTGACGCAGCCGGTGTGCACGCCGAACCGCTCGGCCGTGATGACGGGGCTCTGGCCGCACACTACCGGGTGTATCAAGAACAACGTCCCGTTGCCCTCCGACGTCCCGTGCCTGCCGGAGCTGCTGGCCGATCCGGACTACCACACCGCCTACATGGGCAAGTGGCACCTGGGCGACGAGATTTTCGCCCAGCACGGTTTCCGGGAATGGGTGGCGATTGAAGACGGCTACAGTCGTTATTACAGCGAAGGACGCAGCCGCGAGGCGCGCAGCGACTACCACCAGTTCCTGGTCGAGCGGGGATACGAGCCCGACGGCGGTGGGAAGTTCAGCCGCAGTTTTGCCGCCCGCCGGCCCCTCGACCATTGCAAGCCCGCATTTCTGGAAAGGAAGGCGTGCGATTTCCTCCGGCGGCACCGGCGCGAGCCGTTTGTTCTCTACGTCAATTTCCTCGAGCCGCACATGCCGTTTTTCGGACCGCTGGACGACGAGCACGATCCCCGGGAGGTCGAGCTGCCCGGCAACTTCCGCGATCCGTTGGAGGACAACGAGCCGCTGCGGTATCGCATCATGCGCGAGTGCTGTCGCGCCAAGTACGGGGCGAGCGAGCGGGACATCAGGGAGTTGATCGCGCGCTACTGGGGGCTCGTGACACAGGTCGACCGCAGCGTCGGCGCGATTCTCGCGACGCTGGAGGAATTGGGACTGGCCGACGACACGATCGTGGTGTATACGAGCGACCACGGCGACATGATGGGATCGCACCACATGGTGGAGAAGAGCGTCATGTACGAGGAGGCGGTCAGAATTCCGTGGTTGGTGCGCGTACCGCAAAGCGCGGGCCGGCTGGTGCGCGAGCCGGTCAGCCAGATCGACATGGTCCCGACGCTTCTGGACCTGATGGGACAACCCCGGGCCGCGCGCCTGCCCGGCCGGAGCCTGGTGCCGCTAATGAAGGGGCGGGACGCTGCGCCGGAGCACGTTTTCATCGAATGGAATCCCGACAGCGGGGCGATGAAGGTCAAGCCCGGCGGGACCCGCCTGGCCTCGAAGCAGCAGCAAAAGCACCTGGAGCAGGAACGCAGCCGGGCGGTCATCGCGCCCGACGGCTGGAAGCTGTGCCTCAGCGACAGGGACAAATCCCAGTTGTTCAACCTCAGAGACGATCCGGGCGAGACCGCCAACCTGTTCGATTCCGTCCGACATCGCGACGTCGTCGGCCGGCTCACCGGTCAAATCCACCGATGGCAGGAATCCGTCGGCGACGGAGCCGAAGTGTAACGCACGTTGTCACGCGGTCACAAATTTTCTTGCCCCGAAAAGGCTTGTTTTAGTATACTAAGTGAACGCGCTCGTTGTAGCCGGGCGCCGTGGGTGTCCCGCCAGAAGCAGCCTGTATGGGAGAAGGACGTGATGCAGTTGAAGCATTCGTTGGTCCTGCTATTGCTCTGCACCATGGTCTGTGCCGAGGAACCGGTCTACTTTGCCGATCCGCATCTCCAGGCGGCCGTGGAGGAGGCCCTGTGGATCCCCGAGCCCACCCCGAACGACATGCTCACCCTCACCGACCTGCGGTGCATTCGCTGCGATATCGTGGACGTCACGGGCCTCGAGTACGCCACGAATCTGGAGGTCCTCTGGCTGCGTCTGAATCGCATCACCGACATCAGCGCTCTGGCGGGATTGATCCACCTGAAGGAGCTGTCTCTTTCCATCAATGAGATTCACGACCTCTCTGCCCTGTCGGGCCTGACGGCGCTGGAACACCTGGACCTTCATCGGAACTTCGTCAGCGATCTTTCCCCTCTGTCGGGACTGACGAATCTCAAGACGCTGATTCTCCGCGACAATGACATCACCGATGTTGGGCCTCTTGCCGGCCTCACCGGCCTATACGAGTTGCATGTGCCCCTCAACGACATCAGCGACCTGTCCCCCTTGTCCGGACTGGCCAACCTGGAAGTGCTGCATCTGTATGGCTGCGAAATCTCCGACATCTCTCCTTTGTCGGGGCTGACCAGCTTGCGTACGCTGCTGTTGGACGGCAATATGATCCCCGATGTCGCCGCGCTTTCGGGACTCATCTTTCTGGAAGTGCTCGATCTGGAGGACAATCAAATCAGTGACATCTCGGCTCTGGCGGAGTTGCAGGGCCTCAAGCGCCTCGATCTCAGACGCAACCCTCTGAATCCGCAATCCTGCGAGACACACATTCCCGCGATTCGGTCGAACAACCCGGGCATAAAGATCGAGCATCCCTGTGACCGCTGGCGGCTCAAGCTCTCGTCCACCCCTGGCGGCGCGGTGGTCTGTCCCGGGGAAGGAGACTTCTTCTATTGGGACGGCGACGCCGTGTCCCTGGAGGCGCTGGCCGACCCGGGCTTTGTGTTCATCGGTTGGAGCGGAGGCTGGGGGACAACCGCCAATCCCGCGTCGCTGGCGATGTTTCAACACTACGAGATTCGGGCGAACTTCATTAGCGCGCTGGATGTTGTCTGTGTGGATGACAACGCCGCCCATGATCCCGCCCCGGCCGATGCCACCGGGAGCGATCCGCAGGAAAACGGTACGCCCGAGCACCCCTTCGACACGATTCAGGAGGCGATCGACGTAGCGGCCGAGGGCTCTACCGTGTTCGTTCGTCCCGGGGTCTATGCCGAGAACATCCGTTTTTCAGGCAAGAGCATCACCGTGACGGGCATCGATCCAAACGGGTCGGGCCGGGCTGGCTATCCCGTGATTGAAGGACGCCAAGCCGAGCCGGTGGTGAGCTTCGTCAGAGGGGCGGACCCGAATTGCCTGCTGATGGGCTTTGTCATCACCCGGGGCGGCGGAAGGCTGGCCGGAGCCATGGCTTGCAGGGGCAGCAGCCCGACCGTGGCCCACTGTCTAATGGTCGGCAACCGAGCCACGGGCCGGAACGGAGCGGCCGTGTATTGCACCGACAGCGCCGTCGCGCTGGTCAACTGCACGATCGTGGACAACCATGTGTCCGAAGAAGGCGCGGCGGTGTGGTTGCTTGACAGCGACGTTGTGATGACGAACTGCATTGTGGGCCTCGCCGGTTCGGCCGGAATCCTTCTGGATGGTGACAGCAACCTGGCGATCAGTCACACCAACGTCGCCGGCGGCTGGCCCGGTCCGGGCAACCTCGACGCAAATCCACTGTTCGCCCAGCGCGGTTTTTGGGCCGCGCCCGACGAGCCCGGCACCGCTGTCGATCCCGAATACGCCGGGGCGGTCTGGAGCGACGGCGACTATCATCTGCAATCCGAGGCCGGACGCTGGTACCCGCCCGGCGAAAGCTGGGTCAACGACGCTGTCACCAGTCCCTGCATCGACGCAGGCGATCCGACCGGCCCGGTCGGCGCCGAGCCGGCCCCCCACGCCGGCGTCATCAACATGGGCGCCTACGGCGGAACCCCCCAGGCCAGCAAATCCAAAATCAACCCCTGAGACGCGCAAGACCGCTTCCTCGCCGCAAGTGTAGCGTCCAATCCGCCGGTTCGTGGGCGGAGCGGAGATGCCAACGGTCCTTCTCGATTCGATACGGCGGTTTTTGCGGTTTACTCGGGATGGATTCTGGCGTAGTATTGACCCGGCCGTATCATCCCGTGGTGGCCCGTGAGACATGACAAACGACTGCAAGGTTAGTTTTGAAAAGGAGTTATAGAAATGGCAGAGAAATCGTTGCACAGCATATGCCGATGGACGTTCAACCCGGGCAAGGGCGGTTTTGTGCCCGGCGATATGCGGCCGGAATGGGGCGGCGGCTTCGGCACACCCGAGATGATCCAGCTCGTGGCCCAGAAGATCCGGTCTCGCATCCCGGATAACGTCGTGCTCGGCATCGAGATGCACTACGACGCGGAGGTCGACGACGACAACGCCGCGGCCGTGGCGGACGCCCTGGTGGACAACAAGCTCTACTTAGCGATGATCACGCCCGGCGCGCACACGCACTTCGGCTACGGCGGCATCGCCTCGCTCGACCCGAACGAGCGCAAGGCGGCCGAGGACCTGGGCACCCGAACGGTCGATCTGGCCTATACCACACTCAAGAAGGCCTGGCATCCGGAGAAGGCCCCGGCCTGCGTGATCTGGAACGGCTCGTTCGGCTACGACATCGCCACCGTCGGCATCAAGCAGATGTACCAGAATCTCAAGGAGAGCGTCGCCGGCCTGTGCAAGTATGAGGCCGAGAAGGGCGGCGAGCTCTACATCGGCTTCGAGCCCAAACCCAACGAGGGACACCCCGCCATGCTCATCCCGACCGTCGCCAGCGCCCTGCTGTTCTGGTACAGGGTCGAGAAGGAGTTCGGCGTCAACATCGAGAAGAAGGGCGTCAACAAGGAGTTCGGGCACTCCGAGATGATCGGTCTGGACCACGTGTACGACACCGTCGAAGAGCTCGACAACGGCATGTGTGTCCATATGCACCTCAACAGCCAGGGCTACAACGACGGCATCATCTTAGGCGGCCCGGGCAAGTACGACATCGACCACGGCGCCCGCGTCAACGGCATGAACGTCGCCATCGCGGGACTGATCCAGCAGGCCGGGTATGCCCGCTGGAAGGGTCACGACATGCAGACCCGCGCCTACGACAACGCCCAGCAAGGCATCGACCGCGTCATCCGCAGCGTCCTGAGCTGGGAAGCCTGCGAGAACGCGGCCCGAGAGCTCGACACCAACGCCCTCATGACGGCTCTGACCGCGCGTGAAACCGCCAAGGCCGAGGACATGATGCGGGCCGCCGTCGTCAGCGCCCATGAATCCTTCGACGACATGTACAACACATAGTAGATCCCAAGACGCGAGGGGAGCCATGAGTTCGTCGTGCAGCACGCGCCGTGAATTCCTCGGGGCCGTCAGCTTTGGTGCGGCGTCACTACCTCTGGCAGGGTGCCTCGCACCGAAGCTGGCCGCCCGGCCGTCGGCTGACCGCCGGCCCAACATCGTGCTGATCATGGCCGATGACATGGGGTTCTCGGACATCGGCTGCTACGGCGGCGAGATCGAGACGCCCAATATCGATTCGCTCGCCGCCGACGGGCTGCGGTGGACATGAACGCAACAGCGGAATTTCTTCGGAGCACCACATGAATCGACGTCAGTTCCTTCAATTGACCGCGGCGGCCGGTGTATCGTCGGTACTGCCGAGATGGGTTGCGGGCGCACGGGCCCGATCCCGCACCGCCAGGCGGCCCAACATTGTCTTGATCATGGCCGACGACATGGGGTTCTCGGACATCGGCTGCTACGGCGGCGAGGTCCACACGCCGAACCTCGACGGGCTGGCCGCAGGTGGGCTGCGATTCACCCAGTTTTATAACGGGGCGCGGTGCTGCCCCACCCGGGCTTCCCTGTTGACGGGGCTGTACGCGCACCAGGCCGGCATCGGTCACATGGTGGGGGACCGGGGCTATCCCGCGTACCAGGGCTATCTGAACGACCGCTGCGTGACGATTGCCGAAGCACTGAAGCCGGCGGGCTATCGCACGCTGATGTCGGGCAAGTGGCACGTCGGGGAGGCGCGCCCGCACTGGCCGACCGACCGGGGCTTCGACCGCTACTTCGGCCTGATCAGCGGAGGGGCCAACTATTTCGACCCGACCAAGGCCAAAGCCAAGGGCGTCCGGCGTCAGATGGCCCTGGACGACCAACTCTACCAGCCGCCGAAGGAAGGTTTCTACGTCACCGACGCCTTCAGCGATCACGCGGTGAAGTTCATCGATCGATACGGGCGGGATGAGAACCCCTTCTTCCTGTATCTGCCGTATACCGCGCCGCACTGGCCGCTGCACGCCTGGCCCGAGGATATCGCCAGGTACAAAGGCAAGTACTGCGACGGTTGGGATCGATTGCGAGAGAGCCGCCGCCGGCGCATGATCGAGATGGGGATCATTCGTGACACGTGGAAGCTGACGCCGCGCGACAAGCAGACGTGGCCCTGGGCCGATGAGAAAGACAAGGAACTGATGGACCACAAGATGGCGGTCTATGCGGCCCAGATCGAACGCATGGACTACGGCATCGGGCGGGTCCTTACGAAGATCAGGGAGATCGGCGCCGAGGACAACACCCTGGTGATGTTCCTGGCCGACAACGGGGGCTGCGCCGAAGGCGGACCGAGGGGATTCGACAACCGCAAGAACGGACTGCCTCCGGGCGGCGTCGATTCGTACATGAGCTACGGGCTGTCCTGGGCCAACGCGAGCAATACGCCGTTTCGCCGGTACAAGCATTGGGTCCACGAGGGCGGAATCGCCACGCCGTTTATCGCCTATTGGCCCGCGGTGATCAGCAAGGGCGGAACGCTGACCCCCGAGGTCGGTCACATCATCGACGTCATGGCCACGTGTCTCGATGCCGCCGGCGCGGAGTACCCCAAGACCCACAAGGGCAAAGAAGTGACGCCACTGGAGGGCAAGAGCCTGCTGCCGATCTTCCGGGACGGCATGCGCCGAGGGCACGACGCGATCTTCTGGGAGCACGAGGGCAACCGGGCGGTGCGTCAGGGCAAGTGGAAGCTCGTCTCGGCCCACGGCGGCGCGTGGGAGCTCTACGACCTGGAGGCCGACCGCACGGAGTTGAACAACCTGGCCGGGACACATCCGAAGAAGGTCGCGACGCTGAAGAGCCTGTACGACGCCTGGGCGAAGCGCTGCGGCGTCCAGCCCTGGCCCATCAAGAAGCCGAGGACCTGAAGTCGCTGTGACGGGACACGCGCCCTCGGGAATGAAAATGTGTCGGGAGGGCCCGGCAAAGGTCACGCTTGAGACACCCTATGAGAAGATCCCGGCTGCTGTTTGTCGACAACCTGCGTATCCTGCTGGTCGCGATGGTGATCGTACTGCATCTCTCGACCACGTACGGCGGCGAGGGCGGGTGGTTTTACAAGGAAGGCCGCGCCGATACGCTCACTGCGATGCTGCTGACCTGGTACAACGCAACCGCCCAATCGTTCTTCATGGGCCTTCTGTTCTTGATCGCGGCCTTCTTTACCCCGGGCTCCTATGACCGCAAGGGCCCTGGGCCGTTCTTGCGCGACCGCTTCCTGCGCCTGGGCGTCCCGCTGCTGATCTACGAGTTCATCATCCATCCGTTGCAAGCCTATCCGTTGGTGCAGGCCGGTGCGCTCGATATCGACGGCACGTTTCGGGAGTTTCTCGTATCTTACTACACGTCGTTTCACATCGGCAGCGGCCCGTTGTGGTTCGTCGAGACGCTGCTGATCTTCGCTGTCGTCTATGCCGCATGCCGCGCCGTCCGGAAGCGGCCCACGCGCAGCACCGACCGACAGATCCGACCACCGGGCCTCAAGGCCATGCTGGCATTCGCCATGCTTCTGGGCGTGCTGAGTTTCGTCGTGCGCATCCGGCTGCCTGTCGGCTGGGCTTTCGCGCGGCTCAATCTCCAGTTTCCTTTCTTCGCTCAATACATTGCCATGCTCGCTGTCGGCGTCGTCGCGTACCGGCAGGACTGGTTCACGAGACTGCCGGCTGCCACGGCAAGGCCATGCCTGGTCCTGGCGAGCGTTCTGGTCCTGGTTGTCTTTCCCCTCATGGTTGTTCTCGGCGGAGCGGCCGGCGGCGATGTCTCCCGATTCATCGGAGGGCTGCACTGGCAAGCTTTCGCCTATGCGATGTGGGAGCAACTCGTGGGACTCTCCGTCATGGCGGCCCTGCTCGTCCTCTTCCGGGAGCGTTTCAATCGCCAGAGCGCGCTTGCAGAGGAGACCTCGGCCTCCAGCTACACAGCCTACATCATTCATGCCCCCGTCCTGATTCTCTTGACCCTGGCCGTTCGAGACCTCCGGCTCTATGCGTTACTCAAATTCGCCCTTGTCGTCGCGATCGCAGTGCCGCTCTGCTTTGCCCTCGCCGCCGCCATTCGCCGCCTGCCGGCGGCCCGCCGCATCCTCTGAACCGGGGCCGCCCGGCCCTCGCGCCGGAACCGACGTCACCGCCTCCCGAGCCGGCGTCGCGCCGGGATACGACCGGTAACCGGCGCCAAAACAAAGGGCTGCAACTCGCCCCGGCAGCCCTTTGATGAAGAAACGGTTTTCATGTTCTCAGAGAGTCCTGCGCCTTCGCATCCACCCGACCAGACCTATGCCGATACTGCCAAGCAACACTGCACCCGGGGCGGGAATTCTATCCGTACCGCCGCTGCCGGCCGTGCAGAACAGTTGCTCCAGCGTTCCCTGAACACCTGCCGCACCGGGGTCATAGATATACGCGCCGCCCGTGGCGCCGTACGTATATCCGCCCAGCGGTCCGCCCTCTGCCATGGCGGTGAAGAGATCGCGGATCGGCTCGTATGAACCACCGTAATAGGGCGATCCCTGCCACGCAAAAAGAAAGACACCGTTGGCGATCGCTGTCTGATTGGCAGTGAACGCCGTTGCGTAATCCGAAGCATTCACGGGCCAGCCGTTGTCCGTGCCCTCGTCTCCAATGGTGACGACGGCCTCGAAGTAGTTCTGGCCCCCCGTAGCGGCTGACGGATCCCAATTGTAAAGGGTTATCACGTCGGTGGCTGCCGGAGCGACGTCCTCTGAGTGATTGTGGGCATACGAGGGATCGGGGCTGTACAAGCCATTGAGATAGTTGGCAACGGACGGCGTAAACGCAGACCTGGTGCCACCGATGCCGAAGAGATTGGCCCGAACCCAGATGTCCCCTAGGGGACAATCCATGTTGTTAAGGGCAGCCTGGATGCTGTTACTGATGTTGTCGATATCGTCACTCATGCTCGCGCTCGTATCGGAGATGAACACGATATCCAGAATGCTGTCAGCAGAAGCCATATCGGCTGCGTCGCCTCCCTGGAAGTCGTAGGCCGCGCTCGACGCGGTCCCGAGAGCCAGGGCAATCGAAATTGCAAGTAGCTTTCTCATGGTGTGCCTCCTTGATCTGTAAAAATGGTCTCCTTACGCGATCACCATTGGTCCAGCGTTTTCATCTGGCGGCACCTCCTTTCGTAGACTTCGGGGCACTTGCGGGAGCGACATGGGGCCGTCGGCCGGCCTTTGCACCGCACGCATGACCGTCGTGCTTCGGTACCCGTCGACACCCGGCGTGTCCTGAGGTTGATGCGTATTCGAAAGGGTCCTTCGATTCTCCCGGTGGATACCGAGTCCGTTCGGATCTGGCGTGCGTTTCTCTCTCTGCGCGCATCGTACGGCCCCCCAGGCGCTGCAACCGTTTCAAGCAACTGATTTCTTGACGCGAGAAAAACGTATCGGCGCAATGCAAAAAAGCCTTGCGTGTGACAAACTACCCCCAGAGGATCAAGTGAGGCGATCTTTTCCCCTGTACCATTCCGCCACCCTCATCCGCAAGGCAGTATAGATGAGCCTTTCGCGACGTGTCTATCCGTAGAAATACGTATTTTTTCCCAATTCTCTCCCCGTTGTCCGACTCTTAGGAGGGAAATGAGAGGGCCCGTGCGTTCGCGGCGCAGCGCGCGGCGGATCGGCCCCGTTCGAGGAGGGGCTCTCGGTTCGCTCGGCCGCCGGTAACCCAGGCAGAAAAAAAGCCGTCTCGCCTGAGACGGCTCTGTTTATCTCGATTAACGTCCGGGGGGGGGGCGTCCGGCTTTTCGTCCGCCATCGCCCCGGTCCGTCCGGCGATCCTGAGGCGACCGCGGGCAGGCCCTTGTTAGTAGAGGCCGTCCTGCATGTACATCATTTCGTCGTACATCCCGTCCATGCCCTCGTAGCCATCCATCCTGCCGCCCCGACCGCCACGGCCGCGCAGCCCGCCCTTCTTGAAATCGCGGAACGGCTGCGGCTCCTTGCGCTTCTCCGAGGCGACGTACTGGTAGGTCGTCAGCAGGTCCTTAGACCAGTTCCCACTCTTCACGGGCATGTGCTCGATGGTCAGGCCGTCGGTGGTGTACAGCATCTCATGGTAGCCGCGCGGCTGGAGATTGGGAGGCGTGCCCCAGTCGTTAACCTGCACGAGGTCCACGAGCACCTTGCCCGTGCGATAGTCTATCATTTCCGGTATGTAGACGTCATCGGGCCCCATCATGCCCCGCGGCTTCGGCGCTCCCAGCCCCCCCCCGGGGCCCATGCCCATGCTCCGGGCATACAACGGGTCGGTGATTCGCCCGGTCGGGGCCTGGCGCGACGATCTCGTGTCTTCCTCGATCTCGGGCTCTACTTCCTTGCCAATCACTTCCCCGGGTTTGACTTTGAAATCCTCGCTGCGCCAATAGCCCAACGTGTACCGAGCCACCTCGACCACGGCGGTCTTGGTCTGTTCCTGCACGTCCTTGGCGAACAGGTACAGCATCTCCGGAATCCTTTGCGGCTTGGTCACCTCGGAGAAATCGCTCCACAGGATGACCTGATTCTTCTTGTCGGCGTCCTCTTCGGCCAAACGATCGGTCCCGGCCACTGGATTGAACACACCGATGCGAACGCGATACTGATAGGTGTTGCCGGGCTCGACCGAATCATCCATCGCCCAGAACAACAACGGTTCGTCCAGTTTGGTCAGGTCGGTGGCGTAGTTCATGAGCTTCTCGGAGAACTCCCAGTAGACTTCGTCGGTCGACGGCCCGCGTCGGCCGTCCAGCCCGTCGGGGTCCATGTACATTTCGCCGTACATCGGGTCTTCGGCGCCCGTTCGTCCTCGTCGGCCCGAACGGCTGCGAGGATCGGTTCCGGGGGCCCCGGTGCGGTCGTTGCGTCCGCGTGTGCGGCTTCCTCGGTTGTACATCGCATCCCCGGCACCGCCCCCGGCCCGGTTGGTGCGAAAGCGCCCGCCGGCGCCGGTGCCGGTCGTGCCCCGGCTGCCTGCGGTTCCTCCCGCCGCGGTGCGACGTCGGCCGATGTCCTGCTCCTGCTGATCCCGCTTCTCTTCACGCTCCTTGCGTCTCTCCTCCATCTCGACTTTCTTCTGCATCTGTTTGAACTTGTCGTAGAAGCTCGGCGGGAACCAGTCTTCTTCGGCGGAAGCGATCTGATAGGCTTCCGGCTGGAGAAGCTGCATGGCGATGTCCTTGCGGTCGAATTGCATCAGCCGGACCTCAACGCCGCCCGGAGGCAGGTCCTCGACACGGTCAAGCGACTGGAAGAGCTCTTGATACGGGTCCACCCGGGTGCGACGCACTTCCTGCCAGGGACTCCAGGTCCCATCGGCCAGAAGCTCCTGCCTCTGCAACTGGACGGCCGCGAAAATCGGGTCCGCCAGACACGGGTCACGCCACTCGTCCTTGGCCACTTCCTCCCCGGCAAAGTGGGCCTGGTACTGACGGTACAACGAGGCGACGTCGAATTGCGCCTCGACGGTCACCAGATCGATGTCGTTGGGTTCCACCTCAGCCTTGTCGTAGGTCGCCTCCGGGGTCACTTCCTGCAAAGGGACCCAGGCCGCGGCCCGGATGTGATTGGCGGCCACATTCGTAACGCCTCCGATCTGCGGGAGGGTGTACTTGGCGAGAAACCGGCCCGCGCCCCCGCGACTGGGTTGCGGCGGCACGGCATCCAGCTCGAGGTAGCTCAGTGGCGAATCGAACACGCCGGCAAAGCCCCGGGGCAACGGGCGCCCGAAAATGTTCACCGGTTCGTTGGGGCCGATCGGTCCCGTGGTGCGCGGCGTGTAGGGCTTCTCCGCCGTTCCCGGCCCACTGCTGCCGGCAAGCCGCTGCTGAAGCTCGTCGGCTCTGGCCTTGACGTAGTCGTCAATCTGCCCCGGACTGAACGTCTTGTCTCCCACCGACACGACGTTGGGACTGAAGGTCACCCGCGTGAAGAAAAGCCAAATGCAAACCAGGCCCACCATCACAAGAACGATCTTCTCGACGTGGTTTTCACAAAAGATGCCGATTTTCTTCAAAATATCGCGCATGGCTTATCCCGTTATTTCCCAAGGCCCCAGGTACGCTGTCCTATCGTCTTCTTCCCGTGTCTTCCTCACCGGCTTGATGCGTCTTGACCTGCTCCGGCTTGATCTCCTCATAGGCCGCCTTCTGGAAGATGTATTCGCAGATCAAGTCCAGGTCCACCACCGGATCGTCGCCGTAGCGATACAGATCGTGCTGGAAGTCCATCGGTTCGACCGGGCTCATATTGCTTTCCAGAACGGTGATCTGGTTGTGCCTGTACGTCTTTGGGGGCTCTTGCCCGTACCAGCCCCGGAACGTGTGCTCCTTGGCACTGCACAACTCTTCCATAAACGCCAGGACGTCCTTCGCCGCCACGATGGCCCGCACATCGAAGTGGACCACCTCGATCTCCTCGTTGGTGTATCGTCCCGTGCAGGCAACGGTCAATCCGTTCTTGGCGCTCGTGACGTAGGTCGGATAGTCCTTGTCGGTGGCGGTTCTCCTGCCGCGGCCGCGCATCGACATTCGCGGTCGGCGCCGCATGCTTCGGCCCGCTTTTTTCATGACGAAATCCACACTCATCAGTCGTTTCACCGGGGCATCGAGCACGCTGGCGGCATCGGCATTGATTTTGCCGACGGCGACCAACACGTCTTCGAGCACCCAGTGGCCCACCTGCCAGTACCAGCAGTCCAGATAGGCGTCGTCGCGGGTTTCGAACACCCATTCATCCCAGTACGTGTAACCGGCCAGATTCACCGGACTGACGTACAGTTTGCCCGCCTGTGCTTTCTCCAGGCAGATGGTATCGACGATCTTGCGGTCGGTGCCGAACAACCCGCGGGAGGAGAAACGCCGGCCTCGCTGGCCGGGACGCGATGGCCCCGACATGCTCATCGACGGTCGACGCGCGGACATGTACGGCGCCCGCGGCGCATTCTGCAAAGCGGCCTCGATTTCCGAGTCCGTCGGCGGTGCGGCAACGCTCAGACCCGTCAGCAGATTATCGAGGCTGCCGATGTACCGCCGGCCAAACTGCTCGAAAAGCAACGTCGAACTCTCATTCGTGTCGGGGAAGATCTGGTAGCTGAGCAATTCGCGTTGTGTGGTCTGCAGCATGAGATTCTCGATCTCATTGACGTCGCGCGCGTAGGCGTCGATGTACTCATCGAAGGCCTGGGCCTGCGCGACCTCGTCCACCTGCCTCATCAGTCCGTCGATCCGCTGGGCGGTCCGCGCGCTTCCCTGTTCCACAGTGCTGCGCAGCTTGCCCTTGAGGATGCGCGTCGGAATGAACAGCAACAGCGCCACGATCACGATGAGAATCGGCACCATCAGCGCGAGGTTGTTCTTCAGGAAGCTCAGCTTGCTGAGAATGTCCTTGATGTCTATGTTCGGCTTGTCCATCGTAAGTTACCTGCCTGTGCCTGCCATTTTCCACTATCGACCGGACGTCGTACCGGTTTTGCTTGCGCCGCCGGTATCCGCGGGCGCCTTGGCCCATTCCAGCTTGAAATCCAGAGAGAACCAGTGATCATGAATCTCCAGTTGAGGCTTGCCCATGCCATCATACTTGGGCTTGCCGAACTGATCCGTCAGAACCTTGGCGTTGATTCGCTCCCGGGTCATCGGATCCACCAGAATTTGGGTGCCGGAGTTGATGAATCCGTAGCCCATGGCCGCCCGGGCGCCCGGCGACGAGCTTTTTCCACTGCCCTCTTCGGGAAGAATCTCCATGACACCGACGCCCATGGGAACATCCTGCTCGAGGTCCACGACGCCCTTTCTCAGCCGGAAATGCGCGGCCTCACGGCTGTACAACTGAAACGGGCTGTTCGCATCGACAAACGCATTCAGATTCTCCATCCGCGTCACGAAGCCCCACTGGCGGCGATCTTCCTTTACATTGGGCGGATCCAGCAACGCACCAATGTCCTTGAACGGGCTGTACCCAACGATGCTTACGACGAAACCGGGGTGTTTTTCCTCTGCGCTGGTTTCGCCATAGCCCATCATTCTCATGTACTCATCGCCGTAGATCTCCCGCATGTCGGCCATCATTTCATCTTCGTAGCCCGCGCCGTCCTCCCCGGAGGCCATCTGCATCATGGCATCCTTCCGCATCACGGCCGTCTCGCCGAACTGGGCGGTTGCCAGGTCGTCCGCGAAGTAGACCGACAGATTCGTAATGAAGAGCTGCTTTCTTTCCGAGCGAGGAACTTCCATGACCGCCTGCACGTCTCCGGCCTCGAACGCTTCGTAGAGGCCCCGTTGTTCGGGGTTGTTCTGTGCATTGGGAAAGGCCGAGATGACCAGCTCGTGGAGGCCGGCGACCGTGTCGCGGTATTTGAATTTCTCGAATTGCTTCTTGATACGCTCGGCGAACTCCATTTGCTGCTGCTCGAACTGCCCGGCGGCCTTAATCTTGCTGTCGGCGCGGTTGACCACGCTGTTGTTCATGCTGCGCATGCTCTCGTTGCGAGCGTAGGCGATCCGGTCCAGACCGACCCGCCCCAGGCACATCAGCGAAACGGCCAGGAACAGTACGGCCGCTCCCAGAAAGTACTTCGTCTTGCCCGCCCAGGCCATCGAACGAGCGACGCTCTTGGGCAGCAGGTTGCTCTCGATTCGCGCCATGCCCAACCCTTGCAGGCCGAGGCCGTAAACGACGCCGAAATCCGCGACGCTCTCATGGAACTTGGCGCTGGACAGGCCCGGTGCGATCGCCATACGCCGGAACGCGTCAGGCTTCTCTACCGGGATTTGCAGCGTCTGCTGGAGATATTTGAGCAGACCACGCAGCTTGGTGCCGCCTCCCATGGCGATGACCCGGGACAGCTTGACGTCCGGGTTCGAGCTGGTATAGAACCCCAGCGACCGCTGGATT
>JAFGCA010000709.1 GCA_016932895.1 Sedimentisphaerales bacterium | reverse complement strand
GCCGGACACAGTGACATGCGCACCACGCAGACGTATTATCTCAGTGTCAACGATGAGGACGTCGAGAAGGCCAAACGCCTACAGGGCAAGCTGTTGGAGCAAATCCGGGGCGGCGGCAAAACTGACCCACTTCTGACCCACTTTGCCGATTTTATGGGTTATCGGACGAAGAAGCCCAAAAGTGGAAAACCACAAGATGCTGCATAGAAAGCACTTACAAAAATATCCCCGGAAGGACTCGAACCTTCAACCTTTGGCTCCGGAGGCCAACGCTCTATCCATTGAGCTACGGGGACTTAACTGCCTCTTACGGTATACTACAGCACGCCCATTTCGTCAAGACCGGAAAATACAGCGTCCGCTTGGTTGACGCGTTAGGCCGTCGCAACGCCCGCGAGAGGCATCGAAAAACCCGGTACACGGCATGGTTATGACGATTCCGACGGAACATCGCAAAGTCTTTTCCAGTGAACAAGGAGCGCGATTCTGCTATAATAAGTCGTATAGAACAGACAATTGGGAGGAGTTTATGAAGGAACACCGTACAGCGCTCGGTTTGATAATCACCGGCTTCTATCTGATCGCATTCCAGGCCGGTGCAGTGCCGGCTGGGGAAACTGCCAATATCGCACAACCGTCGCCACGTCCCGCTTTGGCCCACCGGCTGAGGATCCTGTCTATACAAGCGGATTCCCAGGAATCCGGGTATTCCGACAGCGTAGCTCTGGCAAGTCAACCGCTGGCCTATCCGCAGCCGCCGGTCATGGGATTCTCTCCCCTGGTGGCCATCACGACTTCCGACGCAAGGACCTGGCAGGATTTTGACTGGGAGCACTCTCTGGAAGGAGCATACGTAGGCAGAGAGCTCAATGCGCCGGCTGACGAAAACTTCGTCGTTGGCGTTCTGGATACCGGCTCAGTAGTCGACCTGGCGGCAGGCCAGAGCGCACTGATGCTGGGCCTGGAAGGCAACAATCTGACGTCAAGCGCATTTCCTCTCGGCGGTACCGGCGGCATGATAGAAGCCCAGATTACCCAACCGATGGGGTTCTTTACCGCGGGGCTCGGAGCGATCGACGCCGATGGAATACTCGATCTGACTCGCGTCGTCGGGCACACAAACGTCTGCGGCCTGGCAGCCCCCGAGATCAGTTGCGACAACGGGGAAGAGATCCGCGCGGTGGTGGGGACCCCCCTTCTGGCATTTTACACGACCGAGATCCGCGTCGATCAGCCGCGCAAGGTCGTGGTACGTGGCAAGAGGTATATCAGCCCGAACGTTGAACTCTTCGATTTTTACAGCCCCTCGCCCGTCGTTTATCCGCGCCGCATCCCCATCGCACTCGGGGGGCTTTCGCCGGTTACCACGGCGAGCTACTATGCGTTCCCTGACCTGGACGACATTCTGGGAGAAATGCTGCCGCTGACGCCCACCTTACTGTCCCTCTCCAGCATGTCCATTCCAACAGGCGCCAATTTCTACACGGAGCTCAGCGTGGCCCACGGTGAGATAGGCCCGTTGAATCCCGTACAGACCATGCGGGTCCTTCTTGACACGGGGGCCCAGGGCTCGACCATAAGCTCCAATATGGCCGCCAGGTTGAATCTCCCGCTGGAGCCCGATTTTACGGCCGAGGTCTGCGGAATTGGAGGGCTGACTCAGGCATCCGGCTACTATATTGACTACGTTCGCATCAACGCCATGGGCGGTGCCATGGAGTTTGCGCGTGTTCCGTTCATCGTAATTGATATGGAGTCTCCGGAGGGTGGGTCTCTGGACGGCATTCTCGGCATGAACTTCTTCTGGAACCGCAACCTCGTTCTCGAGCCGACGGTCGGCGGTGCCGGCTTCTTGCACGTCTCGGATCCCGTGCCGTACGCGTACATTGACCTGAACTACGATGACGTGGTGGACGTGACCGACTTCGCCATCTTCGCCTCGGCCTGGCACGCGACTCCTGCCGATCCGACCTGGAATGTGGCCTGTGACTTCTTTACCGACGAGCTGATTGATCGCCGTGACTTGCAAGCCTTCGCGGACGCTTGGGTAGCCGCCCTGCAACCTTGACGTCACCACCGGTCTCCTGCGACTCCGTGCTGCGGCGCGTGACCGAGAGGGCGCCAGGTAAATTCTCCACACCGGAATTTGACACGAAGCCTTTGTACGCATATCATTGCGACGGTGGTGGGAGAGTGCCGCACGATCGAAAGGCGTTCGATGCCGTTCATTTTGGATTGCCTCTATCTGCTCGCAGGACTTGCGTTTGTGCCTGTCGTTCTGTACCGGCGGCTGAGGTATGGACGCTATCGCCGGGGTTGGGCGCAGCGATTCGGGAAGATTGAACGCCGCACGAACTCGAAGAAATGCATCTGGCTGCATGCCGTCAGTGTGGGGGAGGTCAATGCGGCCAAGACGCTGCTGGCCGAACTCGAAAAGCGGTTCGGCGACTTCGAGATCGTCGTGAGCACCACCACCGACACGGGATTCGCCCGGGCCTCCAAGCTCTTTGGCGATACGTACAGCGTATTCTACTTTCCGTTCGACTTCTCCTGGGTCATGCGGCGCGCCTTTCGACACATCAATCCGACCATCTGCCTGCTGATGGAGCTTGAGGTCTGGCCGAATTTCGTCTTCACGGCCCGCCGGCGCGAGGTTCCCGTCGTGGTCGTCAATGGGCGAATCAGCGACAAGAGCTTTGCGCAGTACCGACGTGTCCGGGGGCTCACGCGGCTTTTCTTCGGAAAAATCGACCTGGTGCTGGCCCAAACCGAAGAATACGCGGATCGGTTTCGAAAGTTGGGGTGCTCTGCCCGGCGCGTGGTGGTGACGAACTCGCTGAAATACGACACAGCCCAGATCGCCGACCGCATCGACGGCGCGGACGCGCTGGCCGAGACGCTCAATCTCGCGAGAGCCAGGCTGTGGGTGGCCGGCGGAACCGGCCCAAATGAGGAAAAGATCATCCTCGAGGCTTACAAGGCCCTGATACAAGAGACCGACTTCGCCGGCGTGCGTCTGGCCGTGGTGCCGCGCAAGCCCGAGAGGTTCGACGAGGTGGCCCAGCTCATCGAGCAGATGGGGTTTCCGCTGGTTCGGTACAGCCGGCTCAAGGGAAGCACCGATCGCCCCCCTGTCCAGAGCAAGGCCGTCATCTTGGGCGACACGATGGGAGACCTGCGCAAATTCTACTCGCTGGCGACGATCGCCTTTGTCGGTCGCTCGCTCGTTCCCATGGGCGGCTCGGACATGATGGAAGCGGCCGCCTTGGGCAAATGCACCCTGTTCGGACCGCACGCCTTCAACTTCCGGCAAACCGTCGAGGCCCTCCTGGCCCAACAGGGAGCGATCCAGGTACCCGACGGCGACGCCCTGCTTCGCACCGTCAGAAAATGCCTCGCCGAGCCGGGCTACGCGGAGAAAACTGCCCGAGACGGTCAGGACGTAATAAGGAAAAACCAGGGTGCCACTGAGAGGAGCGTAGCGCAAATCGAGCGGTTACTGCGATGATCCGTCCATCACATTCGGGTGTGTTCTTCCTATGCCCAAGACGTTGTTCCGCATTACCCGTTTGGGACCGTCTACGAGAGTCTTGAAATCAGTTGCTCAACCTGGCCAACGAATGCCCGCGTCCGATCCAGCCAGTCGGTGACTTCCTCGGCTTTGAACTGAACAAAGTCCGCGTAGTCACCTGCCTGGCGACTATCGAAGAGCAGGTCAAAGAACCGGCCCAATTCTTCGGGAAGCAGTCCTGTTTTTACACACTCACGGTGCAACAGGGAACGCAGATGTCCGTGCTTGCTCGTGGAAAATCCCTTTGTCAGCAGCAAGGCCGACACTGCGTAGAAACAGGCATAGTAGAGGCGATTGACGTGTGCGTTCACGTGTCCCGCATCACAGAGTATCGCGGCCTCTATGATCGTCTCGTGCGCGCGTTCCATGCGATAGGCGATTAGCGCACGTTCCGCCTCGTTCACAGGAGTATCCCCTCGCGTTCGACGTTTTTGTGGAACGGCATGGCGCAATACAGAGGCGAGTTCCACTGCCGCTTGTCGTAGGTCAACAGTGTCAATAACGCCCCCGTGTCGAGTTCGAGAGGATAGACCGCAGATAAAATCTCCTCTCTGAGAGCCATGTCCACCGGCCCGTTCACCACGATCAGAATGTCATAATCGGAGTGCTCGTGGGCTTGCCCCCGGGCCCGAGAACCATACAGAATCACGTCTGCATCCGGGACGACCCGCCTGATCGCCTCTTTGCATCGCCGCAACAAGGCAACCTCCGATGGCTCACCTTCCCAGGAATCAAGGGAGATCATGTGTCACCTCGGCTGGATTGCCTCAATCCCCTGGCCACCGCCTCGATGTAGGCGGGGGCGGTGCCACAGCAGCCGCCGACGACCCGGAAACCAGCGGCCGCGATCTTCTCGATGGCCGCGGCGAATTCTTCGGGCGTGACCCTGTAAACGGCCTGGCCATCGACCAGCTCGGGCTTGCCGGCATTCGGCTCGGCAAACAGGACGACATCCTGGCCGCCGGACTGCAACGCAGCGGCGTATTCCTGCGCCAGCTCGACGTACTCGGCCAGCGATGCGGTCCCGCAGTTGAAGCCCACGCCCGCCACGCCGAGCGATCCCATTCTTGCCACCGCCGAGGCGACATCCACGCCCATCATCGTGCGAAAGCCCGCGCCGCCTTTATCGAACGACATGGAGGAAAAGACCGGCAGGTCCCCCGCTACCGACGTGACGGCGTTGACGGCAACCTCAAGCTCATCCAGCGCCGTCATCGTCTCCACAATAAATCCATCCACGCCACCATCCAGCAGACCTTGTGCCTGTTGCACGAAGGCCTCCCCGAGCTCTTCCGGGCGCAGAGTTCCCAGAGGCTGCAAAAAATCGCCGGTCGGTCCGACGTCTCCCAGCACATAGCCTTCGTCACCGGCCGCCTCCCGGGCGATCTCGGCCCCGGCCCGGTTGATCTCGCGCACCCGCTCGGCGTGTCCGTGACGCGACAGGGCATAGCGGTTTGCACCGAACGTGTTCGTGATGACCGCGTCGCTGCCGGCTTCCCGGTACGCCTGATGGATGGCCCGAACCACGTCGGGGGACTCCACATTCAGAGCGTCATTGCACGTGCCCGGCTCAACGCCCCGGGCAAACAGTTGCGTCCCCATCGCGCCGTCCAGCAGAAAAACGCCATCTCTGATTCTGTCCTGCAATCCGGGTCTACTCATTCGTAAGGCTCACAATCTCCCTGCGCGAGCTTCCTGAGCCCGCATTTGTTCTTCAGGATTCGGGCACCCATCGGCCGTCTTCATAGCGATAAACGTGTTCCGCTCTCTCCCGGCCGCGGGGAACAAACATGCGATCCCGCTGTGCTTGACTGATTTCGCGAGCGCCCATGGAGCTCAGCTCGATTTCCATGGAGTCTTTCAGTCCGTCGGGCCCGGTGAGTGTGGCCTTGATCTGCGCCGGGACAGAGAATTCCTCCCCGACCTGCTTATAGTCGGCCATCGCGGTGGTCGCCACGACGTCTCCGTGCTCGTTGAAATACTCGATCTTGCGCACGCGATAATCACAGGCGTGCACATATACCCGCTGAGTGGGTCTGCCGGCCTCGTCGCACCGGGTCAGGATATCGAAGGGCCCCTTGTTCTTCAACGACCAGACCGGCCCACCGGGCACATCCGATTCCGTCGCCACAATCCCGAACGCCTCAAGCAGAATCATCGGGCTGATCATGAGCCCGTCAAAGCCCCGCACCTGACTCCATTGGCCCTCGTAGTAGCTGCTCATCTCTTTCGGCCGAAGCGAGAGCCAGAACCGCTCGTCGTTGGATCCCACGATGATCGCCGTGGGATCAGCGGCAATCGTGACCTGGACGTAGATCTCGCGGGGCGGGTTGAACCAGAGCTTCAAGAACAGGTTGTTGCGTTTCTGTTTCCCGTCTTCGGGGGAATGATAGGTCAGTAGGCACTGCCCGCTGCTGACGCGGAAAGAAGTCGCCTTCTCGGCCTGCGCCGCCAGCGTCGACAGGGCCTCCTCGACGTTCGCTTTACCCGGACAAACGGGCAGAGACGCCGGACCCTGCGAAACACATCCCCCTGCCAGGGCCCCGATCAGAGCGACCCACATCCAGCACTGCTTGTCAGCACGTACGTGTCTCATACCTCACAGGTCCGTCTGCAAAATCTGTCCGATCTGCGAAGAAAGCTGTTCGATCTGCTCCTCATCCAGGTGCGGATTGACAACTTCCACGGTTTCCTTGGCCCCCGTCACGCGCAGCGACCAGATTTCCTGCTCCCCCTCCGTCTTGGTCGCATCGTATTTGAGGCGGCGCTTTCGCATGAGCACCAGCGCCAGAACGAAGCGGAAATTCACCTTTTCCGGATCGCTCTCGCCGGCCAGACGCTCGAAAAAGGCCATGAGCATCTCGTCATCGACGAAAAGCTCCTTCTTCTGGTCGGAAGTCGCCAGCCGCGTCTTCCAGAAACAAAAGACCCCGGGCTTGTCGCTTTCCCAGTATTCGACACTGAAATCCCGGCGTTCGAGCCCCTGTTCGGTCTCCACGAGGGCGCCGAAATACTCTTGCCCATCCTCAATCGTTCGCCCGCTGCCCCAGCACTGCCCCAGCGGCTTGTTGATTTCCCAGTCGGCCATAGGCTCCTGTCGGACTATCTGCTACCGTGTCTTCTGAACGTCAAATGCAACGCTTGCACACAATCGCATCAGCATACCAAAGGTACGCGTGGTATGACAAGACACAACGAAAGAAACATGAACCCGCATGCGCTTTCCCCAGGGTCTTCGATGATGGATCGCGCGGCAACCGGTGCGGCGTTTCAGGCGGTGTCGCTATAGCATTGCCATTCGACCTTGCCGAGCTTTTTCAAAGCGTAGGCGATTTCGCGGAGGTAGTCGCCGTAGATGATCTGGGTGTGGAAGCCTTCCATCTCGGCGAGCAGGCGCCGCCAGTCGCCGTCGACAGCGATCTCGATCTGGGAGCGACAGGCCGGGAAGGCCGGCGACTCGATGACGGTCCCGCGAAAGCCCTGCCACTTCGTGCAGTGCAGATTCGGGACAACGACGGTGACGGCCTGGCCCTTGCGGTATTCGACCCGGCAGGCGGCGCCGTAATCGGATTCGTAATGCGTCATGATCGTGGCCGGCTCGTAGTCGGTGCCGTTCATCATGCGCGGCGCAGCGCAGTGGGCGACGGTGAATATCCCGTCATGCGGGAAATGCGAGTTGCACACGAACGTCGGGCGGCTCGCGATCCAGCGCATCAGGACGCCGGGAAATGTGTGCGACAAGTCGGTGTGGCAATAGGCCGTGTAGCCCGCGTCGTTGGCGAGGCTCAATACCAGGCAAGGCGGGGTATCCAGCATCTCGATCACTTCGCGGCCCATGCACCGACCGAAACCGAAATTCGAGGCCCCCGTCTCGGCCATTAACTGCTCGCACACGCCCAGCGCCGCGAACGAATTGACGACGAACTTGCGCTGCGTCTTCAGGGTAACATTTGGCGTCGCGAGCAGTTCCTCGGCCCGGCGCTTGGCCTCCGCCATGAATTCCGCATCGCCGCGGGCTTTGGCCAGACGCTCGGCGAACTGCTTCTCGGTGATGCTCTCGATCTCGTAGCCCCATACCTCCTTGGCGCAGACGGGGCCGTTCGTTTGCGCCGGCTCGCTATACGCCACCAGTCCGCCGATGGCGAGCACCTTCGTCCCCCGGGCGTTGGCGAGCCCGTACAGAGCTCGCAGCCGCCAAAGCAACTCATCGTACTCGTCCACAACAATGTCCTGCGTGTCGGCACTTGTCACCGCAACGGTGTCGCCGTTTTGCCGCAGAAAGCGCCAATGCGCGATCTCATACC
The DNA here is from genome assembly GCA_016932895.1 of Sedimentisphaerales bacterium. The sequence goes on along the minus strand of JAFGCA010000709.1, from coordinate 2,728 downwards.
ACAGGTAAAACGGGCCCGACTTGTGGCGAATGAACATGACCATCGGCGCCTGGGACGACGCCACGGCGTTGACAAGGTTCGTCCAGCCCGAGGCGGCGTAGAGCAGAATCGCATCGGCGTCGGACGCCGCGACTTTCTTGGCCTCCTGCTCGTTGCGTATCCGCGCCAGGGGCAGCATCTCGACCGGGAATTCCGCCTTGCTCTCGAACCGGCCCAGTTCGGTGTTGATCCGATTGACCTCGGCCGTAACGTCCTGCTCCGCACGCAAGCCGCCGTAGCTGCGCCAGCTCGTCTTCTCGCGCGGCTGCTCCAGACTGTACATCAACGCCGGCTGCACCCGCAGGGCCCGCCCCTTCGGCAGGGGTCGCCCCGCGACAGCCCGCGCACCCGCTGCCGTCCCAACAGCCGGGGAGACGCCCTCGCTCAAACCACTCGTTGCCGCCACCGCACCAAGCCCGCCCAGGAACCCCCGCCGGCTCAGCCCCGCACCCAACGTTCCATTGTCACCTGTCGACCTCTTCGCAGTCATAATAGCCTCCCTAACTCAAGTCAGTGCGATTCACTTGGCGGTTTCGTCTGTACGCGTTTACGTTGAGCTTATCGTTTCGTCCTTGCTCTCTGATCGGGGATGTCACTCACAGCCTGCCCAGCCCCACGAGGCTCGACTTGAAGGTGTAGGCGCCGGGCTGGAGTTCGATCTTCAGGTGGCCGGCTTCGGAATGTGCGGGCCGGACACCTTTGGCCTTTGCGAGCGGTTGGCCGCTTTCGACGACGGTTTTCTCGTCCGTGGTCGGCAGGTAGAGGGTGGCCGTGGTGTTGGACGGGACCGTGACCTGCACGGTCAGGAGTCGGTCCTTGTCGATGCTCCAGTTGCTCACGATGCGGCCGTGGATGCAATCGTGGTGGGCCTTGACCCATGTGAGAGAGCGGTCGTCCACGACGCCCGGCTTGAGGATGAAGTGCTTGAAGCCCGGATTCTTCAGGTCGGACTTGATGCCGGCCAGGCCCTCGATGAACCAGGTGCCGATGTACAGGTACGAGCTGTGGCACAGGGAGTTGTCCATATCCCAGGATTCATAGATCGTCGTGGCGCCGTGACGCCGCATGTCGCCCCAGCCGGGATATGTGTCCTTGTTCGCCATCGTAAAGAGCAGATCCTGCCGGTCGAGGGCGAGCAGCGTTTTGTAGAGGAATGCGCCGCCGGTGATGCCGGCGTGGATGTGGCCCTTGCGTCGGATCAAGATCTCTTCTTCGAGCCGCCTCTCGATCGCCGGTCGCACGTCGGCGGGCGGCAGGTCCACCAGGAGTGCAATGGCCAGGTACGCCTGGAAACCGTTGACGTAGCTGTTGACGCCCGGGATGAAAAACTCGTTGTGGACGGCCTTGCGGACCTGGTCGGCGCGGGTGCGGTATTTGTCCGCGATGTCCTTGCTGCCGAGCACGTCGGCGATCTTCGCAGCCGTCTGGAGGTTGAAAAGCCAATAGCAGTTGTTGAAAAAGAGCGTCTCGCGCGTATCGCCGTTGACGCCCTTGGCGCCGGGCCAGAGCCAGTCGCCGAGAAAGTCCCACTGGCCGCCCCAGCGGCGGAGAATGTCGTCGGTGGCCTTGGTCTCCAGGAAGGCCAGCCAGCGCCGGATGGTCTGGAAGTTGATTCCGAGGATGCGCGTGTCGCCATAGCGTTCGTAGAGCTCCCAGGGCAGAGTGACGCAGAAGCCGCTCCAACCGGGCCCGCCGCCGCCCCAGTAGGTCGGGGCCGTATAGGGCAGGTTGCCGCTTTCGACGGTCTCTTCGACGGCGGCCTCGGCGCCGGTGCCCCAGGCGGTTCCGCCCCCCTGCACGTCGCGCCAGTCCTGGCTCCATTTCGTATAGAACGCCCCGAGGTTGTAGTTGTTCAGGCCGCACTCGGTGGTGGCGTGGGCGTCGCCGCCATAGCCCATCCGCTCGCGGTGGGCGCAATCGACGATGTAACCGCCCAGCGAGAGATCTTCAAAGGTCCAGAGCGTCGTGTCGTAGATCCAGTTGAGCAGATCATTGGAGCACTCGAAGCCGGCGGCGCGGGCGTAGTCCGTGCGAATGAGACATGCGCGAATGTCCTTCGCTTCCGGCTTGTATTTCAGCCCCTCGATCTGCACCCATCGGCCGGTGAAATAGTTGAAGCGATTGCGAAACGTTCCTTTGCCGCTCGGCCCGATGATGTACCGGCTGTGGAGGCGATGCGTCATCTCCTGCGTCGAGCGCTCGGAGAACTTGAATTCGATGGTGTCGCCGGGCTTGCCGCAAACGTCCGCTTCGAGGGAGCCGGTGACGGTGACGCCTAAATCGACACGATACACGTTCGGCTTGACCTCTTCGATGCCGATCGGGCGAATCTCTTTGATGCGCCGGTTCGGCTCGATCATCTCAGCCGAGACAACCAACTCCGGCGAATAGACGCACGCGGAGTCCCAGGACGAGTCGTCGAAGTCGACCGTGCACCAACCGGGGATTTCCTCGTTGGCGTCGTAGTGTTCGCCTCCGAAGTGCATGAAGTCCCAGACGCCGAGCAAGGTGTTGGGGCTCGGATGGATGCGCCAGCTATCGTCCGTGACGATCTGCATTGTGTTGCCGCCCGGCATCTCGATCTCGGCCTGCGCCAGGACGATCGGCGTCTGCGGTCGGTCTTTGGTCTTGTACGGCGGAAAAATCGACCACGAGACGCCCAGCCAAAGACCGATGACGTTCTTGCCCT
>JAFGCA010000708.1 GCA_016932895.1 Sedimentisphaerales bacterium | reverse complement strand
TTGCATGACTTAACTCCTAAAGGCACTATTGCCGTAAGTCATTGTAAACAAACAACTAACATCGCGCCAGTAAAAACTGTCGCACACTTGCAGACCTGACTTACTGTACCCCGCCCGCGCTTCCAGGCTCCCATCACATGCTGAAACCGCCTGCATCTCAGTCGCCATGGAATCTATACCGTGCCCGGCTCACGACCCAGCATTTCGCGTCAGCCAGGCGGTCAGAACCTCGAAAAACTCGTCCCGAGCGTATCGTTCCCGCCACGGATAGTGGCCACAATGGGCGAATTCGTGGTATTCCAGCTGCCCGACGTACTGTCTCAGCACGGCTGCGATCTCCCGGCCGGGATGGGGATCGTGGTGTCCGTGGAGCATGAGCACGGGGGCCGTAATAGCGTTAAATGCCTGTGGATACACACCTTGCGCTTCGAGAAGGCGCCAGTTGGCCCACGTTTCTTGCCCGCCCCGGGCGTCGCAGTGCAGGGGATCGTCGTCTCGAGTCGGCGGCAGGAGATTGTAGGAATCCGCCCGAGCCAAGAGCCAGCCCAGTGCGGCATAGTGCGAGTCTGGGTCGTCGCCGGCGCGGGCCAGTTCGGCGAGTTTCAGTTGTTCGTCGGGTGAGAGGCGTTGGGCGCGGGTCTGTTCGAGGAGTTGGCGATTGGCCTGGGTGCAGGTTCCGCAGCCGACAAGGACCACGGCACTGATTGTATGGGGATGCTCGGCGGCGTAGGCGAGCGAAAGCATGGCGCCCCAGGAATGGCCTACCAGTACGGGGTATTGTCGTCCAGGCGATTCCTTGGCGGCTGGGGATTTACTTGCTGCAGTCGCTTCGCAGGAGAGGGACGCGACGATATCGCGTAAATCGGCTACGTGGCGTGCGACGGTAAGAGGCTCGTCGCTGCTGCGGCGTTGGAAGGGTTCGATTACGCGGAAGCGTTCGCCGAGCTTGCGGCCGAGGGGCGCAAGGTATCCGGGGGCGCCGGGTCCGCCATGCAGAAGGATGATGCGGCGGCCTTGCGTGCCGTAGTGTCTCACGGCGCCTCGAACTTCTGTTCGGGGTGCCGGATGGTCAGCACGGGGCATTCGCACTTGCGGACGACCTTTTCGGTAACAGAGCCCAGAAGCATGGAAGCGAGGGCGCCGTGGCCATGGGTAGCGATGACGATAAGATCCATTTCCTTTTCGCGGGCGTAGCGAATGATCTCGACAAACGGCCGACCTACGAGGACTTCGGCGTGAACGCGATCGCCGAGATCGGCGAGCTGCTCTTGCTGGAGCTCCTGAATCTGATGCTGCGCGGTCTTTCGCATTCCATCGAGGGGCATAACGACGGGGACGGTGGCGACCTCGCTGGCGGTCATCATGTACTGGTAGGCGTCATCGACGACATGGACGACGTGGAGCTCCCCGTCAAATCGGGACACGAGGTCCTTGGCGTACGGCAGCGCGTACAGGGAATGCTTACTGAAATCGGTGGGGAAGAGAATCTTCTTGAATCGCATTGTCTGTCACCTCCCTATGCATTAGACGTAGCTTTGGCGTGGCAGCAATTCCAAGGGACCTGCCAGAGTATTATACCACGGGGCGGGTCCGGGGGCAATTCGGGGGAAAGGGGGGATTTGGGATTTGAAATTTGGGATTTGGCACCTACAATCGCTCCTAGAGACATGGGCGGCCTTCGGCAGAGACAAAAGGGGCAGGGCAACAGGAAGGGACAGATATGGATCTTGTGACGGGTGCGAGTGGTTTTTTGGGTTCGCATATTACGGAGCGTTTGACGCAGGAGGGGCGGGATGTGCGTGTTCTGGTTCGGCCAAGCTCGGACACAACGTATCTGGACACGCTGGGGGGCATCGAGAAATTCCACGGCGACCTGACGGATCCGGCGTCGTGTCAGAAGGCGTGCGAGGGGATCGACACGGTGTATCATGCGGCGGCGAAGGTCGGGGACTGGGGGCCGTGGGACGAGTTCCAGGTGCACACGATCGATGCGACGCGGAATCTTGCGAAAGCGGCGCTGGCGGCGGGGGTGCGGCGATTCGTGCAGATCAGTTCGATTTCGGCGTATGGGCATCCCAACGGCAAGGGGCTGGTGCTGGATGAGAGGGCGGAGCTTGGGGTGAACGTGCATAAGTGGAGCTATTATACGCACGCGAAGGTAGCGGCGGAGCGGCTGTTGTGGGCGATGCATCGCGAGAAGGGGTTTCCACTGACGGTGATTCGGCCGTCGTGGATTTATGGGCCACGGGATCGGACGAGCATTGCGCGGCTACACCGGATGATCACGACGGGGAAGATCAAGATTCTGGGGGACGGGACGAATCGACTGAACACGGTGTTTGCGCCGCACATTGCCGATGCGTGCCTGCTGGCGGCGCAGAATGACAAGGCGGTGGGCGAGGCGTATAACATATCGAATGATGGGGAGATTACGCAGGAGGAGTTTGTGAGTCTTTGGTCGAAGGCGTTTGGGTGTCCACCGCCGAAGAAGCACGTGCCGTTCGGGGTGGCGGTGACGGCGGGGCTGGTGTGCGAGTGCGTGGCGCGGGCGCTGCGTCAGAAGAAGCCGCCGTTCATCACGCGGTATTCGGTGTGGCTGATGGGTCGGGATGTGTTCTTTTCCACGGAGAAGGCGCGAAAAGAGCTTGGTTGGCAGCCTCGTCTTTCGTACGAAGAGACGGTGCCGCTGACGGCGAAGTGGTTTTTAGAACATGGGCAGGGATGATGCCCTTCAACGGGGGACGTAGAGTTCGTATTTGTAGGTGATTTCCTGGCTCTGGTTGGGGGCGAGCTCCACTTGCCATTTGAGGACGCGAAGGCTGTTGAGTTCCATGAGGCCTTTGCCGGGTTTATCGATCGTCGCCTGGGGGGTGGAAGCGAGGACTTCGCCGGAGAGAGTTTTGGTAATTTCGAGTTTGATGGTCTGGGCCTGGTGGCTGGTGACGGAGAGTTGACCTTCGATGGTGGCCTGGTCGAAGTGGCGGCCATAGAGGTTCATGGCGTCGCGTTCTCGGGAGACTTCGCGTTCGGCTTCTTCGGCGATGACGTTGACGGCCTGTGTGATGCGGAGGTCGCGTTTCATGCCGGGGGCGGTGTAAGTGAGGGTATCCTGGCCGAGGATCATGCCGTCTTTGACGGTGGCGGCGGGTGCGGTGGTCCAGGGCAGGTCGGTGGTGTTTTCGAGGCGGAGGACGTGCCAGACGATCTGCGGGGGTTCTTCGTCGGCGCGTCGCTCGCCGCGGACCTGGTAGCCGCGGGTTTCGACGAGGTAGTCGGGGATGTCCCAGGTGTAGACGTGTTCGTAGGGGACGGGCTCGGAGAAGAGCGGGACGTAGGCGACGGCGTCGCGTTCGAGGTTGAGTGTGCCGGCGGGATAGAGGAAGAGGTCTTCGGTCTGGAGGCCCGGCTGGGCGGCACCGTAGTCGGGCATGGGGCCGCCGAAGCCACCGCCCATGCCGGGCGCGGGAAAGGCGGCCTGTCGCATGACATTGGCCATCATGTCTTCGCGTCGATCGTCGCGGCCCTGGGAGAGGGCGTTGAGGAAGGCGGCGAGATCCTGCTTAAGGAAGAAGGGGCTTGCGATGTCCGTGAACTGCAGGTGAGGGTAGCCGGTAACGAGGACGACGTCGACGTTTTGCATGTCGGCGATTTCGTTGAGGACGAGGGCCTTGGCGGAGAGAGTGGCCTGGTTGGGCGCGGAGATGTCGACCTGGTAGCTGGGGGCCCAGGTGACGCCTTTGGCGAGGTAGTGAGCGGTGACGGTTTGGAGGCTGCTAGAAGACGCGGCGAGCTCGACGCGGAGTTCGGCGGCCATGCCACCTTGCGGGATGGTGTTCTTTATTTGTTCGGCCTGGAAGTCCACCCGACGGATGCGTGCGCCCTCGACGGCGATGAGCGATTCGGGGGATTCGCGGACGAGAACGGAGCCGGATCCGATGGGCCAGTTTCGGGGCGAGATATTTTCGTTGTAGTGACGG
>JAFGCA010000707.1 GCA_016932895.1 Sedimentisphaerales bacterium | reverse complement strand
CGTCCTGGCAAACCCGGGTTTGCCCGTCCGGGTGCGGCGGCGGGCAAATTGCACTTGCGTCTTGGGGGTGTTCGTTTCATACTGAGCCCCGACGCAGAACCGTAGCACGAACCCGATACAGAACCGGCACGCGTTTCTCATCAAGGAGTTGTACATCATGGTCCATCCCATTTTCTCTCGACGCCAGTTCCTGCAAGATATGATGCTGACGCTACCTTTGGCGGCGGCGGTGCCCGCGGGGGCGGCAAGGACCGCCCAGGCGACCGGCGGCGCGCTGCACGTTGCGTGCAACCAGTATCCGTGGGCCGTCTTCTACGGACGGGAGGGCAGGGATTTCGGCGCGTTGCTGGATACGGCCCTGGCGGAGGTCGCGGCCAGCGGAATCGACGGCTTCGAGCCCGGCGTCGGCGGTCTGGACCAGGTCGAGAAGATTGCACCGCTGCTAAAGAAGCACGGGCTCGAGATGCGCTCCCTGTACGTCAACAGCACGCTGCATGAAGCCGGCCAGGTCGATAAGAGCATCGAGCAGGTTCTTGCCGCCGCGGCCAAGGCCAAGGCCGTCGGGACGCGCATCATCGTGACCAATCCCAGTCCGATCCGGTGGGGCGGCCCGGAGAACAAGGACGACGGGCAGCTCAAGACGCAGGCAGCGGCTCTGGACACGCTCGGCGCCAGGCTGCGGCAGATGGGCCTGACGCTGGCCTATCACAACCACGACATCGAGCTGCGGCAGGCCGCCCGCGAGTTCCATCACATGATGGTCGGCACGGACCCCAAAAACGTGACGCTGTGTCTCGACGCCCACTGGGTCTATCGCGGGGCCGGCAATTCGCAGGTGGCCCTCTTCGATATCGTCAAGCTGTACGGGCGGCGCATCACGGAATTGCACCTGCGTCAATCCCGCGACGGCGTCTGGACGGAGGTCTTCGCCCCCGGCGATATCGATTACCGGGCCCTGGCCGGGTATCTGCTGAAAATCGGCGTCAGGCCGCTGCTGGTTCTCGAACAGGCGGTCGAGGCCGGCTCGCCCAACACGCTCAAGGCGGCCGAGGCATTCAAGCAGAGCACGCGGTACACCCGGCGGGTATTCGCCGATTTTGCAGGCTGATGGGTGCCGGGGAGCCGCTCTTGCGGAAGACGAGGAAGGACGGGATTGCGACGCCGCAGGACTTTCACGCACGTGCAACCGCCGGTGGCAAAAAATCGTTGACAGGCCCCGGCCGGGGCAGTAGAAGAAGCTCAGATTTGCGGCGGCAGGCGTGACATGACGCACAACTCGCATTCGTCCCGGATTTGTCTGCCGGTGTTCCGCAAAGCAGAAAACGCTATGACCATCATTATTACAAACCTTTGTCGGGGGCGCCTATGAAGACGGGAATCAATCTTTTGTTGTGGACTCCCTTTGTGACCGAAGAGCAGTTCGACGTTATGGACGCGCTCAAAGCGGCCGGCTACGACGGGGTCGAGGTTCCGCTGTTCAGCGGGGAGGTGGATCACTATCGCAAGGTCGGCCAGGTGTTGAAGGACAAGGGCCTGGGCTGCACGACGTGCACCGTGATGCCCGACGAGGAGCACAACCCCATCAGCGCCGACGCGAAGCATCGCCAGGGCGCGGTGGATTACCTCAAGTGGGTGATCGATTGCAACGAGGCGCTCGGATCGGAGGTGTTGTGCGGGCCGTTCTATCAGCCGCTCGGGACGTTCAGCGGTGAGCCGCCGACCGAGGAAGAGAAACAGCGGGCCGTGGAAGTGCATCGGCAGGTGGCCGACTATGCCCAGCAGGCCAACCTCCAGCTTGCGGTGGAGTGCCTGAACCGCTTCGAGTGCTATTTCCTCAATACGCTGGATGACGGCGCCGCGCACGCCCGGAAGGTCAATCATCCCAACTTCGGCGTCATGTACGACAGCTTCCACGCCAACATCGAGGAGAAAGATCCGGTTGGCTGTGTCACGAAGAACATCGATACGATTCGCCACGTCCACGTCTCCTCGAACGACCGGGGCACTCCGGGCAAGGGACATATCCCCTTCGACCGAATCTTCCAGGCCTTGCGGGCGGGGGGCTACGACCAGTGGCTGACGATCGAGGCGTTCGGCCGGAGCCTGCCGGAACTGGCCGCCACGACCTGCGTCTGGCGCGACCTGTCCGCCAGTCCGGAGGAGTGCTACGGCGAAGGCCTGAAGATGATCAACGCGACGTGGGACGCTGCGGCGTGACATTGAAACCTGTGGGGTAGGGCGAACCCCGCTCTGCCTGCTACCGAACCGGAAAGGAGCCAAACATGAGTTCGGATACTCTCCCCAGACTTCACAACGCTATGTGGCCCGGGCTGGTTGGCAAAGGTGACGAGGAAGGCCAGGAGCCGCCGATCAGTCTGGAACGGATGCTCGAATTGACCGCCGGCGCGGAGGTAGACGGCCAGAAGTTCGACGGCATCGACTACTTCCTTTTCCTGCCGCACACCGACCCCAACGCCGGCGACGACGAGCTGAAGAAGATCGCCGACCTGATTGCCGGGTACGGCTTCAACGTCGGCTCGCTGGTCGCCCCGGTTTGGCCCGGGACGGTCGGTGATTCGGCGATGGGCGACGCCGCGGCGCGCGAGAAATTCTTGAATGCCGTGCGGATGGCGTGCCGCATCGCCGGCGTGTTCAACGACCATGGCGTGCGCAAGTACGGTGTGATCCGGATCGATTCGGCGGAGTTCGGCGTCGAGAAATGGCGTGAAGACCCGAAGACGAACACCGCGAGAATCGCCGAGACGTTCCGCGAAGCGGCCAAGATCGCCGCCGATCACGGCGAACGTCTGGCCGCTGAGGGCGAAATCTGCTGGGCCGGCATGCACAGTTGGAAGGACATGCTTGATCTCCTGGAAGCGGTCGGCATGCCGGAGACGCTGGGCTTCCAGGCCGATATGGCCCACACGTACCTGTACCTGATGGGCTACAACGCGCCGGAACACGCGCTGCTGCAGCCGGGCTATTCGGACGAGGAATTCTACGCGGCGTACGAAACGATGGTCGAGAAGCTAAGGCCCTGGACGATCGACTTCCACGTCGCCCAGAACGACGGCGAGGTGCACGGCGCCGGCGCGCACGACAAGACGGGCAAGCACTGTCCGGCCGGCGACCCCAACGGCAAGCTCGACGTCGTCCGCTGCGCTGGCTACTGGCTCAAGGACGCCGCGGCACGCGGCATGCAGCACATCTGCTGGGACGGCTGCATGTTCCCCAACGCGATGCTCGAAGCGCCCGAAACCTGGAACGCGATCCTCGATGTGATGCTCAAAGTGCGGGCCGCACACGGGTGGACGCCGTAGGGGCGAGTTCGGAACGGACGGTTCGCTCATGCTTCTTTTTGCCTACGACCTTGAATAAGGAGTTACTGCAATGACCAAACCACTGAAGGTTGGCATGATCGGCTACGGGTTCATGGCCCGCACGCACTCGAATGCCTACAGCCAGGTCCCTCACTTCTTCGACGTGCCCTACCATCCGGTGCTGCAAGTAGTCTGCGGCCTGGAGGAGAAGGAGGCCAAGGCGTTTGCGGACAAATGGGGCTACCAGTCCTATACCACCGATTGGCGCAAGGTTATCGAGGATGACAATATCGACGTGGTGGACATCTGCGTGCCGAACAACGTGCACGCCGAGATCGCCATCGCCGCCGCCCAGGCGGGCAAGGCCATCTGTTGCGAGAAGCCTTTGGCGCTGAACGCCGCACAGGCCCAGGAAATGGTGGACGCGGTGGAGAAAGCCGGTGTGCCCAACCTGGTCTCCTTCAACTATCGCCGGGTGCCGGCGGTGACGCTGGCCAAGCAGCTCATCGACGAAGGCCGGCTCGGACGCATCTTCCACTATCGCGCCAATTTCCTGCAGGACTGGACGATCTCGGCGCAGGTGCCGCAAGGCGGCATGGCCACGTGGCGGCTGGACGTCAAGGCGGCCGGCTCGGGCGTCACCGGCGACCTGCTGGCCCACTGCATCGACACCGCCATGTGGCACAACGGGCCCATCACGTCCGTCTGCGCCATGACCGAGACCTTTGTGAAGGAGCGGATGAACGTTGAGACGGGCAAGGTCGCGCCCGTCGGCATCGACGATGCCTGCACGTTCTTCTGCCGCTTCGACAACGGGTCGCTGGGCAACTTCGAGTCCACCCGCTACGCCCGGGGGCACAAGGCCCTCTACACCTTCGAGATCAACGGTGAGCACGCCTCGATTGCCTGGGACCTGCACGACCTGCACCGCCTCAGCTATTTCGATCACCGGGATGACTCGATCGTGCGCGGCTGGCGGTCGGTGCACATCACCGACAGCGACATGCCGTACATGGACAAGTGGTGGGTGCCGGGCCTGCAAATCGGCTACGAGCATACGTTTATCCACCAGGCGGCCGAATTCCTCGAAGCCATGGCCAAGGGCCAGCCGGCCTCGCCCAGCTTCCGCGAAGCCCTGGCGACGCAGAAGGTCTGTGACGCGGTGCTGGCTTCGGGCAGGAATCAGCAGTGGGAGAAGATCGAGTATTGAGCCGCGCCGGCTGCGACCGGACGGCGGCAGACAGCTAACGTATTCGCATGGTAATGGTGATTTGACGGCTTCGGTGGTCGGGGATTATCGTATCAATGAAGGGGTAGCAGATTATGTCGAATAAAGCCATAGCCGAAAAGGCTCTCGAACAGGGAAAAGGGGTCGTGCGTCTGGCGCCGAACTGGGTGCCGCGCTCGTTTTGCGTGCCGGGCCGGCGGATCAAGCTGCATCCGGACGATTACTACGCCCTCGGTGGCGAGCGGGGCGGGATCGATGAGCGGTGGTTCTCCTCCACCACACCGGCCGACAACGGGCCGCTGACCTCACCTAATGAGGGGTTGAGCTTCATCGTCTTCGAGGATGGCGGCACAACCGAGAAGGTTCTTCTGCGCGAAGCGGTGGAAGAGCTCAAAGACCAGGTCATCGGCGCGCGTCTCTGGAATGAGCACAAGCGCTGGCCCATGTACTCGAAGTTCTTCGACAACAAGGCGGCGCTTCCGCACCACATCCACCATCGCGACGAACACGCGGCCTTGACCGGGCAGCTCGGAAAGCCCGAAGCGTATTATTTCGCGCCCCAGGTCAACAACCATGGCGGCGACTTCCCCTACACCTTCTTCGGGCTCTATCCCGGCGTGACCAAAGACCAGGTCCGCCAGGCCCTGGCGGACGCGGCCCAGGGCAAGGACAACGCGATTACCGCTCTGGCGCCCGCCTATCGACTCACCCCCGGGACCGGATGGGATGTCCCGCCGGGCGTTTTGCACGCTCCGGGGAGCCTTTGTACGTACGAGCCGCAGAAGGCCTCCGATGTTTTCGCGATGTACGAAAATGTCACCCACGACCAGGTCGTACCGAAAGAGCTTCTGTGGAAAGATACACCGAAGGACAAGAGCGGTGACGTCGATTGGCTGCTTTCGGTCATCGACTGGGACCTCAATGTCGATCCGGACTTCGTGAAGAACCGCTTCATGGCCCCCAAGCCGGCAAAGCCCGTGGCGGAGATGGAGGCTGAAGGGTACGTCGAGAATTGGATCTGCTACCGGTCCACGGCCTTCAGCGCCAAGGAGCTTACGGTTCTGCCGGGCAAGACGGTGACGATCAAGGACGGCGGCGCCTATGGCATGATTATGATGCAGGGGCACGGCACGATGGGCGTCTGGGACATCGAGACGCCGACGATGATTCGCTACGGCCAGCTCACCAGCGACGAGTATTTCGTCACCGAGCAGGCGGCCCAGCAGGGCGTCGTGATCACCAATCCCTCCAAGACCGATCCCATCGTCATGCTCAAGCACTTCGGGCCGGACAATCCCGATTTGAACGTCGGATAGGCCGGGGCCGGAGAATATCTGGCAAAACGAAAGGGTGCGCATGGAGGAGCGCACCCTTTTCCATTGGCTCAATCAGTGTCAGCCGCCGAGCGCATCGACGATGCGGGCCGCGACGCGGTGGGTGCAGTCGTACTTGTCTTTTGCCGCTTTGCGAATCGCCTCCAGAGCGGGCTGGGCGTCGTCGCCGAGGTCCTCCAGCGCCAGGGCGGCGTAGTGCCGTGTCGCTTCGTTGCTGCTGGAACTCGTCTCTTCGACCAAGACGGGCAGGGCTTCTGCTGCCTTTCCCATCAAGCCGAGGGCCCGAGCCGCGGCGACCCGCACGTAGCCCGTATCATCATTCGTGAGGGCCGACAGCGGCTTGTACGCCGGCCGCGCCGCTGCGTGAAGGTTGCCCAGCCAATACGCCGCGGCGTACCGAACCGGCGCATCTTCGCTTTCGAGGTGGCCGATCAGCCCGGGAAGGGCCTGCTGTCCCTGACAGCCCAGGTCCCAGACCTCGCTGACGCGCTCGGCCAGACGCCGGTTCTTCCTGTCCTGCAGAATGGCGTGGAGGCTGTCGTATTTCTGGAGCATCTCGTCGAGAACCGGCTCGGGGAACTGGCCGAGATCGCCCGTCTGCCCGATCCACTGCTCGAGTTTCCCGCGCAGGCGTACGAGCGTCTCCTCTTGCGCGCGGCTGTTGGCCAGGTTGTTCATTTCGTGCGGATCGTCCTGCAAATCGTATAGTTCCTCCACCGGCCGATAGGGCCAGAACACCCGCGCCTGGTGCGGCGAAAGCTTGCCCTCGGCGTACAATTCGCGCATCCGAATCATGATCTCCTTGTTGTTCTTGTACCGGTTGGGCTGGGTGTGCGCGCGGTTCGGATAATAGTTGCGAATGTACTTGTACCGCTTCGTGCGGACGCAGCGGATTCTCTCCACGGTTTCGTCGCAGCGGTCGCGGGCGGCGAAGATGCAGTCTCGCTCCTGGTAATCGGAGGCAAACAGAGCGCGCCCCTGGATGTGCTTCGGGATGGGAATTCCCGCCAGATGCATCGAGGTGGCGGGAATATCGATGTGCACGACGAGGTCCTCACGCGTCGTGGTCGGCCGGATGTGCGGACCATGAACGATCAACGGAATGTGGATGCCGCCCTCGTAGAGGAACTGCTTGTCGCGGACGTGGCTGATCCCGTGGTCCGTCCAGAAGAAGACGACCGTGTCGTCCGCGATACCCTCATCCTCCAGGCGCTCCATGATCTTCCCCAACTCCAAATCCACGTAGAGAACGGAGTTGAGATACCGCGCCCAGTCCTCGCGCAGGACGGGATCGTCCGGATAGTAGGGCGGCAGCGTCACGTCGGCGGGGTCCACCGGATTCGGCACCTTCGCCTTGCGATTCTTGCCCCCGTGCAGTTGGATCTGGGCGAAGAATGGTTGGCCCGCCTTGCGCCCGCTCCACTCCGGAGCGTCGTAGACTTCCTTGTCCCACACGAAGTTGTAATCCGTCTTGCCGGGTCGGGTCCTTCCCCGTGTCTTCGTATCGAACATCCGCCCGTTGCAGGTGTAGTAGCCGGCCTGTTGGAAATACTCCGGAATGAGCCGGATCTGGCGTGGCAGGGAAATCTGCGCCGCGTGACGCGACGACCGGTGATTGTGCGTTCCCGTCGAGGTCTGGTACATTCCCGTGATCATCGCCGACCGGCTCGGCGAGCAAACCGGGCACGTGATGAAGGCACGCGTGAACCGCGTTCCCTCGCGCGCCAGCCGGTCGATGTTCGGCGTCGCGATCGTCGTCTCCCCGTAACAGCTCATGTTGGGGGACATGTCCTCGATGCAGATCCAGAGGATGTTGGGCCGTTTCTGTCTTCCGGGTCGAGCCAATGCGGCTGATGAGCCCGCCTTGCCCAGCGCCAGGCCCACGGCACCGAGACTCACACTCTTCAGAAATTGCCGTCTTCTCATGGTTCGACGCTCCATATTGCCGACCTCCAGTTCTGTTTCCAGGAGAACACTGCTGACCCGCAAGGCGATTGTATCGCCCGTCCACCGCTGTGGAAAGCGCAAAAGACGGGAGGGGTCCCGTCACTCGCCGGGGCGCGGCACGGCGAGCTTTGTCCCGCATTTCGGGCACGTTCCGCTTCGGCCGGCGTGGAGGGCGGTCACCTTGAACCTTCGCCCGCAGGTGCACGCGAAACGGATGCACTCGCTCGTGGCGGAATCGCGTGCTGCAACCACGTCGACCGGCTTGCGTTCAGCCGCCGGGGAGGCCGCCTGCCCGCCTGGGATTTGGACGGTCTTACCGCAGCGCGGACATCGCACGGCCTTGCCGGCGTATTGCCCGGAGACGCTGAGTGTGTGACCGCAGGAACACGTGGCACGGACGGGCGTTCGATCGAGAGACCCAGGTGCGGGCCGGTCGGGTTCCTGCTCGACCGGCGCCTGCGAAGGAGTCGATGCGGCTTCCGGGGGTGGCGCGACCATGCCAAGCTGTGCGTAGGCTTGCTGGAGCGAATCGGTGTCCGCCTCCTTGGGCCGGCGCTGCTGCCACCATTGCACCAGAGACCTCTCGTAGTGCTCCATGGTGATCCAGCCCAGGCGACACATGGCCAGCATGATGCCGAACCCGGCCCCGAATCCACCCAGGTGGGCGAAATAGGCGACGTTCGAGTCCCCGCTCCACACAAACGCACCGAAAACATCCCAGAAAAGCCAGAAAAGGATCATCCAACAGCTACCGACGGCGAATTGTCGTAAGACAAAGAAAATGAACCAGAAGAAGAAGTAGCACGTGATCTCGTTCTCGAAGAAGAGCACCAGGTACATTCCCACAACGCCATTGATGGCGCCGCTGGCTCCCACGGCGTTGCCCGAGGAAAAGAGCAGGTGCGTGACGCCCGCGGCGACACCCAGCAGAACGTACAAGGCGAGATATCTGAGGCTCCCGATCTTGGCGCAGACCGCGTTGCCAAAGAGCCAGAGAAACCACATATTGCCCAACAGGTGAAGGAGGCCGCCGTGCAGCCACATGTACCCGAACAGTCCCTTGAGCCCCCAACCGTCCAACATCAGCTCTCCCGTGATGCCCGGAGGGGCGATTTGTGCTGGAGCGTCCTCTTCGCCCTGCATGGGCTGCGGTTGCCCGGGGACGTCGCGAGAGGTCTGCGGAACGTCTTGGTGAGGGCTCCTCGCGTATTGCACGAAATCGCGAACCTGGACGCCGAACACCCCGATGGTGACTGCGATAATCAGCCAGTTTGCAATCGGGTATCGGTCCTGTGGAACATCGACGCGCCAGGGAAATATGATGAACATGACTTTCAGCCTCTCGAAGACGCCGGGATACGCGCGTTGTCCCCGGCATACTATCACCAATGGATGTCTCTTTCAAGTATTGACGCGGGAGGAGTAAGTTGTTATCAATGGCATGCAGGGTAATTCCCGGCGTTTTGCGTTTTCAGGTGGATGATCGTATCATACTTGGAAAGGTCGTGCTGGTGATGAGACAAACGTACTGCCGCCGTCGGTTTCTACAGTCTGCTGTTTCGGGTGTCGCTGCGACGCTTCTGTCGCGGCGCTTGCACGCACAGAGAGTGCAAGAGAAAAGGCCGAACCTCCTCCTGATCACGGCCGATGACATGAACTGGGACGCTCCCGGCTGTTTTGGGGGCCACACGCCCGACATCACGCCCAACATCGATCGCCTGGCCTCCGAAGGGATGCGCTTCGTTCACGGGCACATCACCATCGCGGTCTGTCAGCCCAGCCGCTCGGTTCTGATGACGGGCCGCTACCCCCATCGCAACGGGGCGGAGGGTTTTCAGCCCATCGACACGAGCGTCCCGACCCTGCAGGAGCAGTTGAAGCAAGCCGGCTATCTCAACGGGATTCTGGGCAAGGTCTCGCATTTGGCCCCGGCCGAAAAATTTCCCTGGGACCTCGCCAAGACGCCTCAGGAACTTGGCCAAGGCCGGAATCCTCAACTCTATCACGATTTTGCAGAACAGTTTCTCAAGCGTGCCAAAACGGAAGACAGGCCGTTCTTCCTGATGGCCAATTCGCACGATCCGCACCGGCCCTTCCACGGCAGTCAGCAGGAGCAGAACAGGTTCAAAGACGCACGCGGCGAGATTCCCGCTCCGTCTCGCGTGTATCGACCCGACGACGTCGAGGTCCCGGGATTCCTGCCCGACATACCGGAGGTCCGCAAGGAGGTCGCCCAGTACTACTGCTCGGTCCGCCGGTGCGACGATACGGTTGGCGCGGTCCTGCGCGCCCTGCGCGAATCGGGGCTGGCGGAGAACACGCTGACGATGTTCCTCTCCGATAACGGCATGGCCTTTCCGTTTTCCAAGACGAATTGCTATTTGAACAGCACGCGGACGCCGTGGATCGTCACTTGGCCGGGGCACGTCAAGCCCGGTACTGTTGACAGCGAGCATTTTGTCTCGGGCATCGATTATATGGCCACGGTTCTCGATGCCGTGGGGTTGCCACGGCCCCGGGGCATGGACGGATTCTCCTTTCTGCCCGTCTTGGGCGGCCAGTCACAGACGGGTCGCGACAAGGTCTTCACCGAGTTTCACCAGACCTCGGCCCGGCGGCGGTTTCCCATGCGGTGCGTTCAGGACCGGCGGTTTGGCTACCTCTTCAACCCTTGGGCGGACGGGCAACGCGTGTTCAAGAACGAGTCGCAGTCCGGCCTGACCTTCAAGGCCATGCAAGCGGCAGCCGAAAACGACGATGCCATTGAGAAACGCGTGGCCCTGTTCCAGTACCGGGTGGTGGAGGAATTCTACGATCTCGAAAACGATCCGGATGCCCTGCACAACCTGATTGACGATCCGGCGTACGCCGATGAAGTTGAACGGCTGCGCGGGGCGCTTGCGGATCGGATGAAGAGGACGGGAGATCCGGCCTGGCAGGCCCTGGAGAATCGGCAGGACCCGGCGGCGCTGGCCCGGTTCATGGAAGAACAGGACGCCAGGGCGGCGCGCGGCCGGAAGAAAAACAGAAGGAACAGATAGGAGCCCGCGTCTGCGCGATTAGCGCAATGTCGCGAGCACGTCGGCCAGCGGAAGCTCGGCATAGGCGATCGTCGTATCGGCGGCGCCGTAGTAGATCTTCAGCGTCTCGTTTTCGAAAAGGAGCCCGCAGGTGAAGACGACGTTTCCGAAGAAGCCGGCGCGTTCGTACTCGGCCTCCGGCTCAAACACGGGGCTCTCGGACCGGGCGATGACCTTCCAGGGCTCGTCGCGGTCCAGCAGGACGGCCCCCAGGCAGTAGCGGTTGTTTCGATCTGCGCCGTGGTAAATTTCCAGCCAGCCCTCGTCGATGCGAAAGGGCGCGGCGCCGGCGCCGATGCGCGTCTCGTCCCACATGCCCTCCCGCAGGCCCATCAGGCGGCGGTGGTTGCCCCAACAGAGCAGGTCGGGCGACTCGGCGACCCAGATGTCGTTCTTCTGGAACAAAGGGGAGTGAGGCCGGTGCAGGGCGTAGTACCGGTCGCCCGCCCGGCCGGCAAAAAGGGCCACGTCCTTGTTCTCAGGCGGGAAGATCACCCCGCGACGCCGGAGCGACTGGAAATCCTGCGTCGACGCCAGGCAGGTCGTGACGCCGCGAGGCGAGACCGCCACGTACGTGACATAGTAGACGCCGTCGATGCCGGTGATCCTGGGATCTTCGATTCCCAGCGTCTCGTACGCCGTCGCGGCGGAGAGGGCGGGCGCGTCATCGACCGCGAAGGTCACACCGTCCCGGCTGCGGGCCAGACGCAGGTGAGAAATCGACGTCAGATACGTCTCTTTCGGACGGACGATCAGACGCGGATCGGAGAAATCCGTTTCGGCGTCGTCCTTCGCAAAGGCTTGCGTGACGATCGTCTGTCTGTCCACGTCGTACCTCGGGGCAAGCACGATCTCGGGGTCTTCGTTGATGGGCCGCTCGGCGACGCGGAGCAGGAGAATCACCTCGTCGCCCAGACGCGCCACCGCCGCATTGAAGACGCCGATCACTTCAAAGTCATTCCGTGAAGCGGGCACATCCTCGCGCCTGATGAGGGGATTCTCGGGGGCACGCCAAACCGCCACTGTCGGACTCCTTACAAATGCGTCGGCACCATGAATCCAGCGGACTCTTCGTTCGCGGCTCATCGTAGTCGTCTTTCCACGTTCTGACAAGACTCCAGCGGCGGTATCATCTCCCACGATTTCCCTCGGCAAGCGCCTGTCTCCGTGCGCCGCAACGTCGGCGCAAGCGAAAAGACGTTGATTTTCAGCCTTCGTGTGGTAAAATACATAGCAGTCCCGATGGGTTTCTGTACTTTCGCAGCGGCGGAGAATCTCGTGCGGACGAGTGCTGACGAGGACCGCAGTGACCCTATCCAGCCGCCAACCACGTGAGGAGTGAGGACGATATACAATGCTCAAATCAGAAGGATTGTCGCTGTTGTTTGCCTGCGTTGTCGCTCTTGCATGTGCGGGGAAGGCGGCCTGTCCGGCGGGCGACATCAACGGCGACTGTTGTGTGGGGTGGGACGATCTGGCCTTGCTGGCGGATGATTGGCTGGCGGCCGGCCCGAGCGTGGCGGATCTGGATGATGACGGCTCCGTGGCCTTGCGCGATCTTGGCATCCTGGCGTTTCACTGGCAGCGGTGCGGCGTGCCTCTGGTGATCAATGAATTCATGGCGGCCAACAGCAGCTTTGTGCCGGACCCGCAGGACGAATACGACGACTGGATTGAGATTCACAACGTCGGCGACGAGCCCCTCGACGTGGGGGGGATGTATCTGACCGACAGCCTTTCCGATCCCACGCGCTGGCGGATTCCCGGCGACAGTCCGGTGCTCACGATCGTTCCGCCCGGGGGCTTCTTCCTGCTGTGGGCCGACAACGACACGAGCGATACCGGCTTTCACGCCGCTCTTGAGCTGGATGCGGGTGCCGATGAGATCGCACTGTTCGACACCGATGGGACTTCGCTGATCGATAGCGTGGCGTTCGCAGAGCAGGTGGGCGACATCTCGTATGGTCGGTTTCCGGACGGCTCGGCCGACTGGCGGTACATGGTGTTCCCCACGCCCGGCGGCCCCAACGCCGGCGCGTACGAAGGGGCCGTGGCCGATACGAAATTCAGCCACGACCGCGGTTTCTACGACGAGCCGTTCGACGTGGCCATCACCTGCGAGACACCCGGGGCAATCATCTACTACTCCACGGATGGCAGCCAGCCATACGTGCCCGGCAGTCGCTTTGCCACCGGAAAACTGTATATGGGGCCCGTTCGCATCACGCAAACGACCTGTCTGCGCGCCGTCGCGGTCAGGCCCGGCTGGATGCCCAGCGATGTCGATACCCACACGTACATCTTTCTTGACGACGTGATTACTCGCAGCCAGTCCGAGGTTTTTGCCAGGGGGTATCCGAGCCAATGGTACGGCAGCCTGCCGGCCGATTACGAGATGGACCCGCAGGTCTACAACGATCCGGATTACGCCGATCTCATGGACGACGCGCTGCTTGCCATTCCCACCGTGTCCCTTGTCACGACCAAAAACTACTTTTTTGACCGTACCAACAACGCCGACAGCGGCGGCATCTACATCTACACCGGGCACTCCAGCACCGGCGGCCAGGGCTGGGAACGGCCCGTTTCCGTGGAAATGCTTACTCCGGACGGCGACAAGGAGTTTCAGGTCAATTGCGGCATCCGCATTCAGGGCGGCGAGAACCGCAAGCCCGAGAAGTGTCCCAAGCACAGCCTTGGACTACGCTTCCGCAGCAAATACGGGCCGGCCCAGTTGGAGTTTCCCCTGTTCGACGACGGACCCGTCGAGCGATTCGATTCGTTTCAATTCCGCGGCGGCTTCAACAATACCTGGACCCACTGGGCTCGCGATCAGCGCGAACGCACGCAGTACATCCGCGACCAGTGGATGCGCGATGCGCTGCTGGAAATGGGCCAGGCGGACGCCGGACGGGGCTACTTCGTGCATCTGTACATCAACGGCATCTACTGGGGACTCTACGATCTTCAGGAACGCCCCGTCGCCGCTCACTATGCCGCCTACAACGGCGGTGAGGAGGAGGATGTCGATGCCATCAACGGCGGCTCGCCCACCGACGGGACTGCGCGGGCCTGGCAGGAGGCTAAGAGCATCGTCGCCACGCGCGATTGGAAGCGCATCTGCGAAACGATCGACATCGACAACTTCATCGACTGGACCCTGCTGAACCTCTTCGCCGGCAACACGGACCTGAAGAACGACGGCAACTGGCGCGCCGCCGGCGGGGGGCCTCACCGTCGACCCTGGCGCTTCTATAGCTGGGACGGCGAGCACGTCATGGAGAGTCTCTACCAGAACGGTACGCAGCCGTCCGACGATCCGACCGGGATGCTGCGCTATCTCGATGACATGGAGGAGTTTCGCGTGCGCTTCGGCGACCGGGTCCACAGGCATCTGTTCAACGACGGGGCGCTCACGCCGCTGCGAAATGCCGAGCGGTGGCGCACGCGCGCCGACGAGATCGAGCTGGCCGTCATCGCCGAATCGGCGCGATGGGGCGATTACCGTCGCGACATGCATTCCTATAGCTCCGGGCCGTATTATCTCTATACGCGAAACGAATTCTGGATTCCGCAGAAGAACTGGCTCCTCAACGACTATTTCCCGTCTCGCACGAACGTCGCGCTCGAGCAGTTCAGGTCGCGGGGTCTGTACCCGAGCGTCAGTGCGCCGCGTTTCGCCGTCAATGGGTCGTACCGGCACGGCGGCCCGGTCCCTGGCGGAGCGAGGCTCTCCATGTCCGAAGCGGGCGGGAGAATCTGGTTTACCGTCGACGGCAGCGATCCCCGCGTCCAGGGCTCGGCGCCCGAGCCGGCGCCGGAGAACATGCTGGTGCCGGAAAATGCCGCCAAGCGCGTGCTCGTTCCCGACGGTCCGGTCGACGACGCGTGGCGAGAGGACGCGAATTTCGATGATTCCGCCTGGACCAGCGGCACCGGAGGTGTCGGCTATGAGCGCAGCTTCGGGTACGAGGCATTCTTCGACATCGACGTTCAGAGCAATATGTACGGCGTCAACGGAACCTGCTACATTCGCATTGCGTTCGGTCTGTCCGCCGACGAGCTGAGCGCCTTGTCGAATCTCACCCTGAAGGTCCGCTACGACGACGGCTTCGTCGCCTATCTCAACGGCAGCGAGGTCCAGCGGGCCCAGTTTAGCGGCACACCGACGTGGAACTCGTCGGCGAGTTCCACCCATTCCGATAGTGACGCGGTCAATTTCGATTTGTTCAATATCACCGGTCATCGGGGCAAACTGCGATCGGGACAGAATGTCCTGGCCGTTCACGGGCTGAACGCTTCGACCGCCAGTTCGGATTTCCTGATCTCCGTCGAGCTCATATCGAGCGCGACGCCGGGCGGTGGTGTTGAGACCGGCGTTTCGCCCACGGCGACCGAATACGTCGGCCCCGTCGTGCTGAACAAAAGCGCCCATGTAAACGCCCGGGCTCTGAGCGGTGGCACGTGGAGCGCGTTGAATGAGGCGATCTTCGCTGTGGGGCCGGTGGCCGAGAGTCTGCGGATCAGCGAGATGATGTACCATCCGGGCGATACCGGTAGTCCCGACGATCCGAATACCGAGTACGTCGAGCTGACCAATGTCGGCGGCGAGACGATCGATCTGAATCTCGTCAAGTTCACCAACGGCATCG
>JAFGCA010000706.1 GCA_016932895.1 Sedimentisphaerales bacterium | reverse complement strand
TCGTCAAGCACCTCAAGGAGGTGGCCGAGCCGCAATTCCATCCGGAGCTGACCCAGTTGCGCAAAGTCGACGCCTCCGAGATGGCCAAGGACGACCTGTTCGACGCCGCCGTCCGCGTGGTGCTCGAAACCAAGCGCGGCAGCGTCTCGCTGCTGCAGCGTCGGCTCAGCGTCGGCTACGCCCGCGCGTCCCGGATCATCGAAATGATGGCCGCCGCCGGCATCCTGGGCGAGTACAAGGGCAGCCAGGCCCGCGAGGTCCTCATGACGCTGGAGGAATACGAGAAGGTCCGCGAGCAGATGAACAAGGACGCCGAGGCGGGCTTTGCCGACATGGCCGAGGACGAGCCCGGCGAGGAGCCGCCCCCGCCCAAGGCCCCCGAAAGGGCCTACGCCACCGAAGGCCAGCAAGGCTACGTCTCCATCGACACCGACGACGAAGAGGACGAGTAGCAAACTCTTCAGACACGGACTGACACGGATTTCACGGATTCCATAGCCCGCTCCGGCGGGCTATTTCTTTTTCCTCGCGACGAGCCAGGAGCGCTGCGCCCAGCGGGCCAGCTCGGCCGGGTCCTCCAGCACGTCCGCGGGAATCTCATAGTACGTCCGGATCGTGGTCTTGATGTGCTCGGGATAAGGCTCGAAAGGAGCCGAGCCAGCCCGCATGAAGTCTTCCCGGTTCGAGTCGTCCACCTTCAGATACGCGACATCGTCGGCGAGCACCGCAAACATCACCCCCTGCCGATACAGCCCCGCCCCGCCGAACATTCGGCGGACGGACACCTCACCCCAGCCCGCAAGCTGCTCGACGACGTAGTCGACGAATTCGTTGGATATAGCCATCGAATCAACTCCGCATCATCTTCGCATCTTGGCTGGGGCTGACGCCGAATTGGCGCTTGTACTCTCGGCTGAACTGTGGGGCACTCTCGTACCCAACGGCAAAAGCCGCGGCGCTGGCCGTGTAGCCGTCCTGAACCATCAGAAGACGCGCCTTGCCGAGCCGGACGTTCTTGACGTATTGGAGAG
Organism: Sedimentisphaerales bacterium; assembly: GCA_016932895.1. The sequence continues at coordinate 3,773 of JAFGCA010000706.1, read as the reverse complement.
GCGACACGGCCGTTACGGCCTTGAATTTCTGGTAGAAGACGGACGGGCTCATCCTGGCCTGGCGTGCGAGCGTTTCGACATCGATGGCCTTGGCGTAGTTGCGATGCAGGTGGTCCAGCACGCGACTGATCCGGCCGAAGTGAGTGTCCCTTGCCGCCAAGGCGCGCAGCGCCTCGCCCCCCTTGGCCTGCAACACACGGTAGACGATCTCTCGAACGCATTGCGGCCCCAGGACTCTGGAGTCGGTTGGCGATTCCAGACAGTCGAGAAGACGCAAGGCCGCATCTCTCATGGGTCGGGTGAGCCGACCGGCGTACAGGCCGCGAGGAACCGGCTCCGGACCGGGAGATTCACCGTCCATCTCCAGAAGCAACTCGCCGATCATTGCAGGATCGACGCTGATCGTGAGCGACAGGTATGGATTCGCTGCACTGGCGCGAGGAATCTCACACTCGGCGGGCATCGGCACCGCCGTGACGAAATAGTTGTCTGCATCGTAGACATAGACGTCTCCGCCGAAGTAGACGCGCTTGGATCCCCGGGCAACGATAATAATCCAAGGCTCATATACGGCGGTCTGCCTCGGCTGAGGCTGCGAGATGCGATAGAGTTTGACGCCTGACAGCGAGGTGGGATTGGGCCCTTCTCGGGTGGCCAGCGCACCCAGGAGCGCCACGAGGCGGTTTTCCGCTTGGGTTTTCATATCACGATGATACCCGACGACGTAGGATTAGGCAAGGAATTCGCAGGTTCAGGCATTGATCCAATTGTCGTCTCGTTGCATACTGCGAAGAGGTGAAGGCAGGTAGACTTGGTACGATAGTCTCAGGTGAAAATACAGAGGGGTCTTATGAGAACGACGAATGGACTTTCTTGTTGGCTGGCATTCGCTGTCGCCGGCTGCTGCTGTCTGTTCACCACCAGCGCTCGGGCGGCGGACTGGCCGCAGTATTTGGGACCCGCCAGAAACTCAACGTCGCCGGAAAAGGGCCTTTTGCGCTCCTGGCCCCAGACGGGGCCGGAGGTTCTATGGACTGTTGCTGTCGGTATAGGTTATGGCGGACCTGTTGTCAAGGACGGAAAGGTGTACTTGCTCGACAGGGATGACAAGGTGGGTGATAACCTGCGATGCCTGGACCTCTCCAACGGCAGCGAGCTCTGGAATTTCGCCTATGACGCTCCCGGACGTGTCATGTTTCCCGGCTCACGAAGCGTACCCATCGTGGACGGCAATCATATCTACTCGTGTGGTCCCTACGGCGATCTCTATTGCATAGACCTGAGCACACACAAGCCGGTCTGGAACAAGAACGTGTGGAAGGATTTCGGCGGCGATAGAATTCCCATATGGGCCATTACTCAGTGCCCCCTCATTTACGGTGATCTGCTTATTGTAGCGTCGCAGGCTCCTGACGCGGGTGTCGTTGCCTACAATAAACTCACGGGCAATGTTGTCTGGAAGACGCCCAATCTCGGAAATGAGACATATGTCAGTCCTGCGACTGTAAAGATAGACGGAACAGACCATGTTGTAATAGTCACTTCGTCTACCAATCGTATCGGACATCCGGAATTGGCAGATGCTTTGGGTAACGTTGTTGGAATCGAGCCTCTTACGGGGAACATCCTCTGGAAATACGATAAGTGGCAGTGTCACATTTCGGTGCCGAGTGCCGTTGATGCCGGTGATAACAAGGTGCTTGTTGTAGGCGGATATGAACTCGGTGCCGTTATGATAAAGGTGGAGAAGAAGGAAGACGGCAGCTACGGCACGACGGAAGTTTTCAGAACCGAAGAATTTGGCGATCAGACAAAACCGCCGGTGCTGCACAACGGTTATTTCTATGCCCAGTACGGGACCAATAGCCGGCATGACGGCCTTGTATGCATGAGCATGGATGGCAAGATCATGTGGAAGACAGGACGTTCACCCGACTTGAACAAAGGCAGTATGATTCTGGTCGATGGCCTGCTTCTGGCCACCGATGGCAGGAAGACTTTGTATCTCATAGAGCCCGACCCATCTGGATTCAAGCCGCTTGCCTCGGCAGAGGTGCTTGGAGAAGGAGGAACAGGGTCGCAAGATGATGCCTTGGCTTCAAGAGTCGGAGGTTCAACCCAGAATTGGGCGCCGTTGGCACTTTCCGATGGCAGACTCCTTATCCGAGATCAGAGCCGCTTGAAGTGCGTCAAAGTCACGGAATGACGGCAATGACAAAGGCACGATCGATGCTCATATCCTGGGATAATAAGGAAGACCGCGGTCAGACCTATGGGGGTAGGTGCGAATAGTCCCATCATCCTGTCACGGCTCAAGTGATCGTGCCGGCCTTTTAGGCGGAAGGCCGGTGGGTGGGGGCGGAGAAAGCTGATTGACATTCGGGGTCGTGCCGTTTACTATCACGTCATCTGATGGATTTGCACGTCGTTCGTAATGCGTCGCCGGTTGTGTTGCGCGATACGCACGACGGCCCGCGCAAAACGTACGACGAGGTAAGGAGAACAGGGATGGCGCACGACAGGTTGACAGATGTAACGGATGACAGTTTCGAGAGCGAGGTGCTGCAGGCGGGGACCCCCGTGCTGGTGGATTACTGGGCACCGTGGTGCGGCCCGTGCAAGATGGCGGCGCCGGTCCTGGAGAAGCTCGCCGGCGAGTACGAAGGGCGGCTGAAAGTCTGCAAGATGAACGTGGACGAGCAGCGGGAGGTGGCCGGCCAGTACGGGATCATGAGCATTCCGACGATGTGTCTTTTCAAAGACGGCGAGATGGTGGACCAGATCACGGGCGTGACCCCGAACTTCGAGGCCGACCTCAAGCGACGAATCGACCCACACGTTGAGAGTTGAAGGACGAACGTGCAGATTCGATACAGCCGCAACGCGGAAAATCCGAAATTCGAATGTCGAAATCCGAAACAAGTTCAAAGCACCAAATCCAAGTGACCGAAACGCCGCCGATGGGCTGGCACAGCGGTTTTGAATTTCAGGTTTGAGTTTGTTTCGAGTCTCGGATTTCGTGCTTCGTGCTTGGAATGGGACTGTGTGATGGCAGATACGGTTTATGACGTGATCATCATCGGCGCCGGGCCGGCGGGGCTGGGCGGCGCCTTGTATTCGGCGCGCGACCGACACAAAACGCTCATTCTCGAGAAGATGATCCCCGGCGGACAAATCTTCAACACCGACCGGATCGAAAACTATCCCGGCATCCCGCGTATCGACGGGCCCGGCCTCATCGAGCAGATGCAGAAGCAGGTGGAAAGCTTCGGGGCCGAGATTCGCACGGCCGCCGATGTGACGGGCCTGGAGAAACTCAAGGACGGCAAGGTGGCCGTCCACTGTGGCGCGGAAAACAACATCGGCCGGGCCGTCATCCTGGCGCCGGGCAGCAGCTACCGCAAGCTCGGCGTGCCGGGCGAGGACGAGTTTCGCAACGCCGGCGCTGGGGTCAGCTACTGCGGCACCTGCGACGCCCCCTTCTTCCGCGACAAGGAGGTCGTCTCCGTCGGCGGTGGCAACACGGCCCTCGAAGAGACGATCCACCTGATGAAATACGCCCGAAAGGTGACGTTGATCCACCGGCGCGACGAGTTTCGCGGCGACAAGGTGCTCGTGGAGGAACTGCTCGAACAGGCGGGCAAGCCGGGGACGAATCTGGTCATCAAATATGACACCGTCGCCTCGGCCATCCACGGCGACGGCAGGGTCCAGTCGGTTCGGCTCAAGAACGTCAAGACCGGCAAAGAAGAGGACTATCCCTGCGACGGCGT
>JAFGCA010000705.1 GCA_016932895.1 Sedimentisphaerales bacterium | reverse complement strand
TGGTCGCCTGGCCGGTCGAAAGGATCTTATTGCGCTGGTCCAGTTCCTCAATATAGGCATTGGCCAGGGCGGCCGCTCGGTTGGGATCGAGGTCGGTGACGGCAATCTTCACCGCCCCTCCGTCCGTGGTCTCGATTTTCGTATTGGCGGCGAGCCTCTTTCTGGCCTTAGATTGGTACCCTACGTTCTCGTACACGTGCATCAGGTCGAAATGCTCGACGAGGGCGTCGGCCACCTCGCGGCTCCGGAGAATCTCCACGTAGATGCCGGCGACACCGCCTGTGTCCATCATGCTCCGCAACACGGAGTTGCCCAACGCTCCAAGCCCCGCGGCTTCCTTCTGCAGGACTTGGACCGGGGGAACAATGGCGGCGCTCGATTGGTAGCACCGAGGCGTTCGCAGCATGAGAACTACGGTGACACCCATCGCTACGACCGTCAGGAGGAGAATCATCCAGCGATGGCGCCAGATCACAAGCAGGTAATCGATCAGGTCGATCTCCTGCTCGTCGCCCGCCCCATGCGGCGCTGACACTACGTTAGCTTCTCTCTTTTGGTCAGCCAATATCGTCCATCCTTGTACTGCGGCCTATATGGCAAACACCACGCCGGCGGCGACGGCGATCTGGAAAACGATCTGGGTGATGTCCTTGGTGTTCCTGATCCAGAGGTAGCGGTCCAGCTTCCTGGGCGCGACGATCGTGTCGCCCGGCTCCAGTTGCAGGCTCGTGAACCCACCGAAGAACCACTGTTTGAACTCGTTGTCCCAGAAGATCCCCTGCCCACCGCTGCCCTGCTGCCTGCTGACCACCGAGCCGTCGGCCTTGATGACGCTCAACTGTTTCTTGTCGGCGTCCTTTGTCAGACCACCGACCTTCCGCAGATAATGGTTGACCGTACCCCCCTCTTCATAGAGCAGCGACGTGGGGTTCAAGACTTCACCTGCAACGTACACGACGCTCGGCGTCTGGGGGACGGTCAGCGTGTCGCCGTCCTCAAGTTCGATGTCGTACTTAGAACCTCGGAACTCCTCCAGTGGCATCAGCTTGATTACGACCCGCCCGGTGATCTGGGCGGCCTGCAACTTGGCGAGGAGCTGCTGTTTCGCTTCCAGCGACGCTTTTTGGCCCTGGATCGTCTCGGTATCGGTTGCGCCCGAGAGCGTCTCTTCGGTGCTGGCCAGGACCGATTCCTCGACCTGCCGGACCATCTCGTTGAGTCGGCGACGCTGGACCTCCTTGGCGCTTTCCCGCGTGAAAACAGCTCCCCTGAGATAGGCCCGCTCGGTGAAACCGCCGGCCCGTTCGATCAGCGAGCTCAGCCTCTCGCCCCGCCGAACCGGATACGTCCCAGGGAACCTGACCTGCCCGGCGACCTCCGCGGTGCGGCCGAACTCTAACTCCGGGATCGGCCGGACCACAAGGTAGTCATAGTCGCGCAGCAGAATATTCTGCTCGGGATCGCCGGCCAACGCCTGGGCCAGATCGATCTCGATCTTCTCTGTGATCATTCCCTCCTGGCTGATGTGCTGACGTGTGATCTCCGCGGTCTGGAGGTAGGCGTTCTTGCGAAGTCCCCCGGCCCGGTCGATCAGATTGCCCACCCGCATGTCCGGCACCAGCCGATACTGATTGGGGTCGAACACCATGCCGGAGACGCGTACCGTGCGGGTACTCTTCTCGTCCCAGCGAAAGACGCGGATGGTGTCGAACTGCTCCAACTCGAGGTTCGCGCTGTCGTCACCGGCCAGCAGCTTGCCGAGGTCGAACGGGACGATCGTCGGGTGCAGGTCAGGGGGGACCAGCCGCTCGATCTCGCCATAGTCGAGGTTCGGCTGTGGCAATACAATGCTGTAAGAGGTGATGACATCCCGCAGACGCATGCCCGGCTTCCACTCGTACTTTCCCGGCCGCAGCACATGGCCATCCAAGAACACTACGTTCTGCTCTTGCCCGCTTACCGCAAACACTCTTACGACATCACCATCGCGAATGACGGTGTCGAGAGGCCGCACTCCTCCATTTGAGGCATCGTCCTCTGAAAGATCGAAATCCGCGACAATGCGTCGCTGGTGGTTCTCCACCCGCTCGGCCTGCACGCGCTGCAACCACCCGGCAAATGTCGCTCCGCCCGCCAGGTCAAGCACCTGCTCCAGCGTCATGGCCTGCGTCATTTCATATATCGCCGGCCGCTTGACATTGCCCGCGACGGCAACAACCGGACCAATCAACGGGATGAATATCGTGTCACCGTCTTGCAGTCGAGCATCGCTGCTCTTGTCGCCGCCCAGGAGGAAGTCGTACAGATCGATCTGGACCGGCTCGGCCCCGGTGCGGCGCAACACGATGTTTCTGAGACTGCCGTTTTTGGAGGGCCCGCCGGCGGCGAAGAGCCCACTGATGGCCGTGGAAAGCGAGCTGACCGTATAGCTGCCCGGCGCACCGGCCTCGCCAACCACGTAGACCGTGATCGTGCGCAGGCGATCCATGGAGACAGACATCTTGAAGTCGGTGTACTTGCGTGAAAGCTCGCGCTGGAGATAGCTCTCCAACTCCGCGAACTTCATTCCCCAGACCTTCAGGGCCCCGACCTCAGGCAGGACAATCTGCCCGTTTCGATCTACTTGCAGCGTGAACTGGGCATCGACTC
>JAFGCA010000704.1 GCA_016932895.1 Sedimentisphaerales bacterium | reverse complement strand
CTCTTTCTTGGCCTTTTCGATGCGGTCCTCGACCACCTTGCGCGCATCGCTTTGGAACCGGGCCATCACCGAGGCCCAGGTGATCCGCCTGACCTCGCCCTTCTCGACGTCGTAGAGGTGCAGATCGCTGCCGTGCCGTCGCTCCTTGTACGTCCGGTAAAGATAGGCCCCGTACGCACCGTCGTGGGAAAAGGCCGTACCGTACGCCGACGGACCGAAGAAGCCCCTCTCCGGGAACAGGTCCTCGAGCTTGAGTTCCTCCTTCTTCTCGGCCTTGGTCTCTTCATCCGACTTGGCCTTGGCGTCCTCTTCCTCGGTCATGGCGAAAGCCGCCCCAACCCACAGTACGGCCAACAGGGAAATGATGATCCAGCGTTGTCTATCCATGGAATGAACTCCTGCAACACAACAACAAGACTCTCACGCAGCACCCGCTCCGCACCAGTCGCCCGACACGAAGTCCCCGATGCTACGCTCCAACCCGCAAAATGTCAATTCCCCCGCCGCTGCAATGGAAGAAGGAGTATTGATGATGGATGATTCCAATGAGCCCAACACAAGACCCATCCGCCCCCCTCAGTCAAGTTCATCCAGGAAATTCAGTTGGCGCTTGTCTGATGGCTTCCGTTTCCGTTTTGGGGGTAGCTCAAGGGCATTCGCTTCCTGGAGATCAGTAATCGAAATCAGTGGACTCGCGCAAATCCGATCCAACAAGTCGGCTTGATGCGGCTCCAACTCCACCAACAGCCTAAGGACGTTCAAGAGGTCGATCAGGTCGCTGGTGTACTCTGCCAGCCAGTGATCTGCTTGGATTTGTTCCAGCTTTGACGGCGGGCGCCGATCCCCCATCACGGGCCGCTCGCGGTTCTTCTGTCGATAACTGAACCACTGGCGCAAAACGTGCTTGCCGGAGACTTCATACTCCCAGATAGCCTGTGGGACGTGCTCAATGTACCCGTCACCGATCAGCAAACGCTGGCGGGCGGCGTCGTACTCTATCGTCTCCGGCATGGCATCGGGACTGTCGCTGATGGCTCCTTGCGCCGGGATGCGCGGTGCTTTCCCCTTGGGCATGCGCGGCGGGCTCTTGGGGCGTCCTTCCTTTGGCGCGGCGAACCGGTCCCCATATGTGTGCAGCCAGATCACGCGGCAACCCACCTGCACCGCTTCGCGGAAAAGGTCCGGGTCGCCCGTCAGGGGAATACGCAAGCCCGGCTGGACAAGGTCCGCCTGGAATCGCTTCGTGAAGGCCGGATGAGCGGCGACCCCGGCAAGATAGCTCAGCAAGTCCTCCGCACTTACCGCCTGGCCGTATTGCCGCCCCAGAAATGCAAGCAAGGCGGGACGCAGGTTCGACTCCCTCGTTTTGCCTTCTTGCCAAAGCGGAAACACACGCCCGCCTCGACCGTGGTAGTGATGCAAATCCGGAATCAACGAGGCAAAAGTGAGCGATGGGCCAGCGCTCGGAGACCGATCGCTCGGTGCGGTGAGATGAACCTGCTGCACGGAATACCATTCCCACAAGTGCGGGTTGGGCCGGTTGATGAGACGGTTATCCGGGATGATCCACTGGCGGTCAAACGACCGGAACGCATATCGCACCGGTTTGACACAAGGTCCGTCATCACAGCCGACCGCTTTTGTGCGCAGCTCGTGTCCGTGCAAGCCTTTTGACGCAGGGCGCATCACATGACGGTCGCCGAGACGGCCTCGCACCTGATGTGGATAGAAAAGTGACTCTTGTTCATTCTTCGGAGCTTGAATTAGCGTATCCCAACGGCGTTCAAGCGAATCGGCATCCGGCGCAATCACCCAGGTCCGTCCCGGCATCACACCTGAACCGTTATACACGAAGAAGTCGTCGAGAGCCGGGAACGTTGACCATGCTCCGCTGGCAGTGGGAAGGAACGCCCCCCGCCAGTCGTCGGGGCATTCCACCCAGCCATCATCGTCAAGGCTGATTTTCGCAATGGCTGCGAATTTGGCCTCGCGAGATCCCCGGGGCAACGTGCGAAAACGCACGATTGCCGGCGTCTCGTCATCCCGCTCCACGCGCGACGCGAGCACGATACAAACCGGCTGCTGGACGCCCTGGAAAATGCGAGTCGGAACGTCCGGCTGGTGTCCCTCAGGCGAACAATCGATGACCCATATCTCGTTTGCCTGACGCCGCAGGTAATCCCGCATCTTCTGAAAGCCCGGCCCGTTTAGAAAACCGGCGACGGTAATGAAACAGACAATGCCGGTGTCGGCCTGCGGGTCGTGCTCGAACACCTTGTACGTGGCCCAGCGCCAGAAATAGACATAGAGGTTGCGCAGATGTTTCGCATGTGCGCCGACACCCCACTCAGGCGGCGGCATCCAGCGACTCAGGATCGCCGTCTTCTCGTCCTCCTTACTCTCCCCTTCCACCCAACCGCCAAGCCCTTTGGCCTTGTCCTTATAAGGGGGATTCCCAATGACAACGGTGATCGGCTCGTGCTTCTTGATCTCGTTCGCCTCCCGGCGCGACTCAGCGATGGGGGCATACGTGTTCGGCAGCCACTCCTGCTCGATGTTCGGATTGCCCAGCGTATCGGTCACAAACATTCGTGGCGTGACCGTGGATTCATCGTGGGTCAGCGCTCTGACTTCGGCGAGAATGCGAAGCTGCGCGACTGCGAAGGGGCCGAGCTGCATCTCGAAAGCGATCAACCGGTCCAGCGCCGCGTGAATCGCACCTGGAACGGCCCCCTCCCCCTCGGTTGCTGCAACCGTCTCTGCGATGCGCCGCAACGCGCCGAGCATAAAAGTGCCCGTCCCGACGGCCGGATCGGCAACGGTCACCTTGCTCGACGCCAAGCCGCGCGAGAGGCCGAACCGCTCCGGGCTGCGGAGGGTTTCATCCACGAGCCTCAACATTGCCCCTACCACTTCCGGCGGAGTATAGTAGGAGCCGGTCTTCTTGCGTAGCGCGTTGTCATAGACTTCCAGAAAATCCTCGTAGAAATAGAGCCATGCATCGGAGTTGCCTTTGCTGATCGCCTCCCATTGCACAACGTCCAAGACGCGTGTCAGCGTGGCCAGCGACGTCTTGAGTGCGGTCTCGCTCTCAACTTCCTGCGTTAGGATGCGCAGGGCGGCACCGATAAGCGAATTCGTCGAGCCGAGTTCCTTCGCCGTCTCTTCAACACCGTCCCTGAGGGAAATCTCTCGCGCCCTTGCCACGAGGAGGCCGAACGTAACGGCCTGCGCGTACCCGTCAGCGAACTGGGCATCGGTCGCTTCCGGGAAGAGCATCTTCCGCCACCCGGTGGCCAAAGCCGTAAGTGCCTTGCTCCCTGCCTGCAAATGTTCAGACACCTCATCCCTCAGAAACCGACACAGACGCGCGCTCTGCCTGGCCAACTGCTTTGCGTCCCGTGGCGGCTCCGGAGACCACCGTAGAAAATTATCAAACAGTCTCGCTAATTCGCCGGGCGCGTCCAGTTGCTTTCCGGATGTCTCGATATCTCCGTCAACGCGAACGAGAGCTACAAGTTCGTCCTCTTGCCAGAGACTGAATTCATTCCCATCGCTGTAGATAAGATTCGGCAACGACTGGAGCTTTTCCCATTGTTGCTTGTCATGACCCTTGTACCGTCGCGGGTCCGCCCCCTTGCCGGGAGCCTTTAACTCAACGAAGCCTACCAGAGTATCACGCATCGTAACAGCGTAATCGGGCTGCGTCTTCAAATCGGCCAAAGCTGACTCACCGACACAAGTCACTGCCTCGCGTGGAAGGCTACAGACCTCGGTCATGTCCAAGAGCAACGATTCAAAGGGGGTGCGGAGTTGTTCCTCCGGCTCCCCCGTAGCCGCAAGGTTTGCCAACTTGCGCTTGGCGCTCCCTCCAAAACGAGCCATTGCCGACTTCAGCGTCAACGCCATTTGCACACTTCCTGTCTCTTATTGCCATCGGTTCGCCGAAATGAGATATACCAAACAGAAGAGATCTCGCGATCCCGGCTTCTTGCCTGGGAAGACATCTCTCATTGATCCCGATCCAGTCACCATTCCACAGTACACTATAGTCCCCAAACCCATGGCGCTATTTTAGAATAACGTCAGCAGAAATGCAAATGCCATCGTGACGCGTCGGCGGATTGTCGCGCGTTCATCCCTGGTTACGCCACGGCTTCGGGGGAAACAACAATGTCGAATCCGTGTCAATCTCGTGTAAATCCGCGTCCGCCAGTCCTTTATCCGTATTCATCGGTGTTCATCTGTGGTTCCAACGTCAGTTCCCCTGTGGTTTCAGAATCCGCGGCGTTAGAGATTGCCGCGTTGCGCTCGCAATGACAAAGTGCGGGGTTTTCTCTTGACGGCCAACGCGAGAGCCTATATAGTACATAGACAACTATAGTGAACGTCAAGCTGAGACTGACGATCATGGATAACTCACATGGATCCCCGCGGAAGCCGGCGGTGGCGCCGGTGCTTTCTGCGGTCGAACCTACCCATCTTCTCATCAAGCGGGCGCTCGCGTCGACGACCGGTTTGGGTCGGCGGACGCTTCGGCTCTGGGCCCCGACCGTCGGCGCGGCGGCCCCCGGCGGCCGGCTGGAGCCTGCGGGCACTGAGAGCGCCGCCGGCGCGGTGAATATGTCAAACAAACCCAATTTCGCCCTGCCGTCACCCGGCGGGGCCGCTCGACGCCGGGGAATCCGAGGCACGAAGCTCGAAATTCGAAACAAGCTCGAAAAGGGAATGAACCACGCACACAGGAAACAGAAAACAAAGCCAATCTGCCCCGGTGGGCGCGCCAAACGAACCCAATTTGCCGCGTTTTTGGCGAAAAACGAGGGCCGAGATGGAAAACAAAGCCAATTCGGCCCGGGTCCTGGCGGCCCCGGGAAATCCGAAGCACGAGACTCGGAATCCGAAACAAACTCGAAAGGCACATGACGAAAACGCAGGAGAAACGCAAAACAAAGCCAATCGGGTCCGGCGGGCGCGCCAAACAAAGCCAATTTCCGCGTTTTTGGGCCCGGGAACGGGGGTGGAAATGAAAACAAAGCCAATCTGGCCCGGCGGCTGCGCCAAACAAAGCCAATTGGCCGGGGTGGGCAGCCGGCGGACAGGACCCGCCCTGCCGAGCGGTCGGCGAGACGCCGGGAGATCCCGGGGGCCGGGAATGTCAAACGAACCCAATTTGCCGGCGCGCGTTGCCGAAACCGAAGCAGAGATCGCCACCGCGAAGCCTGACTCCGCGGCGGTTCCGGCCGGGCGGGTTCATTGATTGGACAGGCCTAGCGGTCTATAATGACAGCAGTGCTTTGGAGGGCAGATGTGGCGCCGCGGCGGCCTCGCGCGGCGCGGAGTGGCGGCTTGTGCAAAGGCCGACGGTGAGAAAGGGGCAGGCGCATGCTGGACATACTCGTCGATGTGCTGCTCGATACGCTGGGGGAGATCATGCAGTTCTCTTCCAGGCGGAACAAGAAATCGGGCAGAGGCCGGGGCGAGAATGTCCAGACGACCCCGTCGAGTCAGGCCGGGACGCGTGCGCAGAAGAACGCCGGGGCGCCGCGTTCTGCATTTCGGCCCGCACGCGCCAAGAGGCGCAGAAAAGATCGCGGCAAGGACGCCATCGAAGTACTGCGGGTCGGCCGGTAGCCCGCGCACGGCTGTGCCGAAACGGCGTAGTCCGGGCAGGCGGGCTCGGCACAGCGCAGACCACGGGTTCGCGGCCGCACAGAGCGGGCCCTTCGGGCGTAGAGCCTCGGAGGAGGTCTGTGGAAGAAGGGAGGTGCATCGTGAGTGCACGGATGTTGCTGAGACGCTTTGGGTTGGCGCTGGTTCTTGTCGGCGCCGTCGCGGCGAACCGGGTCGCGGCGCAGGTGTACTACGTCGGTCCGGGGCGAATCGTGATGTACAAGGTCTGGTCGCCCTGGTACGGGGACCAATTGTATACGTACATCGTCCGGCCGCCGATGGGCTACCAGCCGATGTACCCCTACGCGATGCCGCCCTACCGCTATCGACCGAGTCCCATTCGCCCGATGCCGCAGTCCAATTTCTACCTTCCGCCGCAACGCCCCCGGCGCTACTACAGCCACCCCGACACCCAGGAACAGGTGGACACGAAGGCGCCGGTGACGGCGCCGCCCGTTGCGGAGACGAGCGCAAACGTGCAGTTGATCGTCGGCGACGTGAACCAGCCGCCGGCCGGTGCGGAATCGGTCGCGGACCCGAACGCGACGCCGGCCGGGAACGCCGAAGCGAACGGCGAAAAGGTCACGGCCGCCGGACAGAAAGCCGAGAAGCCCCAGGACGCCGACAAGCAGACCTCCCGGAAAAAGCCGCGGCGCAAACCCACCCGCTACCGCTGAGCGTTCTGCGTCGGGGGCACTGCGTGACCATAGCAGACCCGACGGCGCCGCTATCGCGGCGCGTGTTTGCTGCGGTAGGCCCGCAAACTCATGCCGGTTTCCTTGCGGAAGTAGCGGGCGATATGCTCGACGCCGTCGAACCCCGACCGCGCGGCAATCTCGGTGACGCTCATGTCGGTGCCGAGCAGTAGCTGGATGATATAGTTGACACGAACGCGTCGAATTTCCTGATAGACCGAGTGACGGAGAGTGGCCTTGAAGCGTTTCTCCAGCACGCGGCGGGAGATGTTGGTGGCCCCCACGACGTCGTTGACCTGTATGAAACGGTTGGGATGGCGACGGATAAAGCGTACGGCCGCAGCCACCTCCGGATCGGTCACGGCCAGCATGTCCGTCGACATGCGGGTCGCGATGTGCGTCGGGCGGACCCAGATCGTCTGGCCCGCCAGCTTGCCGCCTTTCATGAGCACATCCAGAAGCCTGGCGGCCTCGTGCCCGGCCGCTTCGGTGTTCAGCGCGACGCTCGAAATGGGCGGGTCGGCCAGATCGCAGACCAGGATATCGTTGTCCACGCCCAGCACCGCCACGTGGTCGGGGACGTAGAGATCGGCCAGCTTGCACGCTTCGATCACCTGCAGGGCCCGGTCGTCGTTGCAGCACAGCAACGCCACGGGCGTGGGCAGCGAGCGGAGCCACCGCGCGATGAGGTCCTGCTCGCGGCGCCAGGCCCGCTTGCTCCGCGCCGCCGGTTGCCGATACACGTCGACCGAAAAGCCGGCCTGCTCGATGCGCTCGGCAAAGTGACGGGCCCGCCGGCGCGACCAGATGAAATCGTCCAGCCCGCAATAGGCGAAGTGCTGGAAGCCCCGGTCGAGGAAATGCTCGGCGGCCACGCGGCCGATGGCGGCGCTGTCGGTGATGATCGCGGGATACGGGGCGTAGCTTTCACGATTATGCTGGGCGAAAATGACCGGAAATCCGGACTGGGCGAGATCCTCGGCCATCTTCACGTCGCGGACGATGGCGCCGTCGATCTTGAGCTCCTTCCACTCAGGCAGGGAGGAATCGAGCCCGGCGGGCTGGCGGTAGACGCGCCAGGGGCCGTGCAGGCGCGAGTAGCGAGCGATGCCGTAGAGCAGGCCCCGGCCGAACTCGCGCGAGGTCTCCACGAACAACAGGACCGCCGGCGTCCCGGTGACACCGGCCGGCTGCGCCTCCTTTTTCATACCTTTCTCGATCATAGCCGCCCGCACCGTGCCGACCGCCTCGGCGCCGCAAGCGTCTGCCGTCGCGCGACGGCAGACCACCCACACCCGATCAGGAATGCTGGTAAACGTCCCAGGCGAGATAGGTGCTCAGGGCCTCAGTAATGGCGTCGGAGGTCTCGGACATATTGACGGCGACGTGATGCTCGAAGCCCATCTGACAAATGTAGTTGAGCAGCACCTGCAGGTTGTCGATTTTCATGACGCCGTAGCCGCCGAAGGTCTCGAGCTTGTCGTCTGTGAACCGGCCCTCGCCCACGTAGACGCGCAACGTCCCTTCCACGTCGTCGGTGGAGGTCCGGCAGAACGTCACCGGGGCGGCCTTGATGCGGCCGACGATCGTCCCGTACGTATTGTCCTTGCCGACGGAGCCCGCGATGATCTCCTGGTAGTCCATCCGGTCGGCCTTGAAGAAGGACTTGGGCAGATTGCTGCAATGGAACAGCACGCACTTGTTCGGATCGTCTCCGAAGTTGTTGTTCCAATCCAGCAGGGCGCTGGGCGTGCCGCCGGCCAATTGCAGGATGTACATGGCCAGTAGGCCGGTGATATCGACCTCGCAGGCGCTGGGCATGAGCGACTCGCTCATCATGCTCATCAAGGTGCAGGGGACGATGCCGAAGAACTCTTCCAGGGCGGTCCAGCACTGAATGGCGGTTCCGGCCAGTTCGTTCTCCTTGACCCAGCGGTCGACGACGACGCCGAACTTGGCCATCTTCAGCAGGCCGTCGGCCGGGATCGACTCGACGCTGGTGTACTTCTTGATCGCGTTGAGCTTGGTGGTGACGGCGCGGTCCTTGTCACCGAGGCGGTCCACCCGGCCGAGAATCTCGTACAGATCGACGGGCTCGACGGCAATGTCGGCGAATTCGAGAATCTTCTCGCTGTAGCGCACCGTGTTGAACGCCGCCGGGCGGCTGCCAATCGCGCCAAAGCGCACGTGGCGCAGCCCGCGGATGATGCGACAGACGGCTGCGAATTCGTCCAGGTCGGCCTTGAACTCCTCGGAGGTCGCCTTGACGGTGTGCGAGCAGGTCAGTGTAAACGGAATGCCCGCCTGGCGCAGGTTGTTGCAGACGCTGATCTTGCCGCAGAAGGAATCGCGCCGCCTGTCGATGGCCATGGTATCGGCGACGTCCTGCTCGGCCTGGATCAGAACGGGCACGTCCAACCCGCTGCGTTTGATCGCCTCGGCGATCCCGCGCTCGTCGCCGAAGTTGGGCAGCGTCACGATGATGCCGTCGATCCTGTCGGCCTTCGAGGCGAACAGCTCCGCACACTTGCGGGCCTCGGCCAGGGTTTCCACCGCGCCGTACTTGGTCTCGGTCGTCGGCAGGGCCACCGCGCCGTAGCCGTTGGCTCTGAGCACGCTGAGGATGTCCTTGCGTCCTTCCTTGGCCAGGACGTCGGGGAAGAACCCCCGGTTGCCTACGATTACTCCAAATGTCTGCTTTGCCATTGTGGTTCTCCTCTACGTCTGGCCGTAATAGGCGTTTCTTCCGTGTTTGCGCAAATAGTGCTTGTCCAGCAGGGCGTCGGAAATGGGCTCCTGCTCGGGATTGATTTGTCGCGTGCCCCAGGCGATCCGGGCCACCTCTTCGAGGACGACGGCGTTGGCGACGGATTCGGCCGGCCCGGCGCCCCAGGTGAAGGGTCCGTGGTTGGCGACCAGCACCGCGGGCATCTGCATCGGGTCGAGATTCGCGAACCGGCGAACGATGACCCGGCCCGTGTTGGCTTCGTACTCCTGCTCGATCTCCTCCGGCGTCATCGTGTCGGTCACGGGAACGAGCCCGTAGAAATGGTCGGCGTGGGTGGTGCCGAAGCAGGGGATGTCACGCTGGGCCTGGGCCCACATGGTCGCATAGGCCGAGTGCGTGTGCGTGATGCCGCCGAGTGCGGCGAAGCAGCGGTACAGCTCCAGGTGCGTCGGCGTATCCGACGACGGACGCAGGTCCCCTTCGATCACGTTGCCCTGCAAATCGAGCAGGACGATGCTCCCGGGCGTCAGCTTGTCGTAGCTGACGCCGCTGGGCTTGATCGCCACAATCCCGGCGTCGCGGTCGATGCCGCTGACGTTGCCCCAGGTAAACAAGACGAGGCCGTGCCGCTGAAGGTCCAGGTTGGCCTCGCAGACGCGTTGTTTGAGCTCTTCGTGCATGGTTCAGGCGTTGGCCTTTTCCTTGATGTCGAGCAGCTCTTTCATGATGTTGCCCATCGCCAGGGTCCGGCCCTTCAAACCGAAGCCGTCATGAAGCTCGCGGTAGAGCGTGTAGAGCTGCTGATAGGCCTGGTAGTTTTCGGGAATCGGTCTGAAGGTCGTTTCCTTGATGCCGCACATGGCCTCCTGGGCCCGGGCGAAGTCCAGATAGGCCCCGCCGACGACGGCGGCGGCGACCGCCGAACCGAGGGCGCAGGTCTGGGCCGAGCGGGAAATCTTCATCTCGCGTCCCGTGACATCGGCGTAGATCTGCATCAGCATGGGGTTCTTCTCGGCGATGCCGCCGCAGTTGACGATCTCGCTGATCTTGACGCCGTACTCTTCGAAGCGGTTGATGATGGTCAGGGCGCCGAAGGCCGTGGCCTCCACCAGCGCGCGGTAGATTTCCTCGGGCCGGGTGTGCAGGGTCTGGCCCAGGAGCAGACCGGTGAGCCGCTGATCGACAAGGATGGTGCGATTGCCGTTGTTCCAATCGAGGGCGAGCAGGCCGGACTGGCCCGGTTTGAGCTTCGCGGCTTTCTCGGTGAGCGCCTCGTGGGAACCGGCTTCTGCGCCTCCGGGCTGGATGTAGTTGACGAACCAGTTGAAGATGTCACCCACGGCGGACTGGCCCGCCTCCAGGCCGTAATAGCCGGGCAGGATCGAGCCGTCCACGATGCCGCAAATGCCGGGAATGTCCGGCAGCTCCGCAGACGTCGGCGTCACCACCATGTCACACGTGCTGGTGCCGATGATCTTGACCAGTACGCCCTTCCTGATTCCCGAGCCGACGGCTCCGAGATGGGCGTCGAAAGCGCCCATGGCCACCGGGATGCCGGCGGGCAAGCCGAGCTTGCCGGCCCATTCGTCGGTCAGGTTGCCGGCGGCCTCGTCCACGGCGTACGTCTGATCGCTCAGCGTGGCCCGCAATTGTCCGAGCTTCGGGTCGAGCTTCGCGAGGAAGTCCGCGGCCGGATAGCCTCCCCATTCGTTGCTGAACATGGCCTTGTGTCCGGCGGCACAGCGGCAGCGCCGCAGCGTCTCGGGCGCGTCGGTCCCGGTCAAAACACCCGGCAGCCAGTCGGCGTGCTCGACCCAGGTGTAGGCCGCGTCGAAGACCTCCGTCGCCACCCGCAGACAGTGGAAGATCTTGCTGAAGAACCACTCGGAGGAATAGGTCCCGCCGCACTTGGCGAGATATTCCGGATGCTCTTTCTCGGCCAGCGTCGTGATCTCGGCCGCCTCGGCGTGCCCGGTATGGTCCTTCCACAGCCAGGCGTGGGCGTTCGGATTGTCCTTGAACGCATCGAGCAGGGCCAGGGGCGTTCCGCTGCGGTCGACGGGCAGCGGGGTCGAGCCGGTCGTATCGACGCCGATACCGACGATCTGCTGCGCGTCGAAGTTCGGGTCGGCCTTGCCGGCCTCGGCCATGGCGCCGGCGACGGTGACTTCGACTCCCTTGAGGTAGTCGGCGGGATTCTGCCGGGCGAGATTGTGGTCGGCGGGATCGAGAATGATCCCCGCCTCGCCCGTCTCGTACTCATAGACGCAGGCACCGAGCTCCCGGCCGTCGGCCGTATCCACCACCACGCACCGCACGGAATTCGTGCCGTAATCCAGACCTATCACATAACTCATGTCACATTCCCCTCGATTCGATTGGTACACTCAGGAACGGCCAAACCCGTCCCTCTTGTCTAATGGAGTTTTGCAAAATGGAGATTAGGCTTACTTTGGGGAGGAAAAATCTTCTGCTCGATTTTTCCTCCCGAGAACGTAAGTGCTTTGCATATTGGTATATAAGCCCCTTCTTCAAGGAAATCACACCAACGATTTCCTTGAAGAATATAAGCCTAATCTCCATTTTGCAAAACTCCTCTTACGTATCGCGGTACAGGCCGGCGTCCCTGCTCTCATTTCAACCAGAAGCTGAAGTACAGGTACAGGCCGACCACCAGGCCCAGGACCACCACGGTCAGCAAGACCTCGAAGAGGCCCCAACTGGCGCGGCTTTCTTCTTTGTGCTCGCGCGTCAGGCTGCCGTACGTCAGATCGACGATCTTATCCGGGGGCGGCGGCGGTGTCACCAGGGACACGCCCACGATGACCACGATACTGATCAGCAGCAGCCAACCGGTAGCGAACAGGAAGTTGTAGTTGCCGATGGCCACCAGCCAGCCGGGCGAGGTGATCCAGGCGTCGTCCCCGCCGGTCAGCGCCTGAATGGTCAGCTTGGCCATACCGACGAGAAAACCGATCGCCAGTCCGGCGACGGCGCCCTTGCCGTTGACTCGTTTCCAGAAGAGCCCCAGCATGAAGACGGCCGCCATGGGCGGGGCCAGGTAGCCTTGTACGCTCTGGAGATACTTGTAGAGCCCGCCCTCGGAGACGCGCTGCATCACGGGAATCCAGACGATGCCCGTGACGACGACGACGGCGGTGGCGAAACGCCCGACGGTGACGAGGTGGCGCTCCGAGGCCCGGGGGTTGATCTTCTCGTAGATGTC
This sequence comes from Sedimentisphaerales bacterium, assembly GCA_016932895.1. The sequence continues at coordinate 16,958 of JAFGCA010000704.1, read as the reverse complement.
CTTGGTAAACAGCGAGGCACAGGAGTTGAACAGCGACGAGAGCGAGCTCATCAGCGCCGCCAGGAGCCCGCCGACGACGAGGCCGCGCAGGCCGGGCGGCAGCAGCGAGCGAACCATCACGGCAAAGACCTGGTCGCCGTCCAGCGCCTGCTGGCCGTTGACCATCTTCGTCGGGATGTTGATCATGCCCTTCTGATACAACGCGTAGCCGATCAGGCCGGGGATGATGAAGATCATCACGGGCCAGACCTTCAGGAAACTGCCCCACAATGCACCGCGCCGCGCGTTGCGCAAGTCCTTGGCCGAAAGCACCCGCTGCACGATGTATTGATCGGTACACCAGTACCAGATGCCGATGATAGGCGAGGCGATCAGGACGCCGAGCCAGGGAAAATCGGGATCCGTGTTGGGACGCCAGAGAGCGAAATTGGCCGCATTGTCGCGACAGATGACTTGCAGCTCGCTCCAACCGCCGAGCTTCTGCAGGCCGAAGAAGGTGATGAAGAACGATCCGACCAGCAGGATCACGGTCTGGATCGTGTCGGTATACACCACGGCACGCAGACCGCCGAGAATGGTGTAGATCCCCGTCAGCGTCACCGTGAGAAACGCCCCGATCCAGAACGCGTCCAGGGTGAAACTGTCTGTGACGCGAACCTGAATCTCGGGCAGCAAGACGTTGAAGACCACACCGCCGGCATAGACGGTCACCGAGACCTTGGTGAACACGTAGGCCACCAGGGAAACGACCGAGAGGATCCAGCGGGAGGCGGGATTGAATCGGCGCTCCAAAAACTCCGGCATGGTGAAGACCTTCGCGCGGTAGTAGAACGGCACGAAGACCCAGGCCAGCATGACCACCACCCAGGCGTGCAGTTCCCAGTGGGCCATCGCCATACCGCTGGTGGAGCCCTGCCCCGCCAGGCCGACGATGTGCTCGGAGCCGATGTTGGAGGCAAAGATCGAGGCCCCAACCACGAACCAGGGCATGTGCCGGCCGGCCAGGAAGTAGTCCGTCGAAGTCTGCTGCTTCTGCAGAACGATCCACCAGACGATCGCCAGCATGATGCCGAAATAGACGGCGATCGCGAGCCAGTCCAGCATGTCAAACGACGCTTCGGCCAGCATCAATTGCGCTATTGCCATGAAATGTCCCCTGCATAGGCGTAATGGAAATCAGGCGCGCCCCGCGGGCGATGCGATCCGCCGCGCCGCTATCGCGTCGAGAAACGATAGATTGTGGTCGTTTCGTACTTCTGTCCGGGGCGTAGAATCGTCGACGGGAAGTCCGGCTTGTTCGGCGAATCCGGGAAGTGCTGCGTTTCCAGACAGAAGCCGTAGCGGTGCTTGTAGACCTTGCCCTCCTTGCCGGTGAGGGTCCCGTCGAGGAAATTGCCGGCGTAGAATTGGATGCCCGGCTCGGCGGTATAGACCTTCATCACGCGCCCGGACGTCCGCTCGTATACGACGGCCGCCAGGGTCATGGCCTTGCCCTCCTTGGTGAGGACCCAGTTGTGGTCGTAGCCGCCGCCGAACTGAATCTGCTCGTAATCACTTTCGATGCGGGCGCCGATGGCAGTGGCCTTCGTGAAATCCATGGGCGTGCCGGCGACGGGGCGAAGCTCGCCGGTCGGGATCAGGCCGGCGTCGACGGGCGTGAACCGGTCGGCGTTGAGCATCAGCTCGTGACCGAGGATGTCACGCTCGGCGCCGGTGAAATTGAAATACCCGTGATGCGTGATATTCACCGGGGTCGCCTTGTCCGTCGTGGCCTCGTATTCGATCCGCAGCTCGTTTTCGTTGGTCAGGATGTAGGTGACGGTGACTTTGAGGTTGCCCGGGTAGCCTTCCTCGCCGTCGCGGCTGAGGTAGCTCAGCGTCACGCCGACCCCGTCGGCCCGCCACAGGGGCTGGTCGTCCCACACGACCTTGTCGAAGCCCTTGACGCCGCCGTGCAGATGATTCTCGTTGTTGTTGGTCGCCAGCGTGTACGTGACACCGTCGAGCGTGAATGTGCCCTTGCCGATGCGGTTGCCGTACCGGCCGACGATGGCCCCGAAATACGGGGTCTCCTTGATATAGTCCTGGAGGTTGTCGTAGCCCAGGACGATGTCGTCCATCCGGCCCTCTTTGTCGGGGACTTCGAGGGACGTGACAATGGCGCCGTAGGTCATGACCTGCGCCTTGAGTCCGTTGGCGTTGGTGAGGGTGTAGAGGCGGACCTGCTCGCCCTCGGGAGTCTCGCCGAAGTTCTGTACGTCAATGTCCGTCGGCGTCTTGTCGGCCTTTGCGCGCTTCAGGCGGTTCATGGTCCGGCACGAGCACAAAAGCGTGCCGGCCAGCAGCACGACCGCCGTCAAAGCCATCCATCGTGAACTCATCCTGACCATCTTCTGCCCCGCCTTTCTTTGTTACAGAGTTGCTGAGGAAGCTACGGCCCTTGCAGCGGCTGGCCCTGGACCCACGCCGTATCCTGCTTCGGTGTGCCGGAGCGGAAAAAGGCCACCGCCGGCGAGCGGCACGCCCGCTTCGCACAGGCCGGGATAACACACCTGCCGGGCTGAATCCGGCAGAGTTTCTAATTATCCGGTCTACTACGTGAAAGCAAAGGTTATTTTGCGTTTTCTTTTCACCAATTCACGAAACAGGCGACGGCCGATCTTCGCAAATTGGTGGAAAAAAAACGCAATTCAGCATTGTGCAAAATGGTCAGAGGCTTCAAAATAGGTAGAGTGTGTAACTGTGGGTTTCCGCTTGGTGTCGGTTACGGGTACTTCGCTGGCTCGCCGCGACGGTGCAGGCCCGATCGGGCTTGCGGGGCATGTCCCCGTGCCGGACGGAAAAAACCGTTTCCTTCTTCATAAGGCAAGTTTCATGGCGAAAACGCTCATTTCGAAGCGATGCAGAGCTTTCACTCTCATCGAGCTGCTGGTCGTGATCGCGGTGATCGCCGTGCTGATGGCGATCCTGATGCCCGCTCTGCAGCGAGCCAAGGAGCAGGCGCGGAAGATCACCTGCGGCAACAACCTCAAGCAGATCGGTATCAGCCTGACGATGTACGGCGGGGATAACGACGCCAAGCTGCCCTTGAACGCGTTCGGGTGGTGGCTGTGGGACATCGCCTACAGCACCAGCGACTACATCATGGACACCGGCGGCAGCCGGGAGACCTTCTATTGCCCGGGCGACCCGCTCAAGAGGCCCGACATGGCCTGTCTCTGGCAATTCACGCAGAATCTGCCGTTCGACACGGTGATTGGTGAGGTCGACGAACCGCAGCAAAATCGCGGTGATTATTATCGCGTCACCAGCTACTTCTGGCTCATGGACACCGCGGAGGGCAGACCGGAACTGCGCGGCACAGGAAACAAAAAGTGGGTCAAGGACCTCAACTGCAAACAGCCCGCGAGCAGTGAGCTGGTCCTGGACGCCACTCTAAGCAATACGGGAGACCTGGATACCGCCAATTTTGTGGAGGTCCGGGGCGGATCGTGGGACCGCTACCGACTCTTTGATCGCACGAATCACGTCACGCGCGGAGGCACACCGGTCGGCTCTAATATCTGCTTCGTGGACGGGCACCTCGAATGGCGACGGTTCAGCGAGATGGAAGTCCGCCACGTGGTCCCGCCGTATCATTGGTGGTAACGCAAAGCGACTGATCCGGCCCCGACGTCGGGGGCCGGATATGGTTTTGCCCCAAAGGGCGAAATCTGATATAGTAGCATAGGCCAAGGCCAACCGCTTTGGTACAGTTTCGGGAGGAGCGGCTCAGGAGCAGGGCCCATGGCCGAAATCAGGAGCACATGCGGACGGGCGCATGTTGCGGCGCCCGCGTATTATTATCGGTCGTCACAGGCCGTACTACGCGCGAAACGCCCGCAAAAATCGTGTAACGTCTCATCATTGCCGATGCAATCGATGTATCCCGGTGTGTGGCCGGGGCACCGCGTCGCGGCAGGTGTTTTTTCGGGAGGCTGGCTATGACTACAAGACTCATTCCTCTATTGTGTTTCGTTTTGTTGTTCGGCGCGGCACCGCGCAGTGTGGCACAGCATCACGTGGCCGAAGAGCTGCTCGTCGATTTGAGAGCGGACGATCTGCCTCTCGGTCCGGTCACTGTCTGGCCCAACCACGGTACGCTCGGCGACTTCACGGCGGTGGGCGAACCGGTGGTCGAGAGCCTGGGCGGTCGGCAAACCGTCACCTTCGACGGCGCCAGCTACTTCGACGGCCCGATCTCGACGCCGGGAATCGAAGGCAGCGGTACCCGTACCATCGAGGTCTGGGCGCTGAATCCCGCGGCGGCCGGCGAGGAAACCATGATTCACTGGAGCCACCGCGGCGGACCCGACGGCACCAACCTCTCCTTCAACTACGGCAATCACGGCACCTGGGGCGCCGTGGGCCACTGGGGCGCTCCGGACATGCCCTGGGGCGGCAGCGTCTCCCCGACCCCGGAGCTCGGGAAGTGGTGGCACCTGGTCTACACCTACGACGGCGCCATGACCCGGCTCTACGCCAACGGCGACCCCGCCGGCGAAGAGGCGATGAACCTGAACACCCATGCAGGCAACATCATCCGCGTGGCCGCCCAGGGAGACACCACCGGCGCCGGCGTCCAGGCGGACTTGAACTTCACCGGTTCGATCGCTGAGGTGCGCATCCACGACGGCGTGCTGACACTGCAGCAGATCAAAGAAAACTTCCAAATGGGCGGCGTGCGCAAAGCCCACGATCCGGAGCCCTCCGACGGCAATATGGGCGTGACATCGCCCTTGTTGATGTGGGAAGTGGGCACCACGGCCAAGTGGCATGACGTCTATCTGGGCACCAGCCCCGAGCTGGGTCCCGGCGACCTGGTCGCCTCTCGCACGATGTTCAACATGCATTACCACGTCGTGGGCTTCGTGCCGGGAACGACGTACTATTGGCGCGTCGACGAGATTGAACTGGACGGCGTAACCATTCATGAGGGCGACGTCTGGACTTTCATGGCCGCACCGGTGAAAGCGCACACCCCGTCCCCGGGTGACGGAGCCCAGTTCCAGCATCCCGACGTGGATTTGTCCTGGCTGGCTGGCAAGGACGCGGCCACGCACGACGTCTACTTCGGCACGAACCAGCAGGACGTTGCCGACGGAACCGGCGACACCTTCCAGGGCAACGTGGGCGAGACCACCCTCGAGCTCGACCCGCTGGCACCGGGAACGACCTACTACTGGCGCGTCGACGAGTTCGACAGTTCCGGGAACCTGCTGGAAGTCGGGAACGTCTGGAGCTTCACGACCGTGCCCGACGTGGCGGTCTCCGATCCCAACCTCGTCGGCTGGTGGAAACTCGACGAGGGCGAAGGCACGCTTGCCATCGACTCGTCCGGACAAAACAACCACGGGACGATCCTGGGCGGCACCCAATGGATCGACGGGTATGACGGAGGGGCCCTGAAGCTCAACGGCCAGAACGGCTACGTGTCCCTGCCCATCGGCTCGCTCATCGGCACGCTCGACGCCGCCACGATTACCACCTGGATCGATTTCTCCAACGCCGGGGGCGCCTGGCAGCGCGTCTTCGACTTCGGCAGCAACACGACCTCGTACATGTTCCTGACGCCCCGAGTCGGCACGGTCGAGCCCATGCGGTTCGGCATCACGATTGAAGGCGGCGGGGCTCCCGAACAACTGGCCACGGCCTCCGAAACGCTGCCCAGCGGGTGGCACCATGTCGCGGTGACCATCAGCACGGGCGGACTGCGAATCTATCTCGACGGCCAGCTTGTCGCCTCGGGTAGCACCTCTGTCGTGCCGAGCGATCTCGGCGAGCCTGTCAACAACTGGCTGGGACGATCTCAGTACGGCGCCGACGCGTACCTGCGGGCTTCGCTGGACGACTTCCGCATCTACAACTACGCCCTGACGTTCGAGGAGATCCCCAAGACCATGCGGGGCGATCCGATGCTCGCCTGGAGCCCGACGCCGGCGAACCTGTCGACGGCCGACGTCGAGCAGGCCGCTACGCTTTCCTGGTCGCCCGGCGAGAACGCCGCCCAACACGACGTCTACCTCGGGACGGACAAAGATGCGGTCAAGGCCGCCGATGCTTCGGACGCGACCGGCATCTATCGCGGCCGTCAGGCAGCGGCCAGCTACATCGTGCCCGAGGCGATCGAGTGGGGACAGACCTACTACTGGCGCGTCGATGAATCCAACACCGACGCCACCGTCAGCACCGGCCGGGTCTGGAGCTTCTCCGTCGCCGAGTACCTCATCATCGATACCTTCGAAACCTACACCAACGACGTCGGCAACCGCGTCTTCCAGGCCTGGGTCGACGGTCTGGGCTACTCCGAGCCGGCACCGGGCAATCCGGGCAACGGCACCGGCGCCCTGGTCGGGCACGACATCTGGAGCGTGGACAGCCCTTATTACGGGGGCACCATCGTCGAGAGCGACAACGCCCACGCCGGCAGCGCCCAGGCCATGCCGCTGTACTACGACAACTCCGTGGCACCCTACTATTCCGAGACCGAGTATAGCTACGGGATGGCGGACTGGACACGCAAAGGTGTCGAAAGCCTGACGCTCTTCTACCGGGGCAACCCGGCCCGGTTCCTCGAGACCGGCCCCGACAGCTTCACCATCAGCGCCTGGGGCAACGACATCTGGAACATCGAGGATCAGTTCCGTTTCGTCTACAAGCAGCTCAACGGAAACGGCTCGATCCTCGTCCGGGTCGACAGCGTGGTGTACAGCGATTACTGGGCCAAGGCCGGCGTGATGATTCGCGAAACGCTGGAGGCCGGCTCCCGGCACGCTGCGGTCATCATGACGCCCAGCGAGATCGTCGCGTTCCCGCGTCGTAAAGCCACCTTGAACGATAGCACGGACACCAACGAGGGCGGTCATGTGCTGCCGCACTGGGTCAAGCTGACCCGCACGGGCGACACGTTCAAGGCCGAGCATTCGGTGGACGGCGTCACCTGGGTAAGCATCGGTCCGGACCCGGTGCTCTCGTCCGACACCGTTGCCATGCTGCCGAACGTCTACGTGGGCCTGTGCCTCACGAGCCACAACGTGGGCGTGCCCACCGTGGCGGAGTTCTCCGAGGTGCAAACGACGGGCGCTTTCGGGCAATGGCAGGTGGCCGAGATCGGCGCCGATCATCCGGCCAATGACGCCGATGATCTCTACGTGGCCGTGGAAGACACCAGCGGTCGCGTGGCAGTCATGACCCATCCCGACCCGGCGGCCGTCGTGACCACCGACTGGACTCGGTGGGATATCCCCCTGGCCGACATCACCGCCGCCGGTGCAAACCCCGCCGCGGTTAGGAAGATGTACATCGGCGTGGGCAGTCGCACCGCCCCGGCGATGAACGGCCGCGGTGTGGTCTTCATCGACGACATCTGGCTGACGAGGCCGGACCCGAACGAGACCGACGGCTAAACGCACCGACGCGTTTGTCCGTCTCTCTCGGATTGTGAAGTGGATTGTACCGGGTGGCTTCGACATTCTTGTCGGAGCCGCCCGGACTGCATGAAGTAGGGTGGGGCTCGCCCCGCCGTGTAGCGCCTGAACCAAAAAGGGGTTGGCGCGTGGCCAAGACCCCGGCTCTTTGGTCGAACACATGAGGAAGGAGAATAGCGATGTATAAAAAGTTGGCTCTTTTACCATTCCTGATCCTGGCCTTTGGCGTGGCGGCGATGGGCGCCTCGCCCATTCAGCAGGACCCGGGCCCGGACGGCATCGTCTCGGTCGAGGCCGAGAATTGCGACGAAGCCGTCGATATGGGTTCCAACACCTGGGAACTCGTCAGCACGGCCGAGGGATTCACGGGCACCTTCAGCGGCGGCTATGCGATGCAGATCATGCCCGACACACCGCTGGGAGGAACCTCTTACAACGACAATTACGCCGCGCGCAGTCCCAGGCTGGACTTCGTGGTCAACTTCGAAAAGACCGGCACACATTACGTCTGGATTCTGGCCTACGGCTTGGACGGCAACTCCGATTCCGCCCACGCCGGGCTCGACGGCGAGGAGATCGACACCGCCGACCGGATGAGCGGCTGGAACGGCAACTACGCCTGGTCCAACAATACGATGGACAGCGCGCCCTCAACCTTCGAGGTTCCCACCCCCGGCGTGCACACGGTGAACATCTACATGCGCGAGGACGGGCTGGCCTTCGACAAGATTGTGCTGACGACCAACCCCGATTTCACGCTCGCGCTGCCGGACACCGGGCCGGCTGAGAGCGGCCGAGGGCCGCGCGTAGCCGCCACCGGCGCCAGCCCTGCCGACGGCGCCACCGACGTTCCGCGCGACGTGGTCCTGAGCTGGACGCCGGGCGTTTCCACCGTGGCGCGGGACGTGTATTTCGGCGACGTTTTTGCCGACGTCAACGACGCCGGCAGAACCAACCCGCTCGACGTGCTCAAGGCCACAGGCCAGAGCGCCACCACATACGCTCCGGAGAGCCGTCTCGAATTCGAGCACACCTACTACTGGCGCATCGACGAGGTCAATGGGCCGCCGGATTCGGAAGTTTTCCCCGGCAGCGTCTGGAGCTTCACGACCGAACCGTTCGCCTACGCCATCGGGAACGTCAGCGTCACCGCTTCCAGCGCCACCGCGGACGCGGGTCCCGAGAACACCATCAACGGCTCGGGCCTGGACGCCGACGGTCTGCATTCGACGGAAGAGACGGACATGTGGCTCAGCGAAAGCGATCCCAACGGCGCGTGGATCCAATACGAGTTCGGCCGGGCCTACAATCTGTATGAGATGCGGGTCTGGAACTACAACCACACGTTCGAGCCCGTTCTGGGCTACGGCCTCAAGGACGTCACCATCGAGGTGTCCACCGACGGCGTGAACTGGATCGTGGTGACGGAAGAAGAGTTTGCCCGAGGCGCCGCGGAGGCCGGCTACGCGCATAACACCGTCGTGGACATGGGCGGTGTACCGGCCAAGTACGTCCGGCTCACGGCCGGCACGAACTGGAGCTCGGTGGGTACGGCACAGTTCCACCAGTTCGGCCTGAGCGAAGTGCGATTCTTCTACGTTCCGGTGCACGCCCGAGAGCCGCAACCGGCAGCCGGGCAGGGCGACGTCGCCGTCGATGAGATGCTCGCGTGGCGACCGGGACGAGAAGCCGGGTCGCACGAAGTCTACCTCGGCACTTCCTGGGAGGACGTCGCCGCAGGTACGGCTCTGGCCGATATCGTCACCGAGAGCAGCTACGAGCCGGTCAACCTGCGGTACGGCCAAGCCTACTACTGGAAGGTCAACGAAGTCAACGACATCGAGACGCCGAGCGTCTGGGAAGGCGACATCTGGAGCTTCACCACGGCCGAATATCGCGTCGTGGAGAACTTCGAGACCTATACCAACGACGTCGGCAACCGGGTCTTCCAGACCTGGATCGACGGCTGGGGCTTCACCGAGCCGGCGCCGGGCCATCCGGGCAATAACACCGGAGCCACCGTCGGGCACGACATCTGGAGCGCCGACAGCCCCTACTTCGAGGGCGATATCGTTGAGATCGATAACGCCCACGGGGGAAGCGCCCAGGCGATGCCGCTGTACTACAACAACGCCGAGCAGCCGTACTACTCCGAGACCGAGCGCACCTGGGCCACCGCCCGGGACTGGACCGTCAATGGCATCGATACGCTTCGCGTCCACTTCCGCGGCGCAGCGGCCGGCTTTGTCGAGACCTCGCCCGGCAACATCACGATGGGCGCCGCCGGCTACGACATCTTTGAGACGTACGACGAATTCACCTACGCCTACAAGCCGCTGAACGGCGACGGCTCGATCACGGTCCGCGTGGACAGCCTCCAGAACACCGACGTCTGGGCCAAGGCCGGTCTGATGATCCGCGACAGCCTCAATGACGACGCCAAGAACGCCATGGCCTACGTCACGGCGTCCGGTCGCGTCGGCTGGCAATACCGCCAGCTCACCGCCGGCGGCTCCAGCAGCACGCGCAGTGACGAAGGCGTTATCACGCTGCCGCACTGGCTCCGCCTGACCCGCACGGGCGATACCATCACCGCCGAGCACTCCGCCGACGGGACCACCTGGGAACCCATGGTCGAAACCGCCAACCCGGACGAGCCGTCCTCGCTGGCGATTCCGATGCATTCCAATATCTTCATCGGTCTGGCGTTGACCAGCCACAGCAGCGGAGTCACGACCACCGCCGAGTTCGCCCAGGCCTCCACCGGCGGCGGCGCCACGGGCGCGTGGCAGTTCGTCGAAATCGGTGTGGATCACATGCTCAACGATCCGGACACCCTGTACGTGGCCTTGCAGGACACGGCTGGACGGACCGGCGTCGTGACCTATCCCGACGGAGTCCTCATCGGCGATTGGACCGCATGGGAAATCCCCCTGACCGAGTTCAGCGACCAGGGAGTCAACGTCGCCACCGTCAAGAAGATGATGATCGGCGCGGGAGACCGCGACAACCCGACGGCGGCAGGCACGGGAATGGTCCTGATCGACGACATCGGCGTGGGCCATCCCGGTCTGGTCGATCCGGGCAACAGCGGCCTGGCCGCCTCCTACGCCCTGGAAAACAACACCGAAGACGCCTCCGGAAACGAGCTGCACGGGACCGCGGCCGGTGACCCGGTTTACGTGGACGGACCCGCCGGCTACGGAACCGCCCTGGAATTCGACGGCACCGGCAGCCAGTACGTCTCGCTCGGAACGGTCAACCCCTCGGCCGAGACGGGGCAGCTCTCGGTTTCGCTGTGGGCCCGCTGGAACGGCCTGAGCGGACTATACCAGGGCCTGATCGCCAAGCGCGACAGTTGGGCCTCCGACAACATGATGTGGCACCTCGAAGCCCATCGCGACACCGGCGAGCTGCGCGTCGGACGACAGGGAGGCACAACGATCCAGGGCGGAGTGCTGGCCGAAGGCGAATGGGAGCACTGGGTCTTCACCTTCGACGGTGAGGAAGTCGTCATGTACCGCGGCGCCGAAGAGGTCGCCAGCGGCGACTTCTCGTTCGGGACGGACACCGAGGCCGGCTTGCAGTTCGGCACAGGGTCGATCAGTGACAGTGGCACCGGCAGCAACCCGTACAACGGGGCGCTCGACGAGGTCGCCATCTTCAGCCGGGCGCTGTCCCTCTACGAGGTTCGTTACCTCGCCGGCCAGAGATGACCTGATCGTGAAGCGCGAAGCGGCTGTTGTTATGAGATGCGCTTCACGCTTCACGTGTCTTGCTCTTTGCAGCGGGGCTTGTGCCGGATGACGTCGGCACAGGCCCCGCTTCTGTGACAAGAAGGCCTGGCGCGGTCCGGCCGATGGAAACATGTGTCATTTGACGAAGCATTGCCCATAGTATGTCCATGCAAAGAAGCTCTCGATCACACACGCCGGCACGCCGCATGCCGTTCCGCATCCTCCCGCTGATCCTGGCCGTGACCTGCGCCGCAGCCGCGAGCGGGCAAGCCCAGGCCGGCGCGAACGTCCTCATCAATGAGATCCACTGCAACCCGGATGTGGAGTCCGAATTGGTCGAATTCATCGAGCTTCACAACGCCGGAGCGAGCGACGTCGACCTGTCCGGCTGGTATTTCGACGAAGGCGTTTCCTATGTCTTCGGTCCCGGTGCCCGCTTGCCGGCCAACGGCTACATCGTCATCGCCGAGGACCCGCAGCAGGTCTACGCCAAATGGGGCACCGGACGATTTCCCCTCAACCCGGCGCTCATCCTCGGCCCGTATGCGGGACGTCTGAGCAACGAGGGCGAGAAACTCGTCTTGTGCGACGCCGGCGGCGAGGTGGTCGACGAGGTGGAGTACAAGATCGGCTTCCCCTGGCCGACCGTGGGCGATCCGGTCCGCGCCGACATCGCCGGCACCGGCGCGTCCCTGCAGCTCGCCAATCCGCAGAGCGACAACGCCCAGGGGGGAAACTGGCGTTCCGATCCTCCCACGCCGGCGGCGGCGAACCGAACCGTATACACAGACAACCTGCCTCCGGGCCTGGACCGGGTCGGCCACGCGCCGCAACGGCCGCACAGCGGCGAATCCGTCACGATCACCATCGAAGCGGCCGATCCCGACGGCGTCGCGGGCGTGAGTCTGGAATACCAGGTCGTCCCTGCCGGCCAATACGTTCCTTCGCACCTGCCCGTGCCCGTCAGCGCGCTGCAGGCGGACCCCAACACGGAACACTCCGTGAATCCGCAGTACTCCAGCCTGTCGAACTGGACCGCGGTGGCCATGCTCGACGACGGCGCCGGCCGCGACGCCCACGCCGCAGACAACGTGTACACCGCCGTCATACCTCCCCAGGCCAACCGAACGCTCGTGCGTTATCGCATCACCGCTACCGACGCCCTCGGCGCCGACGTCACGGCCCCCTACCCGGACGATACGGCGCAGAACTTCGCCTTGTACGTCTACGACGGCGTCCCGGACTACGAAGGCTTCCCGGCCGAGACGCTCCAGAGGTTGCCGGTCTATCACCTGCTGACGCGCGCCGAGGACATGCATCAGACGCTGGGATACAACTCGTCCGACCAGATTGCCCAATTCCTCGGCGGAGCGTCCAATCCCGCGCGGTTCGTCTACAACTGGTACGGGACCCTGGTCTACGACGGCGTCGTCTACGACAACATCCGCTATCGCCTGCGCGGGGGCAACGGCCGGTACCTCGGCGGCAACAGCAAACGCAGCATGCGCTTCCGCTTCAATCGCGGACATTACTTCCAGGCCCGTGACATGGAGGGCGAGCTCTATCCCGCGAAGTGGCGGACTCTCACGATCGCCAAGGGCTTCGACAATCGCCAGACGCTGACCTTCTCCCTGAACGAGCACGTGAACTTCTGGCTATTCAACAAGCTCGGCGTGCCCGCTCCCCTTTCGCACTACTTCCACTTTCGCGTCGTGGATGGCGCCGCCGAAGCGCCCGATCCCTGGCGCGGCGACTTCTGGGGACTCTGGTTCGCCCAGGAAACCTACGACGTTCGCTTTCTCGAGACGCACGACCTGGAAAAAGGCAATCTCTACAAGCTCGTCAACTCCACGAGGGACGCCAAAGAGCAGCAGCGCTACCAGGCGCCCTACGCGGTGACCGACGGCTCCGACCACGATAACATCGAAAATCGCCTCACCGGATACAGCACGACGGATTTCATTCGCAACCACGTGCGTCTCGACAAGTGGTACGCCTACCACAGCCTGTGCCAGGCGATTCGGAACTACGACTTCTGGCCCAGCGCCAACAAGAACGCCGCCTGGTATTTCGAGCCCGTCTACACGCCCGCCAACAGCTACCTCGGCCTGATGTGGACGCTGCCCTGGGACACCGACGCCTCGTGGGGGCCGACCTGGAACAACGGACACGACGTCGTCTACAACAGCGTCTTTCCCGCCGGCGGCGGCGGCTCCGACGGCGCGGCGCACCCGGAGCTGCAGCCGGACTATTACAACGCCGTCCGTGAGATTCGCGACCTGCTCTGGCAGCGCGATCAGATCGAGCCGCTGGTGGACGAGTTCGCCGCCCCGATCGCCGACCTGGCCGCCGCCGATCTCAGACGATGGCTCAACGCCCCTTCCGACGCGGGCAACTACAACGGGCTCGGCGGCGCCGGCAAGAACGGTCTGGCCGCCTTGGTCGAGGACATGAAGCGTTTCGCGTTCACAGGGGGCAGTTGGCCGGGCGGAAGCGTCGGCGCCGGCGGTCGCGCGGCCTTCCTCGATTCCCTGGCCGACGACACCGACGGCCATCTCATCCCGGCCAAACCTTCCATCGCCTACATCGGCGAGCCGGGATTTCGCATGAACGCCTTGCGCTTCCGGGTCTCGCCCTTCGCCGATCCGCAGGGAGCCGGCACGTTCGCAGGCCTGCGGTGGCGCATCGCCGAGGTCTCGCCCGGCGCGGCGGCGACGCCGGAGCCGACGGGAACCGTTCTCGTGCCCGCCGGCGCGCAGTGGCGCTCCTTCAAGGGCACAACGGCCCCCTCGTCCCCTGCCGAGATGTGGCACGAACCCGCTTTTGACGACGGCACCTGGCAATCAGGCGCAACGCCCATCGGCTATGGCGAGGGGTTCCTGGAGACAACGCTCGGCGATATGCGCGGCGGCTACACCAGCATCTATCTGCGCAAATCCTTCGAAGTGACGAATCCCGAGGCGTTCGATACGGTGACGTTGGAAGTGATGTACGACGACGGCGTGGTCGTGTGGATCAACGACAAGCCGGCGGTGTACGACAACGTCTCGTCGCCCGACCTATCCTTCGACGCCACCGCGGAAGAGGCGATCGAGAACACATCCTTCGTCGGCTTCACACTGCCCGACCCGGCCGAGTTTCTCGTGCGGGGCACCAACGTCATCGCCGTCCACGTCCTCAACGCCTCGCTCAACGGCAGCTCCGACTGTTTCTTCGATCTGCGTCTCACCGGTCGAACCGAGCCCGAGGGGACATCGGGTCAGGCCGCACAACGAAAGGGCAAATATGAAATCGAAGCCGTCTGGCAAAGCCCGGAGATAACAGAGTATCAGAGCGAAGCAATCATTCCCGCCAGCGCCATCAAGCCCGGACGAACGTATCGCGTGCGTTGCCGCATGAAGGACAACACCGGGCGCTGGAGTCACTGGTCCGATCCGGTGCAGTTCGAGACCGCCGCGCCGCTGTCGGTCGGCATCCTGTCCGATCTGCGGATCACCGAGGTCATGTACAACCCCGCGCCGGCGGCCGAGCAGGCCAACGTGGACAACGACGAATTCGAGTTCATCGAGCTGAAGAACATCGGCGATGAGACGCTCGACCTGACGTACGTCTCTTTCGCCGACGGCGTGACATTTGACTTCGCCGGCGGCGCTGTCACCGCCCTGGGTCCGGGCGAGTTCGTCCTGGTCGTCAGGAACGAACAGGCGTTTGCGCTGCGATACGGAGCGGCTCTCGCCGACCGAATCGCCGGTCAATACGACGGCAGGCTGGCCAACGAAGGGGAGACCGTCACACTGATCGACTTCTGGAACGGGACGGTGGCGGAGTTCGAGTACAACGACGGCCGGGGCTGGCCTGCGCCCGCCGACGGTGGTGGCCATTCGCTCGTCCCGCTGGAGGCGGCCATTCTCGACGAGCCGCAAGGATCGTTGCAGTACGGCGGCAACTGGCGCGCCAGCGGCTACGTCCACGGCTCGCCCGGGCGGGACGATCCGCAGCTTGAAGCAACAGTGGTCCTCAACGAGATCGCCGCCGCTACGGACAGCGACGCCACCGGCGGATCGAACGACTGGATCGAGCTTTACAACGCCGCGAGTTCGCCGGTCACGCTGGACAACTGGTACCTCAGCGACGATATCGACGAGTTGGACAAGTGGGCGATACCGCCGACCACCATCCCGGCCGGCCAACACGTGAGCTTCGACGAAGCGCATGACTTTCACGTACCACACGCAGACGGCTTCGGGTTGAGCAGGACGGGAGAGCAGGTGTTTTTGTCACACCTGCCCGGGGCCGGGGAGGACCGGATTGTGGACGGCGTGCGATTCAAGGCACAAGAGCCCGGCATCTCGTGGGGACGCTACCCCGACGGCGGCGCGTATTGGCTCCGCATGCCGCCGACGCGCGACGCGGCCAACGCCGAAGGACTGTTGGACGTTGTGATCGACGAAATCATGTACCACCCTGCCGAACCCAACGAGGAATACGTCGAGCTGTACAACCCCACGTCCGAGGAGATCCTGCTGGAAAGCGCGGACGGTCCGTGGCGCCTTGCGGGCGGTGTAGATTACGTGTTCGACGCCGGCCTTTCGCTGCCGGCCGGCGGGCGTCTGATCGTGGTGGGCTTCGACCCGCACGCGGAGCCTTCGCGCCTGGCGGCATTCGTCGCCGCCTACCAGACGGGCCCGCTCACACCGGGAGCCGACGTCGCGGGCCCCTTCTCGGGAAACCTGTCCAACAGCAGCGAGCGTATCGCCCTGGAGAAACCGCTGGCTCCGGGTTCGCCGGGCGAACCGAGCGCGTGGGCGATTATCGATGAGGTCGGGTACGGCGACACGACGCCCTGGCCGCCGGAGGCCGACGGCGCCGGCGCGGCACTGCAACGAATCGACGCGACCGGGGCCCACAGCGGCAATGACCCCGCCAACTGGCAAGCCGCTCCGCCAACGCCCGGCCATTAATCGACGATGAATCAAAATGCAAAAGGCAAAGAGCAAGAACAAGAAAGTTATCCCGGCGCGCCGGGATTCCGCAGTGTTGATCTTTGCCTTCCCTCGTTCGCATTTTACCCGAAGGGAGCAGCTGTACGATACGCAGACCGATCCTTTCGAGCTGGAGAATCTCGCCGGTCGGCCCGACCGCAAACGTCTGCTGCTGCGCATGCGCAAACAGTTGGCCCGGTGGCTGGACGAACAGAGAGAAGCGTTGCCTGACGAATTGGCATAAACCGCACCGGGTGGAGACGAGTCAATGACGAGAACGCTGCTGACGGGATTGATCGCTGTTGCCTCGATCTGCGGACAGGCGACGCAAGCTCCGGCGCGAACGTGGAAGCGCGAGGACATCCGCATCCGCGATCCGTTCGTCCTGGCCGACGAGACGACGCAGACGTACTACATGTACGCCCAGATGGGCAACCGCCCCAATCGCGGAGACGCGCACAAAGGCGTCGAGGTCTACACGAGCAAAGACCTGGAGCAGTGGGAAGGCCCCTTCCCCGCCTTCATCATCCCCGAGGGTTTCTGGGCCGACCGCATGGTCTGGGCGCCGGAGGTCCACCGCCACCAGGGCAGGTTCTATCTGTTCGTGACGTTCACCGGTCGGGAGACATTCGGAGTCAATCCGCAGGGCCGGAAGCTGGACGAGCGAGGCACGCAGATTCTCGTGGCCGACTCGCCGAAAGGCCCCTTCCGGCCGTTTCGCAACGGCCCGCACACGCCGTCCGACTGGATGGCCCTGGACGGCACGCTCTGGG
>JAFGCA010000703.1 GCA_016932895.1 Sedimentisphaerales bacterium | reverse complement strand
TCGATCTTCTTCTGCTCGGGCAGGATGTCGATGACCGGCTCGGCCGTCTTCGGATCGAGCTCGGTGCTGGCGGCGTTCTTGAGTCCGCAGACGTTGCGGGCGAACTCGATGACCGCCATCTGGAAGCCGAGGCACAACCCCAAATAGGGCAGGTTGTTCTCGCGGGCGTAGCGGATGCAGGCGATTTTTCCCTCGGTGCCGCGCATCCCGAAGCCGCCGGGGACGATGATGCCGTCGACCTCAGCCAAGTGCTCCGCGGCGTTCTTGTCGGTGAGATTCGTGGTGTCGATCCACTTGATCTTGACGTCGCCGCCTAGCGCGATGCCGGCGTGCTCCAGGGCGTTGATGATCGAGGCGTAGCTGTCGCGCACTGAGGTGTACTTGCCCGTGATGCCGATGGTGGTCTCGTAGCCGGCGGCGCCGATCTTGTCGGTGAAGTCGCACCAGTGAGCCCAGGCCTTGCGCTCGTAGCCCAGGTCGATGCGGTCCTCGATCTTGAGCAGGCGCAGGACCTCGAAGTCCAGGCTGTTCTCGCGGAGCATGGACGGGATCATGTAGATGCTGGCCGAGTCGTGCAGACTGATCACGCGCTCGACGGGGACGTTGCTGTAGATGCTGATCTTCTGTCGGGCGGTTTCGTTGACCGGATTGCCGGCCCGGCACGCGATGATGTCCGGCTGAATCCCGAGCTGCATGACCTGCTTGATGCCGAGCTGGGCGGCCTTGGACTTCTGCTCGCCCAGGGCCGGCGGCTCCAGGATGTACGTCAGCGCCACGAAGCAACTGCTGTGCGGGCCCTCCTCGTAGGCCAGCTCGCGCATCGCTTCGAGGTAGTAGGCGTTTTCCAGGTCGCCGACGGTGCCGCCGATCTCGACGAAGACGACGTCGGCCTTGCTGTCGGCGGCGAGCTGGCGCAGCTTGAGCTTGACTTCACCGGTGACGTGGGGAATCATTTGCACGTCGCGCCCGAGATAGTCGCCGTGCCGCTCCTTGTTCAGGACCGAGCTGAAGATCTGTCCGCTGGTGGCGAAGTTGGCCCGGCTCAGGTCCTGATCCAGCATGCGCTCGTACGTGCCTAAGTCCATGTCGCATTCCATCCCGTCGTCGAGGACGAAGACCTCGCCGTGCCGGAATGGGTTGAGCGTGCCCGAGTCGACGTTCAAATAGCCTTCCAGCTTGATCGGCGCGACCTTCAAACCCTTGTCCTGCAGGAGCTTGGCCAGGCATGAGGAGAATATCCCCTTGCCCAGCCCGCTCATCACCGTCCCCATCACAAAGACGTACTTGGTCCGGCCCCGCTTATAGTTCTTCGGTATCGGCGAAAAGAACTCGCTCTCCGTCGAAACGTCACTAATCTTCGTCAACAACTCTTTGCTATCAGCCATTTGAACCCTTACCTCAAGGTATTGCAGTCATCCGTGCTCATGTTTTGAGTTTCAAGATCGGTGTGCGATGCACACCCTACGACTTCCCCTCATCAGTTTGAGTGAGCTTCTTGTACTCTGAAAGCATTTTGCCACAATCCCAGCTGTAATGCTTTGATATCGTTTCTATGTACAAGTATGCCTGAGACAATAGGTCCCGCTCTATCTGGGTGCTATCCTCAGGCAGATCGCCCATGAATTCCTTGGTTTGCGACTCCTCAGCGACAGTCTGGGCCAGAGTAACAACATCGATGTGAGTGGCGATCAAGTGCTGCCCATAGATCCCCGGCGGGATGACAGGGTCGCTTGAGAATACCGTCTCCAGAATTTGCCTCACTTGCGGAAAGCCACGGGCAGCGGTAAGTCCCGCAAGTACACTATCTGCGTGCGATATCCATTGCTGTATTTGACCACAGTCGGAGCCTTGGCAGGCGTCTCGGACTGCTTCATAGTGTTTCTTGCAGTCCATCCATGAACTCTTGCGCCAACGCTCCACTCGCGCGTAGATTTCCTCCTTGGTCTCTCCTGCAAGACAGTATCTGAGCTTGGCGGTGAATTCGCCAATGGGGCGGAGCAGGGTTTTGGCAGGTAGCACACGCTTGTTTTCGGCGAGCATGCATCCGCTGGTTAGGTAATTCTCAATCACCGATACCGAAGCCATGATCACCTCATCCACCGCCGTTTGTGCCGGACCATATGCCTTTAGCTGGTGGGTTACCTCTGAGAACCACTTCGCCATAGCCTCTTCAACCTTCAGCATACGGGTCTCCCGTCGCCGCTAGCTTGGTATCGCTTAACGAACGCGGCGTATTGTTCGGGGGTGTCGATGCCTTCGCAGGGGTGGTCGATCCGGCCGACGAGGATGGGGTAGCCGTTCTCGAGGGCGCGGAGCTGCTCGAGCTTTTCCAGCTTCTCCAGGGGCGTCTGGGG
Source organism: Sedimentisphaerales bacterium (assembly GCA_016932895.1). The sequence continues at coordinate 3,015 of JAFGCA010000703.1, read as the reverse complement.
CAGCGTGGTGATCGTGGCCAGGAAGTCCTTGCGATAGGCGTAGATGCCGAGGTGGCGCAGGTATTGCTCCGGTGTACCGATGCCCGCTTTATCCCGGTCGTACGGGATCGGGCAGCGGGAGAAGTAGATCGCCCTGCCCCGGGCGTCCACGATCGCCTTGACGACGTTGGGATCGGTGACGTATTTGGCCTCGTGCAGCGGGGTCGCCAGGGTGGCCATGGGATAGTCGGGATTCTCCAGAAGCAGCTCGGCCAAGTAATCGATGTGGTCGGGGTCGATCTCGGGCTCGTCGCCCTGGACGTTGATGACGATATCGACGTCGAGGTCCGCCACGGCCTCGGCGATGCGGTCGGTCCCGCTCTGGTGCGCCGGCGAGGTCAGCACGCACTCGGCCCCGAACTCGGCGGTGGCGGCGACGATCTTCTCATCGTCGGCGGCGATGATGACCTTTTCGGGCAGCTTGGCCTTGCGGGCCTGCTCGCAGGTGTGCTGGACGAGGTATTTGCCCGTCTCCTTGGCGAGAATCTTCCCGGGGAAGCGCGTCGATGCGTAACGAGCGGGAATACAGACTACAGTTTTCACGCTGGTGTCAACCCCGTGGCAAGCACAATCATATCGCCTGGCAAACCACGCAACTTGTTCAAAATAAGGAAAGTCTCAGTTGCGGCCACACGCCCCAACCCAATGCCAACGGGACCGTATCCTATACCCGGGCCTCATCTCTGTCAACACACACCCGCAGTTTCTCGCGCAAATAGTCCGCGACGAGGACCGTCGCGGGTGGCGTTCATCCCTTCGGCCACCTTTTCCGCCAGCCGCTGCAAGTCTGACGCCATGGCCTGCTTCGACTGCTCTGCGCGTACCCCCCTACCTTTCACGACGGAATCCCCTTTCTTCACAAGGTTCATAAGTCACTACAGATACAGGAGTAACCTCGCGCCCTGTCTCAAGTCATGAGAGGATTGCCATGCTCAGCGAGGTGAAGAATCCGGGCCGACAAAGAGACCTCCACATCGCACCCGAAGGGACCTGCGATGCCCGGACCCTGACGGGTCGAGCAATAGTACAGAAAAGCGGGCCCGGTTGCCGATATAGACTGTTGTCGGGTACTGAGCGGGGAAGGTACCGGCACTTGAAACACTGTTATTATAGGACATCCCGCAGGAGCGACGGCTGTGAAGAAAAAGAAAAGATCGCGAAAGAAAACCGCAGGGCATCCGGGCTTTGGGGCAGGCGCCAAGGCGGCGTTGCTGTGCCTTGGCATTGGGCTGTGTCTGATGCTGCTGTTTAGTTGTCTGAGCTTTGACATCGGCGATTGGCCGAGCCGGTACACGTCGCCGCAGAATGAGCCGGCGGCGAATCTGTGCGGCTCGATGGGCGCGTTTGCCGCTTACTACCTGCTGTATTACATCGGTCCCGGTGTGTTCATAATTCTGGCTGCGGTAACGTGTTACTGTGTCGCGAAGCTGGCTCATCGGCCGGTCGGGCAGCCGGTGTTTCGCACGCTCGGGCTGATGCTGCTGACCGTGGCCGGCTCGTGCACCTTCTCGTTCTTCTGGCCTCACAAGGTGTATCTCTTCCCGATGGGTTCGGGCGGCGTGTTGGGTGTTTCGGTGGGGGCGTTTCTCAAGCAGAATTTCGCGACGCTGGGGACCTTCATCCTGGTTTCGGCGACGTGGGTAGTGGGTTTGGCGCTGCTGGCCGACAGTTTGATCGTGGGCCTGCTGGGCGGCGCCGGCGTGGCGGTCCGTCGCGTGCTGGGCGTAGTGGTTCCGGCGTGCGCGGTGGCCCGGCAGAACTCCGAAGCCTTGAGCGATATTTGGCAGAGGCTCAGCGCCCGACAGAAGTCACTGGCGGCGCGGGCGCGGGAAGCGGCCGAGCATGTGATGGCCAGGCGCCCCGAGCCCGAAGAGCATGAGGCCGAAGAGGTTGAGGCGGAGGTCGAGGAGGCTGCCGAGAGGCCCGAGCCGGCCCCGGCCGCACGACCGGGCATCGTCGAGGTCCGCCACCCGCGCGAGCGACCCCGGGCAAAGCCCGCCTTCGTGCAGCCCTCGTACGACGACTACACCATGCCCCCGCTCGACCTGCTGGAGGAGCCCGAGTACGGCTACGCCGCGGTCCAGGAGAAAGTGGTCAAGTCCAAGGCCGCCGCCCTCGAGAAGCTGCTCGGCGAGTTCAACATCAACGCTCAGGTGGTGGCCGCCGAGACGGGACCGGTCGTGACCATGTTCGAGCTGGAGCTGGCCGCCGGGGTCAAGGTCAGCCAGATCTCGAACCTCGCCAACGACATGGCCCGGGCGCTGGGCGCCGGGGCGGTGCGCGTGGTGGCCCCCTTACGCGGCAAGCACACCATCGGCATCGAGGTGCCCAACAGCGAAAAAGAAAAGGTGCGGATGAAGAGCATGATGGAGACGGCGGGCTCCAAGCCGGAGAAGATGCAGATCCCGCTGTTCTTAGGCAAGGACTCCTCGGGCGAGGCGCTGGTCTCGGACCTGACGAAGATGCCGCACCTGCTCATCGCCGGAACGACCGGCTCGGGCAAGAGCGTCTGCATCAATACGATCATCGTCGGAACCCTGTTGACCAAGCGCCCGGACGAGGTGAAGCTGATCCTGATCGACCCGAAGATGGTCGAGATGACGGCGTTTAGCACGGTGCCACACCTGATGTGTCCGATCGTCACCGAGACGCAGATGGCGGTGCAGATTCTCGAATGGGCGACGGTGAAGATGGACGAGCGGTACGCCCTGCTGGCGGAGGCGCGCGTCAAGAACGTGGCCGAGTACAACAAGCTGGGCGGCGAGGAGATCATCGCCCGCTTCAATCCGAGCACGCCGGACGAAGAAGCCAAGATCCCCAAGAAGCTGCCCTACATCGTGATCATCATCGACGAGCTGGCCGACCTGATGATGACCGCGTCCAAGGAAATCGAGGCCTACATCGTCCGCCTGGCGCAGAAGAGCCGCGCCGTCGGCATCCACATCGTCCTGGCGACGCAGCGTCCGCAGGCCACGG
>JAFGCA010000702.1 GCA_016932895.1 Sedimentisphaerales bacterium | reverse complement strand
TATCAGCAGATGACGCCGGACTTCAGCCATCATCCGGACGTCTGCATTCTGGCCCAGCCGGGGCAGTGTTACCTGATGTACTTTGCCGAGAAGAAAGCGGTGGCGATCGATCTGCCGGGAAGCAGGCCCTACAAGGTGGACGGCATCGACACGTGGGAGATGAAGACCCTGCCGATTGGCTCGGCTCCTGCGGGCCGATTTACGTTCACGCCCCCGACGCAGAACTATGCGGTCCGGCTGACGCGGTACGCGCCGGGCGAGAAGATGCGGCCGGTGGCGCGAGCCTCGGCGGACAAGACCGAAGGTGCGGCTCCGCTGACGGTGAGATTCTCCACCCCGTGGAAGCAGCAGTGCCGCTGGGATTTCGGCGATGCGGGCCGTTCGAAAAGCAAAGCGCCCGTACACACGTTCGAAAAGCCCGGTCTCTATACAGTGACCCTGACGATCACAGACGAGGAGGGCGGCACGGGCTGCGCGACGCTGCCGATCAGCGTGGATCGGGATTCCGCGGACCCCGTCGTCAAATTCGGTTTCGCCGACGGCGACGATCCGAAGGTGACGCTGCACGGCGGGAAGATCACGCGGTCCAACGACGGCGCGTACGACCTGGGACCGGGCGAGCCGTTCTCGTGGATCAAGGTGGGTGACGGGCCGATTGAGGATCTGGAAGGCGCCCGGTCGTTTACGATCCTGGGCTGGCTCCAGGCCTCCGGTATGAAGACCGGCTCCGGCGGCAACCGCATCCTCTTTAGCCTGCAACACAATCACTCCGGCATCGACCTCGTCCATCACGCCGACGGCAGGATGCGCCTGGCCGTCAACGAATGGCCCGACAGCATCAAGAATGACAGCTCCGAGGGCAAGGTCCAAATCGGCAAGTGGATCTTCTTCGCCGTGACGTACGATGCCACGAAGGCCGCCGACAACGTTTGTTGGTACTTCGGCGACGAGGACACCTCCGCACGGCTCGACCGCCGGAGCGGCTATCGCAACGGCCCGGTCGGCGGCGGCACCGGGAACCTGGTGATCGGCAACTTCAACAAAACCCTCCAGGGCGCCGGGCTGGACCGGCAGTTCCGGGGCCAGATCCGCGGGCTCCAGATCTACGCCAGCCGCCTGGGAATGCGAGGCGCACTCTCGTTGGAGGAGATTCGCAAACACCAGCACGCCCGTTGAACGGTCCTGAGCAAGTACCGTTTGCATCGGGCGATTCTCTGCTTTACAATGGTCGCGTTCAGGTAGCGCAAACAAGGAGTCGAGCATGGCAAAAAAGCGTTTCGCACGGATCGCGATGGTTTTGCTGGTGATTCTGCTGGCCCTTGGCTGCGGCAGGGAGGCACCGTCGGAAGCGAAGAAGAGAGTCGCAGTCGTCGTCTCCACGTTGAACAATCCGTGGTTCGTCGTCCTCAAGGACGCCGCCCAGGCAAGGGCGGAGGAACTGGGCTACGAGGTGGACGTGTTTGACTCCCAGAATTCGCCGGCGGCGGAGGCGGGCCATTTCGATACGATCATCGATGGCAAGTACGCTGCCATTCTCTTCAATCCGACCGATGCGGAAGGCTCCATCGCCAGTGTCAAACGGGCCCGGGAGGCCGGCATCCCCGCGTTTTGTATGGACCGGGAGATATCCGCCAACGACGTCGCCGTCAGCCAGATTCTCTCGGACAACTTCAGCGGCTGCGTGGCCCTGGGCGAGTATTTCGTGAAAAAACTGGAGGGCCAAGGCACGTACGTCGAGCTTCTCGGTCTGCTGGGCGACAACAACACGCCGAATCGTTCGAACGGCTTTCACAGTGTGGTGGACAACTACCCCGGACTGAAGATGGTGGCCCGGCAAACGGCGGATTTCGACCGTACGAAAGCCATGGAAGTGATGGATTCCATTCTCCAGGCCCATCCCGACATCAATGCCGTCTTTTGTGGCAACGATGCCATGGCGATGGGGGCGTATCGCGCTTTCGCCACGGCGGGCAAGGCCGAGCGGGTAATGGTCTTCGGCTTTGACGGGGCCAGGGATGTCATCGACGCGATTCGCGCCGGCCAGATCATGGCCACGGGCATGCAGTTCCCCAAGACGATGGCGAAGATGGCGGCTGAGTATGCCGACCAATACCTCAAGGGCAAGAGGGACTTCCCCCAGAAGGTGCCGGTGGCGGTGGAACTCGTGACGCAGGAAAACATCGACAACTACACCGCCTACGGCCGCAACGAGTGACGAGCGCAACGCCTTGCTGATGAAGCGAAGAAGTATATTCTACCTTGTTTCTCTCGCAGCCTTGCTGCTGTTGTTGGGCAGTTCGGTGGAGTTTCACAGCCTTGAGGCCAAGCGGGCCGAGGAGCGGGCCGAGCGGTTTGACCCCGCCCAATACGCGCGGGACTTCTGGGATCGTCGACGGGACGGCATGCTGGAGACGGCCCTGGACGCCGAGGAATTGATCGACCTGCTCAATACGGATATGGAAGCGGCCGTCAGCAAGGGACGCACGCTGGGCCAGAGCAGGGTGCACGCCTATTTGCTCGCAGGCGAGGGGAGGATCGTTTCCATAGACAAAGACGGTTTGTGCGTAAGCATCACGAGTCCGCACGCCGACCCGGAGATTCTGATCTGCGCCGGTTCGTACATTTCGGGCAATGCCGTCAGGGATGCCTCCGGACTTGTCGATGTCAGCACCTTCTCGGATACCATGAAGTTCAATAAGATCAGCTTCGAGATTAACCGGATCGTGGTTCAAGAGGTCATCAAGCCTTTTCTCGACAGGGGCCCCCGGGCGGGGCGGGTCGTCCGTTTCGTCGGGGCCGCCGAGGTCGCCGAAGATGCCACCGAGGCAGTTCCGTTCGGATCTCGAAAGAAAGAAAGCGAGTCGGACGGCGCGTACCATCTGTTGAAGTTGGTCCCCCTTCGATTGGACCTGGAATCGTCCTCCGGTATTCTTGTTCGGGTATGGTTGCAGCGAAAGACAATGACCTGGTTCTTGCCGCCGAGGGCGTCACCAAGAGCTTCGGGGGCATCAAGGCGCTCGACGGCGCTCATCTGGACGTCTACGCCGGCCAGGTCAATGCGGTGGTGGGCGAGAACGGGGCGGGAAACTCCACGCTCATGAAGGTTCTGGCCGGTGTGTACCAGGACTATGACGGCCGCATCTTCCTGCACGGCCGGCAGGTGTCCTTCGCCCATCCCCGGCAAGCCCAGGAAGCGGGCGTCGCGATCATCCACCAGGAACTGAATCTGATTCCGCACCTGAGCGTCGCCGAGAATATCTTCCTGGGCAGAGAATTCGTGGATTCGCTGGGCCTCATCGACTTCAAGAGAATGTATAGCAAAGCCCGCACGCTTCTGGACAGGCTGGACCTCCACGTTGACCCGCGCCGGAGCGTCCGCGAGCTGCGCGTCGGCCAGCAGCAGGTGGTCGAGATCGCCAGGGCCCTGGCGCTGGACGCCCGGGTGATCATCATGGACGAGCCGACGTCGGCCATCAGCGACCGGAACACGCTTCAGATCACCGGCTACACCGAGGACGTTTGCAGTCTCGAACCGCTCCCGGAGAAGCTGCGGGCCTTCGGGTGGAACGTCTGTGCGGTGGACGGCCACGATGTCACAGCGCTGACCGGCGCGCTGGAGAACGGGCCTTCTGAATCCGGCAAGCCGAACGCCGTGATCGCCCGCACCGTCAAGGGCAAAGGGATCAGCTTCATGGAGAACGACCCCAGGTGGCATCATCGCGTGCCGGACGACGAGCAATACGAACGGGCGCAGCAGGAACTGGACGCGCTGCTGGCGGAGATCACATCATGAGTTACCCAGCGGGCCATGAACTGGGTCGGGCCAACCTGGAGGTCTTCTCCGAGACCTTGCTGTTCCTGGCTCGACAGGACCGGGACGTGATCGCCATCACCAGCGATTCACGCGGTTCGGGCAAGCTGGGGCCCTTTGCCGCGGCGGTGCCCGATCAGCTTGTGGAGGTCGGCATCGCCGAACAGAACCTCGTCGCAGTCGCGGCGGGACTGGCATCGGCGGGCAAGAGGGTCTTTGCCGTGTCTCCCGCGTCCTTCCTGACGGCACGGGCGCTCGAGCAAATCAAGAACGATGTCTGCTATTCCGATCAGCCGGTGAAACTCGTGGGCATCAGCGCCGGCGTCAGCTACGGCGCGCTGGGCTCGACGCACCATTCGACACACGACCTGGCGACTCTACGCGCTCAGGACAACGTCACTATCATCGTACCGGCGGACAACTTCGAAACCGCAGAGGCCGTCAAAAGCGCCGCCGGGATGAGCCATCCGGTCTACATCCGCTTCGGGAAGCGTCCGCTGCCTCATCTCCATGGGCCGGCGGCACGGTTTGAGCCGGGCAAGGCGCTGCTCGTCGGCGACGGGACAGATGTCGCTTTCATCGCGACCGGCGAGACGGTGTACCACGCTTTGACGGCCTCCCGGGAGTTGGAGAAGGACGGGCTGACGTGTCGGGTGGTCAGCATGCACACGGTCAAGCCGCTCGACGTCGAAGCGGTTCTCTCGGCCGCAACGGATTGCCGGGTGGTAGTGACCGTCGAGGAACACAGTGTTTTCGGCGGTCTGGGAGAAGCCTGTGCGGCGGTCCTGATGCAGGCGGGAAGCCATGTGTCTTTCAAGATCGT
>JAFGCA010000701.1 GCA_016932895.1 Sedimentisphaerales bacterium | reverse complement strand
GCGCGGCAGCCAGGTGTTGTAGAGGAAGGCCGTGGGATCGTCGATCAGCTCGTCGTATTCGTCTTCTTTCATGAACGCCTGATCTTCGGGCGGCTCGATGTAGTTGAATCCGGTCGTGTGCGGGATGTTGATGCCCGGGATGCCATAGTAACGCAGGCCCGCCGCCTGGGCCAGGCCCGTCCAGACGTAGACCATGTTGGCGACAACCGCGTCCCAGTCGAAATCCTTGGCACACTTGACGGCCGCCTCAAACGCCTTGGTGTAATCGTGGGCCACGTCCTGGCACGTCATGCCGGCGTACTTGGCCGTGAATTCGGCAACAAAGGGCCGAATCGGGATCATGTCCGGTTTTTCGTTCCGCATCGCCGTGACGTAGCGATTCAGCCGCTCGGTGTAGAGCGATTCCATATCCTTGGCCATCTGCTAACTCCCCTTGGCTTCTCTGTGTGGGTGAATGCGTGAAGATACTTCGGTCCCGCCCGTCAAATGCACTGCGTTACGCGTTTTCTGCATACAAAGACCTCCAGCGGGCAACCCGCCCGACGGGGCCAAAATACCCCGGTTTCGCGAAAACATCAAGCCCGAAGACACGAAACGGTCCGCTGCGGGAACAGCCCGGATGCGGTGGCTGATAACATAAGGCGCAGAGGGCCCGCTTTTTTCTTGTGCCGAGTCCCATCGGCGGTAAACTGCTCGTAGATCAATCACACCATGCACCGCAGCTTCCATGACGGATTTCGCCATTCGCCGGCGTTTCGCCGACGCGAAGAAGTCAGGTCTTTCGATGTGGGTTTCGTTCCGCGAAGTTCGATTGAAAGGAGGCACGAAATGGACAGGTACGGCTGCGTCACAAGGCTCATCAGGCTGCTCTTGGTCTTCTGCACGGTTATTGCGGAGGTCGCGCTGGGGCAAGGGGGCTACAACGACGACCGCGTCATGATCCAGGGCTTCATGTGGGAATCCCACCAGGAGGGCAAGCACCAGGGTCAGGGTGGGTACGCATACGAAGTGCACTGGAAACACAAATGGTACGACCACGTCAAGAGCAAGGTCGCCGAGCTGGCTGACGCGAAGTTCAATCTGATCTGGCTGCCGCCGCCCTCGCACGCCGACGACGGAGCGGGCTACCATCCGCAGGAATACCACTGGTTCTTCAACGACTACGGCACGAAGGGGCAACATGAGAACCTGATCGAAGCCCTGCTGAAGGCCGGCATCGAACCGGTTGCCGACGTAGTCATCAATCACCGCAACGGCAGCGGAAGCTGGGCCACCTTCAAGCACCCGGACTGGCCCGCCAAGTACATTTGCTCGACGGACGAATTCTGGTTTCAGGACCCGGGCAGCCTCAACGCGGCGGACCAGGCCATCCTGGCGCAGGGCGACAAGGGGGCCCCGGATTACGCGGGCTCGAATTATCCGAACTGGCACGCCGCCAGGGACCTGGATCATACGAATGCGAACCTGCGCGCCGATATCAAGCTCTACCTCGACAAACTCCGGAAGTTTGGCTATCGAGGCTGGCGCTTCGACATGGTCAAGGGGTACGATCCTATTTACATCGCCGAGTACGACTACGCCTCGAGTCCTACGTTTGCGGTCGGCGAGTATTGGGACGGTAATCCAGACAAGCTGACGGCGTGGATCGATGAAACCAAGCAGCAGGGCCAGCCCGACCCGGCGCTGAAGGCGTGTTGCGCGTTCGATTTCGCCACCTACGAACTCCTGAGGCACTTCATCAACAACGGGATGTACAACCATCTGCCCGCCATCACGTGGAAGGACGGTATCTACGACGGGCTGATCGCCGTCAACAAGAACAAATCCGTCACCTTCCTGGAGAACCACGACACGGGTTTTCCGAAGAAGCAGTTCGACTCGTTCGGCAACAATGACAAGCTGATGCAGGGGTACGCCTACATCCTCACGCATCCGGGCATTCCGTGCGTCTACTGGAAACACTTTTTCGAATGGAACCGCAAGCAGGAGATCCAGGCGCTGATCAAGGCCCGGAAATACGCCGGCGTGCACAGCGGCAGCTACATCGAGACGCAGGTGCACGGGAACGATTACGTGGCCACGGTCAGCGACCAACCGTGCGAGAACAGCACGTTGATCGTCAAGATAGGCTACGGATTCGGCTTCAATCCCGACGGCAACATCTGGGGACTGGAGACGTACGGGCAGGGCTACGCCGTCTGGGTCAAGAAATCCAAGAAGGCCCAGACGCAATCCGCTGTCGACGCCCCCATGCCCAGCCTGCCCCTTCCCCCGGGCCCGTAGCGCAAGATTCCAAGGCATCGCAGCCGCAGCCCCAAGATTACCCGAAACCTTCTTGGGAGATTGGCGATAATTCATCGTTGATTGCGGGAGGGACCGGCGCGCATAATCTCTGCGGTGTCTTATGGTTCAAATGGAAGGTGGTATACGATGACAAGTTCACGCAGGCAGTTCTTGGAGGCGGTGGCGGGGGCCGGGGTGGTTTGGCCGGCGGTGGCGACGCTGGGTGGCAGCGGGGGGGGCGGTGGTTTTGCGGTGAGCACGAAACGGCTCATGCTGCGTCATACGTGGACGATCGCGCGGAACTCGAGCGATTACAAGGACAATGTGTTCGTGCGGCTCGAACGGGACGGCGTCACCGGCTGGGGCGAGGCAGCGCCCAACGTACGGTACGGCGAAAGCGCCGAGAAGACTATTGCGGCGCTGGAGCGGGCCAGGGGGCTGTTCGAGTCGGGCGACTGGTTCGGCTACGTCGGCATGCGCCGGCGCTGGGAGGGCGTCATCGAGAAGCAGAGCTGCGCCTGTGCGGCGCTGGATATGGCGTTGCTGGACTGGGTCGGTCGGAAGCTGGACGTGCCGCTCTATCGCTTCTTCGGGCTGGACAAGGACAAGACGCCCCTGACCACCTTTTCCATCGGGATTGACACACCCGAGGTGATCCGCCGGAAGGTCAGAGAGGCAGCCGAGTTCCCGGTCCTGAAGATCAAGGTCGGCCGGGACAACGATGCGGAGATCCTCGCCGCGGTGCGGGACGTGACGGACCGGCCGCTTCGCGTCGATGCCAACGAGGGCTGGCGCGACAAGCAAGTGGCCCTGGAGAAGATCCGATGGCTGCAGGGGCTCGGGGTGGAGCTGATCGAGCAGCCGTTGCCGGCGGCCATGCTCGCAGAGACCGCCTGGCTGCGCCAACGCGTGGACATCCCGGTCATCGCCGACGAGGCGGTCAAGACCGCCGCCGACATTCCCAAGCTGGCCGAGGCGTACGACGGGATCAATATCAAGCTCATGAAGGCCGGGGGCGTCCAGGAGGCGATGCAGATGATCCACGTGGCCCGCGCCTTCGGCATGAAAATCATGCTCGGCTGCATGATCGCCAGCTCGGTGGCTATTTCGGCCGCGGCGCACCTGAGCCCGCTGGTCGATTATGCCGACCTGGACGGGCACCTGCTCATCTCCAATGACCCCTTCGTCGGCGTCACCGCGCCTCGGGGGAAACTGGTTCTGAACGACCGGCCAGGCCTGGGCGTCACCGAGCACCCGTCATAACGGCCGAGGGCGGCTACGCACTGCGTTTCTGGGCTTTGGCTTTGCTCTTGGCGTGTCGTCTGGCTCGCAGGGCTGACTCAAGCTCGGTCAATAGCCTTTCTGCATTCCATTGGCCGTACCGGCACATCCAGTCGGAGCCAAGGTGGCGGATATGATCGTCGATCAGTTGGCGCCGTCGTTCCGGGCTGAGTCGCTTCATTGCGTCCTTTCTTCGTTCTTTCGCGGATCCATCCTGCATGCGTTTAGCGTGGTTGTGAAGCTAATCGAGCGGCCGCCTTCGATCAAGGATAATACGCCGGCAGCATCGATTTCGGCATTTTGCCCGTGATTCTCATGCAATAACCGCACCTGGGACGGCGTCTATAAAGGTGGTACGGGGCCTGGAGAGCACGCATAGAGCAGAAAAGTGCTTGCTTTCAGGGGTTTTCTCCTGCCAGCGTGTCCGGAGGGGCCGGTAGTGGTCACCGCAAAGGAGATCGGAACGTGTACAGCGAAAAACAGGCTCAGAAGCTGCCCCAGCGCAGAGAGGCGTCATTACCCCCCTTCGTGTACGGAAACGGCTATTCCCTTTCCGCCTTCGACCTCGGAAACGCCGGTGTGAAGCTGGAATTGCACCATAACGGGGACGTCGGGGCCGCCATCATCCTGCCCTCGGCCCAGGTCCAGCGGCTCGGCAAATGGCTCCTGCGCACGCTCGGCCAAGACGAATACGGATTCCCCGTGGAGTTAGGGGGAATTCTTGAGCGACTGAGCAAGACGAAAATCGAGGACTCCGTCCTGGAACGGGGCGACAAGAAACGTATCAAAGAGGCTCTCCGAGCCCTTCGCACCTAAACCCGTGGGGAATTCGGGCTTTGTCGGAAACCATCGGAGAACGTGCCCCATCGTGGCCACGAAGCAGCCCGGGGGTTCCGCTCAGCGCATTGAGTCCTTCCCTACTTCGAGGATTTGTGCGTCTTGGTCCGAGCGGTCGAGCCTGATCTTGATGGCTCCGTAGGATGTTATGCCGTCGGCCGTCAATTCTGTGGTGTCGTCCTTGGGCAGCAGGGCGGTGAGCTTTCCGTCGGCCAGGTCGATGCGCAGGACGTACCCGCCGCGAATGGTTTCCAGAATAGCCCTCTTCTTGACCTTTTCCTTCGCTTTGCGCGGCCGGTAGACCGTGACGAACTCTCCCTGTTTCAGTTCGCCCGCGGTGGTGGCTGTCAGGCGCCACTCGCGGAGCTTGACGCGGGGGCGGGGATTGGGGTCGTATTCGTTCGTCTGTTCGAACGTCAGGTTCGACGGCTTCAGGAAGGCAATATCGCAAACGACGTCGTCGTTGCGCAGCACGATCTCACCGGCGTTGCGAACGTCGAACGGCTCGACGGCGTGGAGCCAGTATTCATACTTCAGCGGCTTCTGGGTCGCGATACGGTCGTACACGACGACGACGTCCGGCTTGACAAAGAGAACCGCCCGCGTGAAGCGTTCCAGAGGCGGGTCGTAGGCATCGCCCGCTTCGCCGATGACGACGTCGAGGGCCGGTGTCGTCTCGAACGCGGTGATCTTGCCCTGCGCGGCGGCGCTGTGGCCTTTCTGGCCGTAGCCTCCCACGGTGACGCAGTTCGTCGAGCGCGTGCTCCACATCCAGTTCCGGTGGTGCGCGCTGCCGTAGATGTCACGGTAGCCCGAACGGATCAGCAGCCGTTTGCCATAGGCCCAGAGCAGGAAGGAGTTGCTCGATTCGTAGCCGTGGGATTGGGTCCCGAACGGGCTCGATTTGAAGGCGACCTGGACGCCATCCGAAGCATCGGTCAGGTTGCTGTTGAGAAACGCTTGCCCGGTCCCTGCGAACAGTCGCGACGTCGGCAGGTCGGTGGGGGGGCTCGCCTGGACCGGGAGCAGTTGGCCGCGCAGAAAGCCGATATACCCGCCGACCGAGTCCCTGCCGCCGACTTGGTCCACGTACCATTGCCAGTGGGGGTTCTGGGCCTGGGCGGCCAGTACGGTCATCAACTGTCGATTCTGTCGAGCGGTGCGGCGGGCGGTCAGGTCGCCAAAGCCGCCACCCACCTTGCCCGGCGGCAACAGGTACATGGCGTAGTACCCGACCTTCGAGAAATACGGTTTGTCGTAGGCGTCGATGCCCATCGCCTCGCGCATGACGTCGGCCCACCACGTGAAGCGGCCGATGTAGCTGGACCAGTAGGAGGACCCCTCATGCCAGCCGCCGTCGGTGTCACTCCAGACGGGGTAGACGTTGAAAAACACGTTGGTTGCGAACCACACCCAATCCTCGGCCTCTTCGATCTCGCCCAGGAAAGCGATGCCGACCTCGCCCAGAAAATGCCACGCCCGGTTCGAGTGGCTCGAATAAGGCCGCCACAGGTGGCGGGGGCATAGGTGGCGGTACATCTCCTCGCCGCGAATTTTCATCACCTTGCGGCAGAGGTCCTTTTCCTCTTCCGTCAGCAGGTCGTTCACGAAAGTGTAGGTCCGCGCGAAGTAGTAGTTGTACGGCATACCGGCTTCGTCGTTGTACCGGTATCCCGTGCTACCTTTCGGGTCCCAGCGGGCGCATTCGAGAAGGATGCGTTTGGCCTGCCGTCCGTATTCGTCCTGGCCCCCGAGCAGACGCGTGAAGGCCAGCGTGGCGGCGCCGTTGAGCGCCCGGATCGTGTAGGTGCGATTGCCCCACCACATTTCGCGCCATTGCTCGCTCTTTCGTTCCATATCCGGCGGATATTTCGGCGGCTCTTTCGTATCGGGCGGAGACTTCAGAATCTTCTCGCACTGCCGGACGAGATCCTGGTATTCATCTTTCATTCTGCCGCGCGCCAGCGCGCGCAGCCGGTCGAGGTTTTCGGGGCGGAGAAACAGGCGGGGGTGCGCCTTCGGAATCCTTGCGATGAGATCCTCGCGCTTCGGCAGAGGCATCCGGACGGCGTCTTCGGCGATGCTGAAACTCCGTGGCTGACTCCAGTCTGTGTACCGGCCTTCTGAGTCCATGCCTCGATAGCGCCATGCATACCGGCCGGGCCCGAACGCTCGCGGTGGGCAATGCACGTTGAAATCGATGGCTTTGGCCTGGTAGAGGATGTTGCGGAAATCCGTGTCCCGCGCACATTGAAGCTCCCACGTCAAACCGCTCTGCGGTCGCCAGCTAAAGCTCGGGGGGTCCGTCTGCGATATGCTCCCTTCGGCAGGGCGGTAGCCCCACTGGCCGGGCTCGGCCGGGCTCTGATCCAGTTGCCGCGAAGCCGCTCCCGCCGCAACCGCCAGTGTCACAGATAAAAGCAACGTGCAAGTCGTTGCGCTGATCGCATCTTTCGCAAGACCACTCCTACCGTTTCTTTTCAATCTCATGCTGCAACATCGCCTCATAGAGAGTCAGTTGTATGTCCACTATTTCATCGAGCGTGACCTGACAGCCGCCTCGGATTCCGTGGGGACATTCGAACGTAAAGGCGCTTGCGCCGCTGACGTGATACAGGGCGCTGGTCAGATTGAAGGGGCTGGGGCGAGGGCCGCCCTCGGGCCGAGGCTCGAAGAGGCCGCCGTGGGGCAGACCGCGGTTGGCCAGCAGCCCATAGTATCGCTTCGCCAGCGCGAGGATGTCCTCCTGCGTTTCGACAGGCACGTAGGCGGGGCGCAGCACCGCCGGTTTGTTCTCGTGGCTGTGAAACGAAACGGCCAGATCCGGGCCTTCCTCGCGGGCCACCTTGAGGATCGCCGGCGCTTCCGGTCCCATCGGCGCGAAGAATTCATCGTGCATCGGATTGATGCCCGCATCGTTGAAATAGCAGCCTACGAAACCGACGTTGTCGCCGACGAGGGGGTGTTGTCGCTTGACGCCGGGCCAGCCGCAGAGAGTGTCGTCGCTCCAGGTGCCCTGGCCCCAGAACCGCACGTCGTTCTGCTCCATGCCCTGCAAGGCACGCGGCTCGAACCGGGCGATGCCGTCCGGATTGCCCTCCGGGATGATTAACAGCCGGCATTTGTGGCCAAGCTCCTGGAGTTTGCGCTGCTCTTTGCCTCGCAGGTCCCGGCCCGTCTCCATGACGTGGATCAGGTTCACCAGTCCCGTCAGGGCTTCAACCTCGTGACCGTGCACGGGTCCCACGAAGAAGACGACGGGTTTCTTTCGTGCGGGCTTGTCCATGTAGGCGTTCGGCTCGCGGGCGCCGATGGCGGAATTGAAGTTGGCTTTGTGCGAGACGTGTTCCTTCTCGCCGTACGCGACGAGGTGCATGGGCCTGCCTCCAGGCGTTACGGCGAGGATTCGGACCGTCCCGCGCCGGACCTTCTCGAAGCGGCCGGACACGCCCTTCACGTCGCCGATCCAGAAGTTCGGCAGGACACGCTTGGGTATTCTCTCCCTGGCCTCCCGATAAGTCACGCGCTCGGCCGCACCGGCGCCGAGAGCGATCCGCAGGATCGCGAGCACCGCAAGCAAACATGTTGTCACTTTCCCACCACGCGCCGCCAGTTTGTCTATGTCAGCCACGCCGGAATCTCCATTCCCTCTGCTTTGTATTTCTTGCGGATGCGCTCGTCGTAGATGTCCTTCATCTTCTTCTCGTACGAGCGCGGAATCTCCGGGTCTTCGGGCGTGCTTCCCTGATCGCCCGTTGCCTCGATCCATTCCTCGAGTTTGTTGCGATGCTCCTTGAGGATTTTCTTGAAGTCGGGCTTCGCGGCAAGATTGTCCAGTTCGTGCGGGTCTTCCTGGAGATCGTAGAGTTCTTCCGGCGGGCGTGTGGAGGCCATGAAGCGCGCCTGTTCGGGCGTAAGCTGTCCGGCCGCGTGCAGTCGTCGCATCAGGCGAAGGACCGGGTATCCGTCTTCCTTGTAGCGGTTGATCTGTGTGTAGGGCCTCTCGGGCATGAAGTTGCGGATGTACTTGTAGCGCTGGGAGCGCACGCAGCGAATCCGGTCCACCGTCTCGTCACAGCGGTCCCGGGCGGCGAAGACGTACTTTCGCTGTTTCTGGCGCGGACCCAGGAAGGGGTGGCCCTGGAGATGCTTGGGTGGCCGAATGCCGGCCAACGAAAGGAACGTGGGCGCAAAATCGATGCTGCTGACGAGGTCATCGACCACCGTCCCCGGCTCGATCTGTCCGGGCGCGCGGATGATCATCGGGATGTGAATTCCGCCCTCGTACAGCCATTGCTTGCCCCGAACGTGCGGACGCCCGTGGTCGCCGAAGTACATCACGATCGTATTGTCGGCGAGCCCTTCCTTGACGAGCCATTGCATCGCCACGCCGATCTGGTTGTCGAGCACCTGGATCGACTCGAGATAGTCGGCCCAGTCGCGCCGCGCGATGGGATGGTCGGGGTAGTAGGGGGGCAGCTCGACTTTGTCCGGGTCGATGGGATTCCTCTTGTCCTTGCGGAAGGTCCGATGTGTCAGCGAGAAGTTCATCTGGGCGAAGAAGGGCTGATCGGGCTGGCGTTTCGACCAGTCCGTGTCGTCAAACGGTTTGGCCTTGGGCGAGAAATTCCAGTCGGTCTTGCCCTTTTGCTTGTAGCCCAGCCCCGCGCAGTTGCTGGTGAAGTAGCCGGCCTGCCGGAAGTATTCGGTAATCACCGAGACCGGTTCGGGCAGGGTGTAGCCGTCACCGCGGTGGCTGCGGTGGTTGTGGGCGCCGATGCTGGTCTGGTACATGCCCGTCATGAAACCCGAGCGTGAGGCCGAGCAGACCGGTGCGGTCACATAAGCGTTGGTAAAACGTGCCCCCTCGTCGGCCAGTTGATCCAGATTCGGGGTCTTGACGAGTGGGTTGCCATAGCAGGCCAGATCGGGCGAGGTGTCCTCAGAGATCAGCCACAGAATGTTGGGGCGGCCCTTGCCGCCCGCCAGCCGCACGGCACTGCCGCCGCAGCCGGATAGCAACGCGGCTGCCGCCCCGCAACCTGCGGTCTTGAGAAAATCACGACGTTTCATATCTTGCGTCTCCTTACGCGATTGGAACTGAAACCGTAAGATTTCATCTTGTTACTGAACTTTTGCAAAATGGAGATTAGGCTTACTTTAGGAAGGAAAAATCTCCTTCGTGATTTTTCCTCTCGAGAACGTACGTGCTTTTCGTATAGGAATATAAGCCCCATCTTCAAGGAAATCGCACCAACGATTTCGTTGAAGAATATAAGCCTAATCTCCATTTTGCAAAACTCTTGTTGTTACTCAGATCCGACCTGATCCAGCAACCCCACCAAATCGGACAACCTCGTTGCGTTGTGTCTGGCGCAATAGTCTCTGATGCCATCGACGATACGCACTGTACAGTCGGGCTCTATGAAGCTGGCCGTGCCGACTGCTACGGCCGAGGCGCCCGCGATCACAAACTCGATGGCATCCGTAGCCGTGCGAATCCCACCCAGGCCCAGGATGGGAACGCCCGCCTCTTTGGCCACCTCGCGGTAGACCTTATTGACGAGATACACGGCGATGGGCTTGATGGCCGGGCCGGACAGACCGCCCGTGCGGTTGGCCAGGACGGGTCTGCGCGTCTCGGTGTCGATGACCATGGCGGTGAACGTGTTGATCAGGCTCAGGGCATCGGCGCCGCCTTCGATGGCGGCCCGGGCGGTCTCGCTGATGTCGGTCACCGCCGGTGTGAGCTTCACGATGAGCACCTTCTCGCCACAGGCGGCCTTGACCGTACGCGTGATCTCCTCGACCTGAGACGGGTCGGTCCCGAAGCTGATGCCGCCTTTTTTCACGTTGGGGCAACTGATATTCAATTCAAAACCGGCGATGGCATTCTCAGAGGCGAGCCGCCGCG
>JAFGCA010000700.1 GCA_016932895.1 Sedimentisphaerales bacterium | reverse complement strand
ATCGGCGAGAACGGCCACCTCGCCTTCAACGACCCGCCCGCCGATTTCGCCGCCACACAGCCCTACCTGGTCGTCCGGCTCGACGACGCGTGCCGACGCCAGCAGCACGGCGAGGGATGGTTTGAGTCTCTTGACAGCGTGCCCCATCGCGCAATCTCCATGAGCGTGCGTCAGATCATGAAAAGCGACTGCCTCATCCTCTCCGTCCCCGACAAACGCAAGGCCCGGGCGACACAACAGGCACTGGAGGGCGAAATCAGCCCAACGTGTCCGGCGTCCGTTGTACGCAGACACCCGAACTGCCACCTGTTTCTGGATCAGAATGCGGCAAGCTTGTTACGCCGGTAAAACCGCGGCCCGGCCCGACACGCCGGTTGATGCATCTTCCTGTTGCGGCATATGCAACCTGAAAACGGAGTAATCGCCTGATGCTTGGCTTAAGGATGATCGATTGGCTTGTCATCGTCGCATACCTCGTGGGCATCACCGTCGTCGGGGTCTGGACCATAAAGAAAGTCACTCATTCCGCCAGCTACTTCATCGGAGACCGCAAGTTCGGAAAATGGATGATGATGTTCTTCACCTTCGGCGCCGGCACCCACTCCGACCAGGCCGTCTCCGTCGCCGCAAAAACCTACCAGGTCGGCGCCTCCGGAATCTGGTACCAGTGGGTCTGGCTTTTCGTCACCCCATTCTATTGGCTCATCAGTCCTTTCTTCCGGCGTATGCGAGCCGTCACCACCGGCGATTACTTCGAAATCCGTTACGGCCAAAGAACCGCCATACTCTACGCCATCATCGGCATGCTGCAACTGATGGTCACTACCGGCGTAATGCTCAAAGGCGCCGGCGAAATGGTCGCCGCTGTCTCGAACGAAAAAATCCCCGCCAACGTCGCCATTGTCGCCATGACCGTCATGTTCGTCATCTACGGCGTCGCCGGCGGCATGAGCGCCGCCATTGTGACCAATTTCATCCAAGGCCTTCTCACCATCGTCCTGTCCTTCCTGATCCTGCCCTATGCCATGGATATCGTCGGCGGCATGAGCGGCCTGCGCGACGCCATCAGCGACCCCGCCATGCTCAAAATCGTAGCCCCCGGCGAAATCACACTCTTTTTCATCATCGTCGTGGCCTTCAATAGCCTGATCGGATGGGTCACCCAGCCGCATTCCATGGCAAACTGCGCCGCCGGAAAGACCGAAATGGAAGGCCGTGTCGGCGTGACCTTCGGCATGTTCCTCAAACGAATCTGCACCGTCGCCTGGATGCTGACGGCACTCTGCGCAATCGCAATCTACACCGGCGCAAAAAAACTCGATAACCCCGACGCCGCCTACGGCATCATGGCGCGCGACATCCTGACCGGCCTCATGCCCGGCCTCGTCGGATTGTTCATCGCTTCCATGCTCGCCGCCGTCATGAGTTCCTGCGATTCGTTCATGGTCGCCGCCTCCGGCCTCTTCACGAACAATATCTACCGAAAAGTATGCGCCGCCAACAAAAGCGAAAGCCACTACGTCCTCGTAGGACGCATCTCCTCCGTCCTGATTGTCCTCAGCGGCCTTCTCGTCGCCTTTGCACTCGAAAGCGTCGTGCATGGCCTCGAACTGTTCTGGAAAGTCGCCGCCATGATGGGCATCGCCTGGTGGGTCGGCCTGTTCTGGCGAAGGGCAACCTCCGCCGGCGCCTGGACCGGCACCCTCGTCAGCTTCGCCGTGTTCCTCCTCACCAGCAGAATCGCCTTCCTCGATACCGTTCTATGGAATTTCAACACATCACGGCTTGCCTGCCGCCTGCCCGCCTTCATGCTCTGGCAAGGGAAGTTGCACCTGCCATGGCAGATGATCCTGTACCTCTCCACCGGTTTTGTCAGCCTGGTCCTCGTCAGTCTGTGCACCAAACGCACCCCGAAGGAAAGACTCGACCGCATCTTCGCCTGCCTCCGCACCCCCGTCATGCCCGGCGAGGAGGAACTCGAGCCCTTCACCCTGCCCGCAGGCGTCACGCCCGCGCCGCGAAACAGCCTCGTCAAACACCCCGACTTCGAAATCCCCAAACCCACCTTCGTCGGAATCGTCGGCTTCCTCGCCGCCGGCGCCATCGTCGGACTCCTCATCGCCGCCGTGTTCTTCATTATGAGATTATGACTCGAACGATTGACCGCCGTCGCCGCGCCTCCGGCAAGAAAGAATGGACACTGCCATGCAACACACTGAAATGAACCGTCGAGGATTCCTGAAAAATTCCGCCTTCGCCGCCGCAGGACTGGGCCTCTCCGTCAACATCCTCAGCCGCATCGCCCACGCCGCCCCCAACGACAAGGTTGTCGTCGCCGTCGCCGGCGTCCGTTCCCGCGGCGAGAAGCTGATCCGGCAATTCGCCCGCCTCGACCGCTGCGTCGTCAAATACGTCATCGATGTCGACCAACGCTACCTCGAAAAAGCCGCCCAGACCGCCGTCGCCGAGCAGACCACCCGCCCCCAAACGCTCCGCGACTACCGCCAGGCCCTCGCCGACCCCGACCTCGACGCCCTCATCATCGCCACCCCAGACCACTGGCACGCCCCCATGAGCATCCACGCCCTCCACGCCGGCAAGCACGTCTACGTCGAGAAACCCTGCAGCCACAACCCCGCCGAAGGCGAATACCTCGTTGCCGCCCAAAAGAAATACGGCAAGCTCGTCCAGATGGGCGCCCAGCGACGCTCCACCGCGGTCACCCAAAAAATGATCCGCGAAGTCCACCAGGACCGCATCATCGGCGAACCCTATTACGCCTGGACCTGGTACGCCGCCGCCCGCGAGCCCATCGGTTTCGGCCAGGTCGTCGACGTCCCCGACTCCCTCGACTGGGACCTCTGGCAGGGCCCCGCCCCCCGCATGCCCTACCGCTCCAACATCCACCCCTACAACTGGCACTGGTTCTGGAACTGGGGCACCGGCGAAGCTCTCAACAACGGCACACACCTCCTCGACGTCGCACGCTGGGCGATGAAAGTCGACTACCCCTCCCGCGTCGCCAGCATCGCCGGCCGCTGGCACTACACAGGCCAGGACGACTGGCAGGCCTTCGACACCCAGCAGCTCACCTGCGAATTCGACTCCGGCAAGGCCATTGCCTGGCAGGGCCTCAGCTGCAACCGATACTGCCCCGAAGGCTCCTGGGTCGGCATGCGGCTCCACGGAACTGAAGGTTCCGTCGTCTACCTCAGCGATACCTACAAGGTCTACGACCTCAAAGGTGCTCTCATCAAGGAAGTCGGCTCCGACGGAGAAATCAAACAGGGCGACACCGTCGATCCCGGCCTCCAGGACACCCACGCCGAAAACTTCATCGACGCCATCCTCGGCCGCGCCCCCCTCAACTCCCCCATCGAAGACGCCAACAAGACCGTCCTCCTCGGCCACCTCGCAAACATCGCCGCCCGCACCGGCCGCTCGCTCCGGTGTGATCCGCAAAACGGACACATCCTCGACGACGACGACGCCATGCGGTTCTGGACCCGAAGCTACGAACCCGGCTGGGAGATCAAGATCTAGCCCCCCTGCCACGACCACACAGCCAAGCAAAAAAAACGAACCGGAACTACCAGGAGACAGTCATGCGCAGAAGAGACTTCCTCAAACACTCCGCCCTCGCCACCGCCGGCCTGGCCGCCTTCCCCGGTGTCATCACGTCCCGCCTCTTCGGCCAACATTCCCCCAACAATAAAATCAACATCGCCCAGATCGGCTGCGGCCGCATCGCACGAACACACGACATCCCCGAAACCATCAAATACGACACCGTACGATTCGTCGCCGTCGCCGACTTCGACATCCAACGCGCCCGCGACGGCAAGAAACTCATCGAAGACTACTACGCCGAAAAAACCGGAAACCCCGGCTACGTCGACGTCAAGGTCTACCAGGACTACCGCGAGCTCCTCGCCGACAAAACCATCGACGCCGTCATCATCTCCACCCCCGACCACTGGCACGCGCAGCCGGCCATCGAAGCCGCACTCGCCGGAAAGGACATCTACCTCCAGAAACCCGCCACCCTCACCATCGCCGAAGGCCGACTCCTCAGCGACGTCGTACACCGCACAGGACGCGTCTTCCAGATCGGAAGCCAGCTCCGCTCCGTCGGCCAGGAGCACCAGTTCCTCCTCACCTGCGAGCTTGTACGCAACGGCCGCATCGGTGAGCTCAAGAAAGTCCTCGTCGGACTCCCCGGTGACCCCGCCGGCGAATTCTGGCCCGAAATGCCCGTCCCCGAAAACCTCGACTACGACGCCTGGCTCGGCTCCACCCCGGAAACCTTCTACACCGAAAACCGCGTTCACTCCCAGTCCAACGTCAACAGCCGTCCCGGCTGGCTACGCGTCGAACAGTTCGGCGCCGGCATGATCACCGGCTGGGGCGCCCACTACCTCGACATCGCGCACTGGGGCATGGATACCGAACACGCCGGCCCCATCGAAATCGAGGCCGACGCCCAATTCCCCGAGCGCGGCCTCTGGACCGTGCATGGCGAATTCACCTGCCACGCCCGCTACGCCAACGGCGTCACCATGGAAATCAGTTCCAGCCTCCCTTACGGCGTACGATTCGTAGGCTCCGACGGCTGGATCCAGGTCGCCCGCGGCAAAGCCAAAGTCACCCCCAGCGATCCCAACCCCGCACTGCCCGAACAGGCCCTCTCCGCCGGCGACCCCAAAATCCTCGAATCCAAAATCGGCCCCAACGAAATCCACCTCTACCGCAGCGAAGACCACCACCTCAACTGGCTCGAATGCATCCGCAGCCGCGAGCTCACCATCGCCCCCGTCGAAGTCGCACACCGCTCCTGCAGCGCCTGCCTCCTCCACCACATCGCCATGAAACTCTCCGGAAAGCTCTACTGGGACCCCGAACGCGAACGATTCCTCGACAACGACGAAGCCAACCACCGCCTCGAACGCACCCAACGCTATCCCTACGGCACAAGCTACGTCAAAATCTGATCCCGCCGGCCGGTCAGCTCAGAAGGAGATACCATGTCCACAACCCTGAAACTCCTGTGTGCCCTCGTCCTGCTCACGTTGCTCTGCCCCTCTCTCGCCGCCCAGGAAGACCCGATCCGCCTCGGCATCGTCGGCTGCGACACCTCCCATGTCATCCGCTTCACGCAATACCTCAACGATCCCGAAAACAACACCGGCTGCCGCATCGTCGCCGCCTTCCCCGGCGGCTCGCCCGATATCCCCCTCTCCGCCGACCGTATCGAGGGCTTCACCGCCAGGCTGCACGACGAATTCCGCGTCGAAATCGTCTCCTCCATCGAAACCCTCTGCCAACGCGTCGACGGTGTACTGCTCGAAAGCGTCGACGGCCGCTGCCACCTTGAACAGGCCAAAGCCGTCTTCGCCGCCCGAAAGCCCGTCTTCATCGACAAACCCCTCGCCGCAGGCCTCGAAGACGCCGTCGAAATCCTCCGCCTCGCCGAAGAAGGCAACGTCCCCTGCTGGTCCGCCTCCGCCCTGCGCTTCGCCCCCGCCGTGCAATCGCTCCGCAGCAACGAGGACCTCGGCGACGTCCTCGGATGCTCCACCTACGGCCCCTGCGCCATCGAAGAGCACCACCCCGACCTCTACTGGTACGGCGTCCACGGCGCCGAAGTCCTCTTCACCCTCATGGGCCCCGGCTGCCAATCCGTCGCCCGCACCCACACCGACGACTACGACCTCGTCGTCGCCACCTGGTCCGACGGCCGCATCGGAACCTACCGCGGCATCCGCCACGGCAAGGCCTCCTTCGGCGCCGTCGTCTACGGCTCCAACGCCATCGAACACACAGGCCCCATCGGCGGATACTACGAAGGCATCGGCCGCGAACTCGCCGACTTCTTCCGCACCGGCAAGCCCCCCGTCTCCCACCGCGAAACCCTCGAAATCTTCGCCTTCATGACCGCCGCCGACCTCTCCAAACACCGCGGCGGCGCCCCCGTCGCCCTCGAAGAAGTCCTCAACGCCGCCACAAAGAAACCCTCCCCCCAAGACCGCCGGCCCGACAGCACCAACCCATCCGCCAAGGCAGCGGACTGACCCCCCCTTGGCGTTACCCGTGGATCTGTTGCGCCCGCGGAACCAGCGTCGTCAACTCCTCGATCCGGATCGGCCGGCCGGCCTCGATGCTCTTCCGCGCCGCGACGCCCACCAGGATCGACATCGCACCGTCCCGCACGCCCGCCGTGTGATGCAACGGATCAGCCGCCTCGGGATGCCGGAACAACCGATCCTGCAACCCCTGGTCCCCGCCGCCGTGGCCGCCCGCCGTCGTCGAAACGCCCACCGCCTTGTAGTGCTTGTTCCAGAGGCTGTGCACGATGATCGGCTGAACCTGCCCCCTCTCCCCGCCCTCGCTGCTCATCTCGATCGCGTGCATCGCTTCCTGATCCAGCCCGCGCCCGTCCAGGAACGGAATATCCAACCACGCCTCCAGCCGCCCCTCGCTGCCGTTGAACGCGATCTTCCACCCCTCGTACGGCGAATACGTCGTCAGCGAATAGTTCACCACCGCGTTGTTGGCGTACTTGATCTGCGCCGACATCTTGTCGTAAATGTTGATCTCGTGCCGGAACACGCAATTGTCGCGATAATACCCGTCATACTGCTCGTTGCTCGCGTACAAATCCATGCTCATCTTGTCCCGCGTGATATCCCAATAGTACTCGCATTCTTCCTTGTGCGGGCATTTCCGGCAGTTTTGGCCCCGAATCGCGCCGTTCGAGCCGTAATTCTCCAAATCGCCGTACGCAAACACCTCCTCCGGCTCCGAATCGAGCCACCAGTTCACCAGGTCGAAATGATGCGTCGCCTTGTGCACCAGCAGCGTCCCGCTGCACTGACGCAGCCCGTGCCACCGGCGAAAATACGATGCCCCGTGATACGTGTTGAGCATCCAGTGAAAATCGACCGACACCACCTCCCCGATCGCCCCTTCCTGGAGCAGCTCCTTGATCCGCGTCATGTACGGATTCCACCGATAGTTGAAACCCACGATGATCCTGTTCCGGGACTTCGCCTCGGCGTCGAGAATCCCCTGGCACCTGTCCTCGTCCGTCGTCAGCGGCTTCTCCGTCAGCACGTCGCAGCCCATCTGCAACGCCTGGATGATGAACTCGTGATGCGTCGAATCCATCGTCGTCACGATCACCAGATCAGGCCGCGTCGTCGACACCATCTCCTCAAAATGCGTGAACGTCGGGCAATCCACCCCGATGTACCCCTTCGCAAACGCCAATCGGCCGGGATTGACGTCGCACAACCCCACGAATTCCAGCAGATCCGGATACTGCTGGGCGAGGTTCCTGCCCCAGAACGTCGTCCCGCGAATCCCCGTGCCCACCAACGCGATCCTTCGTTTCCTGCCTGTCGTCTGGGTTTGCCCCAGGAGCGTCGATGGCAGCGTCCCCGCCGCCAGTACCCCCACGCCGGCCGAAGCAAGAAAGCTCCTTCTCGACCATTCCGTTGCCATGAGAATGCCCTTTCCTCTGCCCAGGCCGCGATGGCGGCCGGATATGAATGGATCCTTCGCTCGCCAAGATCGCATCAGACACAATACCCAATACCTGCCGGCATGTATAGACCCTCTTGGGCCCGCCGCTTGCATTGATCGCGGCCGGGGCGTACAATGCGTCCGCGGATCAGCCAACCGCCTACGTGACAATCCGACATGCCAGGCCCTCGAAGCGACGGAGATGACGCGATGATGCGATGGTTGATCTGTGCAGCAATGTTCCTTTCCCTGATGACGACCCTCCCCATCCCCGCGGCCGCTGCGGACTCGAATGAACAGCCCAACATCGTCTTTATCCTTGTCGACGACCTCGGGTATGCCGATTTCGCCTGCTATGGCAGCGACTTCAACGAAACGCCCAACATCGATCGCCTCGCGCAGAACGGCCTGCGGTTCACCCAGGCCTATTCCGCAGGCCCGGT
>JAFGCA010000079.1 GCA_016932895.1 Sedimentisphaerales bacterium | reverse complement strand
GAGGTGGAAAACTGCATGTACCTCATCGTGCGCGGAAACGTATTGGTTCATGACGAGGGACGGGACATCGCGCGGCTTGGGGAGGGGGAGATCATCGGGGAAATGTCGCTTCTCGATCCGGCGCCGCGATCCGCGTCGATAACCGCTACCGAAGACACCGACCTCTTCCGCATAGAGAAAGACGCCTTTGATGTGGTGATGGCCGACAATCCCGAGATCACCCAGGGGGTGCTCCGGGTTCTCTGCCGCCGTCTACGAACAAAAATCGGGAGCGGCGCCTAGCACGGCCCCAACTGCATAAAAGTCGTCAGGGCAACCTTCAGGGGGAAATTATGCTCGAAGACAAGACACCGGCGGAAACCGGAGAGCCGCAGATAGGCAAGGAAGAGATCCTTCTCTTGCAGGACGGGAATTTCAACGGCAACAACGTATGCCTTGTGACCGGCGCCGGGTCCGGAATCGGCAGGGCGACCGCGATCGCTGCCGCGGCGAATAATCTGACGGCCGTCGGCCTCGACATCAACGAAAAAGAAGGCGAGAAGACACGAGAGATGGCCCGCCGGATGGGCGGCCGTATGGTCTTTATCAAGACCGATTTGTGCGACGATGGGCAAATCGTACGCGCCGTGTCGCAGGCCGCCGAACACGGCGCCATCAGGTATCTGGCCAATATCGCCGGGATCCAGCATATCGATTCGGTCGAAAACTTCCCCATGGAGCAGTACGATTTGATGCAGCGGCTGATGTTGCGCGCGCCCTTTTATCTGGCCAAGTTGTGCATACCGCACATGAAAAAGAACGCCGATCGCGCCGGGGTCATCGGCAACATGGCCTCCATTCACGCCCATATCTGCACCATCAATAAGCCGGCGTATAATATCACCAAATTCGGATTGCGGGCCCTCACACAATCAATTGCAGCCGAGGGCGACGGCAGGATACGTTCGTTTTCGGTGAGCACCGGGTTTGTGAAAACAGCGCTGGCCTTAAACCAGATCCCCGCCCAGGCCGAGCAGCGCGGGATCACCGAGGAAGAGGTCGTGCGCGACGTGATGATGGGAAGCTCGCGCGTCAAGGAGATGATGTGCCCGGTGGAAGTCGCCAACCTATTTATGTTCGGGTTTTCGCGCTACGCCAGATACCTGATCGGCGGCGATCTGCTCTTTGACGGCGGGGTAGTCAAGACGTACGCTCAGAAGTAGAGGAATAATCCGATGCCGAATGGCGAACAGGAGAACACCATTAGAGCCGAGATATACGACAACCACTCATCTGAATTCTACGACCATCACGCCAAACGGGGGGACATCCAATTTTATGTGGACTACGCGGTTCAGTCCGGCGGACCCGTGCTCGAGCTTGGATGCGGCACCGGCCGGATAGTGATTCCAACCGCAAAGGACGGTATTTCCATCACCGGCCTGGACAACTCTGACGGGATGCTCAAGGTATGCCGGAGAAAACTTGAGGATGAAGCTCCTGAAGTGAGGAATAGAGTAAGCCTTGTCGACGCCGATATGCGCGGCTTCAGTCTGGGAAGTGAGTTTGCGCTGATCACCGTTCCATTTGGACCGTTCAACTATCTTGTTTCGACCGACGAGCAATTGAGCTGTTTGCGTTGCGTCGAAAAACACCTGAGCGAGGGCGGGCGATTGATCATTGACTTCTGGTACCCGGATCTACGGGAACTGTGGAAAAGCGAAAAAGGCGCGAACATCGTGTACAAGAAATCGCCATTTATCACACACGACGGCAGGCGGGTAAACTGGGGCATACGGAACACCGCCGTCGATTACGGCCGGCAGCTGATCCACGAAGAGCTCTACTACGATGTCACGCATCCGGACGGACGCAAGGAACGATTAGTGTACCCGGCGCCGATGCGTTATTTTTTTTGTTTTGAGGTTGAGCACCTGCTGGCACGGGCAGGCTTCAAAGTTGAATCCGTCTATGCGGATTTCGATAAACGGCCGTTTGGCTCGATATATCCGAGCGAGATGATTTTTGTCGCCTGTAAGGCCTGACATTCGCGTTTTTGTACCCGCCGCGATAGCCGGAAATCACCTCCGGAAATATTCCTCCTCATTATCCCGGGGCTCATAACCCAATATATCTTTTGTCTCGTTGAGGTCAAAAATCGGATTTCTGGAATTGCTCACCCCGTAGACCACCAGGAAATCGGCTTTGACTTCCAGGGTTCTTATGAATAAGTCAACGCAATCACGCTGGCTGAAGAACAGGGCCCGGAGATGCCGTTCCGCGGTTTCGGTCAGTTTCCTGTCGGGGAGGGTTTCCGGCGCCGCCCAGCCGATACGGACCGAGACGAACTCCAAACCGTGGAATTGAACGTAGTACCTGCCCAAGTCTTCCCCGAATACCTTGGAAACGCCGTAATACGAATCCGGCGCCGGAGGATCGGTGAGTTTGATAAGCCTCCCGCTTTTTGTAAACTCAGGATCGAGGGAAAGCGGGCCGTCTTCCACGGCGTAGCCGTTCTGGACATGATTTGTGCTGGCAAAGACCACCCTCCTCACGCCGGCCCGCCGGGCTTCTTCAAGAACGTTGTAAGTACCGATGATATTGTTTTTCAGCACGTCTTCCCAGGGCGTCTGCGTGCTGGGGCTTGCCGCGAGATGAATAACGGCATCCAGTCCGTCGAAGATGCCTCTTGTCTCCTCCTCCTTCGCGATGTCGGCTCTCACCATGTCCAGCTTTCGCACGGTATCTGGTTTGTTGTTCCTGTAAAACAGCGTGAGCTCATACTTTTCCGCAAGCCCCGCGGCAAGGTTCTTCCCGATGCGTCCCGCCGCCCCGGTTATGCCGACTTTGCTGATACTTCCTTTCTTATCCGCCATAATATTACCTCCTCTCTATTGTCTACTTACCATGCTGGAATCCTGCCCGGCTAATAGCCCGTCTTTTCTACACTTTCTGCCAGGGCCTTTACGTAACCCATGGCGAATACCTTCCCAAGCAACTGGTAGCCGGGGCTCCCGCCGCCTATGCGATTATCGTATTCCATCGTGGGCGCGTGATCGGGCCGCATCGGCCCTTCAAAACCGATTTCGTAGAAAGCCTTCATCGCCTGGAACATATCGACCCTGCCTTTCGGGTCGTCATGGAAACTTTCCTGGAACCCTCCGGGTTCTTTTACCGAACCGATGACGTTCCTGAAGTGGGCGAAAAAGATTTTCTTCTTCCTGCCGAAGTGACGTATCGCCGCAGGGACATCCTCGCCCATCTCTGCAAAACATCCCTGACAGAAGTTCAGCCCGATGTTTTCACTCGGCACAATCCCGAGCAGGCGGTCAAAAGCCGCAACGCTTCTCAAGGGCCTGGGGAAACCCTGTATTGGTGATATCGGCGGATCATCCGGGTGGAACGTGACGACAACTCCCGCCTTCTCAGCCGTAGGGAGAACCCTTTTCAGAAAATACTCGATATTCTCCCAGACTTCCTCTTCAGTATAGGTCCCGTATTTGCTGGTTGGCGGCGCGTTCTTGATGTCGTCATAGTCAAACGCCGTCGAGGTCGCCCCTCCTCTTGTCGGTTTGGCGACGTATGTTCTGGGAATCATCTGACGGACAGGCGGCATGTGCTGCACCTTGACCACCTTAATCCCGGCGTTACCCAGATTCACAAGAGACTTGCAGAAATTCTCAAGTTGTTCTTCCTTGCCGGGCAGGTTCCAGAAAATCTTTTCCGCATCAGGGGCGTCCTCCAGTACCTCAAACGTAAGCCCGTCTCTCTCAACCTGCATCTTGTCATGCACAATATCCGAGTACTCCCAGACTTCACTTGCCGAGGTTGCCCGAGACGCACCGGAAAGCGAATCACGGGGGCCGTGCCCGATAACATCGGTACACCCCAATTGCAGCATCAGTCTCCGGTTCTCCGGCAGCAGATAACCACCTGGAAGATTAACGGCAAATCTCATTTTGGACATAGGCAAGTCCCCCTTTTTTTGCCGCCCAGTATACTCAAATCCCCGGAGACTGCGCAACTGAAAGACTGCCAAACCGGCAATTTTCGGCGAACTCCACTGTGAAGCGGACGGACCGGACGGCGCACGCTTCGCCGCCCGGTGACGTATCGCGATAGCTGCTTGCGCTTGACCGGCCGGATGGGTCTGTCTAAAGTGACCACAGGAGGCAGGATATGTCGAACTTCAACGGTCTGGGGCTGAATATGGGAAACTTGAGCTGGCTGTCGGATGCGGAAAGCAGGAGTATCAGCCCCGAGAACAAAACCGGCTCGAAGAACGCCGGCGGGTTGGCCAAAGAAGGATCGAGCTCTCCGGCGGCCCGGGACCTCGGCGCCGGCTGGAAGGTAAATCCCCGCGAGTTCGTGCAGCCGGGGGAAACGCTGACGCTTGCGGACATCCGGGGGTCCGGGGCGATTCAGCAAATATGGATGACCGTTACCGGTAACTGGCGCTTCAGTATCCTGCGTATGTACTGGGACAATCAGGAACATCCATCGGTTGAATGTCCGGTGGGAGATTTTTTTGCATGCGGGTGGGGAAAGTACGCACAAGTAAGCTCACTCGCGGTCTGTGTCAATCCGGGAAGCGCTTTCAACTGCTACTGGGAGATGCCCTTCAGAAAGCGTGCCCGCATCACTCTCACCAACATCGATACCGAGCAAATCGTCGCCTATTACCAGATCAACTACACCCTCACCGATGTGCCGGAGCAGTGCGCCTATTTCCACGCGCAGTACCGCCGCACTAATCCGCTGCCCTGCAAGGAAGTCTACACCATCGCCGAAGGCATAGAGGGAAAAGGGCAGTACGTCGGCACCTACATGGCCTGGGGCTCAAACAACAACGGATGGTGGGGCGAGGGCGAGATCAAGTTCTACCTGGACGGGGATGAGCACCCGACGATTTGCGGAACCGGCACTGAAGACTACTTCTGCGGATCATACAACTTCGAATCGGATATAGCTCCACCCTTCAGCCCGGCGCCGAAAGGCGCCCAAAGCCCCGGCCGCGTAGACGCTACACGGCGCGGGTACCGGGAGTTTACAACACCGTACGCCGGATTGCCGCAGGTCCTGAGGCCCGACGGCCTTTATCAGTCCCAGCAGCGTTTTGGGCTCTACCGGTGGCACATAGCCGATCCAATTCGTTTTCGCGAGAATCTGCGGGTAACGATCCAGGCGCTGGGATGGAGGCATGACCGCCGGTATCTGCCGCTCCAGGACGACATAGCGAGCGTTGCTTACTGGTACCAGACCCTCCCATCGTCGCCGTTTCCGCCGCTGCCTGAAAAGGATTACCTTGAGATCATCTAGGCAAAGACCGAGCTAAAACCATAACCGCGGAAGAACTTTCCGCGTCGACCCTATGATTTGGTCGCAGCGGCGCCTGGGGCACGGCAGAGGACAGCCGGGTTGTCATCATACGCCGCTCTGTTCGGTCCGAAGGATAATCTCTTCCTGCAGATCTTCTCCCAGGTCTTTGAAGTAGTCACTGTACCCGGCCACCCTGACGATCAGGTCCTTGTAGTCTTCGGGATGCTTCTGAGCTTTCCGCAACAGATCGGCGGAAACAACGTTGAACTGGATATGATGCCCATCCATCCTGAAGTACGATCTGATGAGGCTCGTGACCTTTGAGATAGCTTCATCATTTTCGAAGAACTGGGGCGAGAACTTCTGGTTCAGCAACGTTCCGCCGGTCCTTACATGATCGATCTTTCCGGCGGACTTGATGACCGCCGCGGGGCCTTTTACATCGGCGCCCTGGACCGGACTGATACCTTCCGACAGCGGTTTTCCCGCCAGGCGGCCGTCAGGAGAAGCACCCGTCACCGATCCAAAATAAACATGACAGGTAGTGGGCAGAAAGATGATACGGTGACAGCCCCCGCGGGTATTCTTCTTGCCCACCACGGCGGCGTAAAATGACTCGAAAATCTCGGGCAGCCGCGCATCGGCATAATCATCGTCGTTCCCGTATTTGGGCGTATCATAAATCAAAGCGAGCCTTACGCTGTCATAACCCTCAAAGTTCCGTGACAAAGCCCGGGTGAACTCCTGCAACGTATAATTGTGCTTCTCAAAGACGTGATACTTCAGCGCGGTCAAAGAATCCGCAAGAGTCGCAAGCCCGACGCCCTGGATGTAGCTGTTGTTGTAACGTGCGCCTCCCGCAATATAATCGGTTCCATTGTCGATACAGTCATCGATGATCAAAGAAAGGAAGGGAACGGGGGTGTGGGCGGCAAAGATCCGCTCTATGATGTTGTTGCCTCTGATCTTTATATCGATGAAATAGTCGAGCTGCTTTTCGTACGCCCGCAACAAATCCTCATAACTTTCGAATGCCGATACATCACCGGTCTTCAGCCCGAGCTGGATGCCGGTACGAGGATCGACACCGTTGTTCAGTGTGAGCTCGAGGATCTTGGGGAGATTGAAATAACCGGTCAGAAAATAGGCCTCTTTGCCGAAGGCTCCCACTTCAACGCACCCGCTTGCCCCTCCGTTGCGCGCATCTTCAAAGCTTTTGCCCTGATACACCAGTTCCTGCACCAGCGCATCGGTGTTGAAGATCGAAGGCTGTCCGAACCCGGTCTTCACGATCTTCATCGCCCTGTTCACGAATCGATCCGGGTTCTTTTTGCTGACCTGTATCATTGAGCTTGGCTGAAGGAGCCGCATCTCTTCGACGACATCCAGGATGACATAGGATAGGTCGTTGACCGCATCGCTTCCATCCGGCTTCACCCCGCCAAGATTGATCAGGGCAAAGTCGGTATAGGTATTGCTCTCCTTTGCCGTGACGCCGACTTTGGGAGGAGCAGGGTGATTGTTAAACTTGATCCAGAATGCCTGCAGCAGCTCTTTAGCCTGTTCGACCGTCAAGGTTCCGGCTTCAAGCTCTTTTTTGTAAAACGGATAGAGATGTTGGTCCAGACGGCCGGGGTTGAAGGAATCCCACGGGTTAAGCTCGGTGATCACCCCCACATGGATGAACCAGTAATGCTGCAGCGCCTCATGAAATGTTTCAGGCGCCTGGGCAGGGACTTTTCTGCAGATGGAAGCCATTTTTTTGAGCTCTTCCCTGCGCTCCGGCCGGCTTTCATTCTTGGACAACTCATCGAGCTTTTCCGCGTGACGCCGGGCCCACTTGATCAGCGCAGCCGCCGCGGTTTTCATCGCTTCGAGCTGTTCCCTTTTGTCATAGGCCCTCTCGTCATTCACGTAGTCAAGTTTCTCTATTGCGGCATCACATTCCTCTATCAGTTTGAGCATTCCTTTATGATAGATCTTGTTTCCAGCCACAGTGTGCCCAGAGGCCCTCTGCTCCTGGAACTCCGTGAAGATCCCCGCATCATAGGCTGCCAGCCACTCAGGTGCCATGGTGGAGTAGATGCGGTCCCGGTTCGACTTGCCTTTCCAAAAAGGGATGATGATCTCACGGTAGGCCCGAAAGACCTCTTCATCCACCCTGAAAGACACTTTTTCACGGGCATGAAGTATTCTCAGGTCGTCTTCGGTATGCACGCAGATTTCCGGGTAGGTGGGCGCCGCTTTCGGCGCGGGCCCGCGTTCTCCGACTATCAATTCGTCAGGCAGGATACAGATCTCCTTGCTTGACATGATGTAGTCGAAGCACCCGGCGCGCTGCATGGGAATCGAAATACCCCGGGCCTCCGGGCTTTGATAAAACTGCGTGACGAGAAGCGCCCGTTCGGCGGAGATACAATTCTCTGCGTTCAAGCTGTTTTGTCTCAATTGTTCTATTCGTTCATTCATTGCGGCTGCCTTACCCCTCTTGATCGCTACCCTTCCGGCTTCACAGGGATCCCCAGTTTTGAGAACTGGGAAATCCAACCGCTCACGGCTTGCGCTTTCAATGAAGCCTTTCCGGAAAAACTATCAGTTTTTCTCACCTTACTATACTTGTGATGTGCCGTCGCATGGAACGGGAGAAGGTGGATACCCTCCATACCGTTTTTGTATTTTGCGATGAAATCGAGATACAGAGCGAGGTTTTCCTCATCAAAATTAAAGCCGGGAATGACAGGGATCCTCACCCTGAGCCTTGCCCCTGCGTCGATTGCCAGGTTGAAGTTGCTCACTATCTGCTCCAACGGGGCGCCGACTTCACTTAAGGAGAGTTCAGGCTTCAAGGTTTTTAGATCGAACAGGAGGAGCCGTGCCAACGGAACGATCTTCTTGAAAACCGCTGCCGGTGCGGATCCTGAAGTGTCTATGGCGGTATGTATTCCTCTGTCGTTGCATACCGTGAGCATTTCAACAAGGAAGCCGGGTTGAAACAACGGCTCTCCGCCCGAGAAGGTAACGCCCCCGCCGCTCTCTTCCATGATCAGCCGGTCTTTCTCGATCTCATCAAGCAACACTGAGCTTGTGACCTTCCGGCCGATAATCTCTTCCTGGAGATACTTCCTGCCGTCCATCACTCTGACGTTTTGAACTGACTCGGGAAATGGCTGTATCCCCTCGGGGTTATGACACCACGGGCACCTGAGGGGGCATCCCTTGAAAAACACGGTGGTTCTGATTCCGGGACCGTCGTGCACGGCGAAGCGTTTGATATCGAAGATAATTCCAGACAGCATAGCCAGGTAAACCCGAAAACCCTCTTCAAGTCAGCGGCACAACGATGGTACGCAGCTCATGCGCAAGATCAGGGCGGTCCATTTCATAGAAATAGTGTATTCTATCGCCCACCCGCAACGCCTCCATATACCGCAGGGTGCCCCGCCCGTAAGGCGACCGTAACAACGGGCGGCCGTGGTCGACCTTGTGAAAGGTACGCAGGTCGCTTGTAACCGCAAACCCCGGATTGTCGTTATAGCTTGCACCGGAGTTGGGTCTGCCGTCATAGACCGCCGTAAAAAAAGGCGGTGTATAGACGATGGCGGTGAGTCTTGCCAGGTATCTGTCCCAGGAAGTGCCGCAGGAGAGCACCTCGCCAACCCAATCGAAATTGACCCCGTCTGCGCTTACGGCAAGCCCGCTCGGACAGGCGATCTCGCCGGAAACAAAAGCGTTGCCTTCACGGTGCATCCGGTCGAGCTTTGCCCAGTCATCGTTTTCAGGTCTCGGCGCCATGTTGGCGTAGAGATGCCACAGCCCGCCGGCAATATAGATAGCAGGGTCTTTGACGCCCTCGGTTGCCGTGTTCTCACAGGAAAGCACCGTAATTCGCGTTGCAGGGTCAAAGCGCGCCGGATCATCGGCCTCCATCATGTCGATCCGCCAGCGGAAATCATGACGGCTGCTGTAACTCACGTAGAGACGGAATTGTCCGTCCGGTGTCAGCATCAGGCACGATTTTTCGATTGAGAGCGCGTCAAAGGCATCCTTGCTCGCAGACCAGACGCGCTCAAAGTGCTGTCCGTCACGGCTGGCCGCCACCACGGTTTCGCCTCCCCGCCCTGCCCGGCCGAAATCGCGAAGCTGGTTGCGAAGGCGGTAGCTCAAATAGAATTGCCCCGACCTGTCGTCGAATAAAGCGCTTGGGCCGCCTGCCCAGTACCCATCCCCCTCTCCCGGCGGCTCTACCACCACCGCACCTTCCGCAGGATCGAACAACGGCAGCGAGCCGGCCTCCTTCCGGTGTGAGCGGTCGAACACGAATCGTCCGGACGTTTGGGATGCTTCTTTCGCGATCACGTTTTGCCTCTCCTTCTTCAAATGCTGCCGGTGTGCGCGGCCGTTCAGAGACTACTGTCGAAACGCCAATCCCTGGTCTTGCAGCTCCTTCTTCACCTCTCCATAAAGCGCCTGGTAATGCGGCAAAGGCTTAAGAGACTGCTTGTCATAGAGTTTCTCAAAAGTGTCCCCGGCAGGGGCATCGGTCAGATTATGTTCGTATTTTGAAAGCAAGTACCGCACGATACGGTCCGCGGTCTTCCGGTCCATACCGACTGCAGCCTTGCAGACCTCTCCCATCCACCGGGATTCCAGCGGTGTGCCGTAGTTCGGCACACTCCCCACCACGAACTTCCTCGTTCCCGCCGTAGAGTGGGCGCCCATGACCGTGGAAACGATGTGTCCGGCGGCGCTTTCGTAAAAATACTGCCTGGTCCCCGGACCGGCGGCGGGATGGTCACCGATGCTGCCATCCACGATCAGGCGGGTGTTCCGGTTCAACGCCTGGATCGCGGTACCCGCCGCCCAGAGCTGGCCACGGGTCTGGCGGCTCTTTATCCTGCCGTCAACCACGCCGCAGCGGAAACCGTCGGCTTTGTGCACGGTGAGGAGCTGCAGGCTTGCCGCAACCGCGGTGATTGCGGCGCCGGCGGGATTTCCTGAAAAACCTCCGATGGTAGAGCTATGAGCGCCGTGAATGCTCACTCCGTAGGCAAGGGCAAAGGCGCTCCTGTTCAGGTCATCGTAGCCGACCTTGCACTCGGACATTCCGGTGGAACACATATAATCGGATCTCCGCAAAGCTCTTTCCTCGTCAAACATACCGATGGTAGCGGCGCTGCCGGGCGCATTGTTTATGATAATCATCCCGGGTCTACCCGCGTCGGTGACGGCCTGCCGCAGGATTTCGGCGGTTTTCCGGTATTGATAGATTTCGGAAGGCGTCCCCGCAACGACCTCGTATTTGCCACGGATACGAAGAAGTATGCCTCCCCAGATACCGTCGACGCACCGGTCCATCGCACAGCCTTTGTAGATGGTATGCATCATCTCTTCGTCGCTGAAGGGCGCCGTCTGATTGCCCGCCACCACGATGGCATCCTGGCTCCCCTCTACATCGCGATGGGCCATCGTGACACGGTCCTGCCCCTGACCCAGTTCAATCGAATCAGGCGCTGCAGCCATCTCCTCGTCGAGCTCCT
>JAFGCA010000012.1 GCA_016932895.1 Sedimentisphaerales bacterium | reverse complement strand
TTCGGCAACCTGGAACTGCTCTACCGCGATGAAGACATTTCCAGCATGTATCCGATCCCGATCCGCCCGCGCCGGAAGCCGCCGACCCAGCCGAGCAACATCGATTGGGACGGGGCCCAGGAAGGCGCGTTCTTAGTCCAGGACATTTACCAGGGCTTGACGGGCGTCGCGCCGGGCGCGGTCAAGCGTCTTCGCATCGTCGCGGTGCCGCCGAAGACACAGCCTCACATGAACCGGCCGTGCATCGGCGTCTCGGCCGAGGACCCGGGCAAGTACGTTCTGGGCACGGTGCCGGTCGCATCGGATGGCTCGGCCTTCTTCCGCGTCCCTTCCGGCGTACCCGTGTTCTTCCAGGCACTGGACGCGCGCGGGATGGCCGTGCAGACCATGCGCACGCTTACCTATGTCATGCCCAATCAGACTCTCTCGTGCGTCGGTTGTCACGAATCGCGTCAGCAGGCGCCGCCGCCGGGCAAGATGCCGCTGGCCATGCTAAACGGCGCCTCGAAGCTCACGCCCGGCCCCGAGGGCTCGTGGCCCCTGCGCTTCGACCGGCTGGTACAGCCCGTCCTCGACAAGCACTGCGTCGAATGTCACGGCGGCAACGCGGGCGAGACCAAGACCGCCGCCTTCGATTTGACGCCGTCATCGGCGTACCAAAACCTAATCGCCTTCGCGGAGAAGGACCTGGAGAAGCTGGCCTTCGAAAAGGACCGCTCCTTCGTCGGCGAGTGTCCCGCACGCCGCAGCAAGCTGCTGGCCCTGCTCGCCGAGGACGCGAATCACACTGACGTCACGCTCGATGCGGACAGCTTCGAGCGGCTCGTCACGTGGATGGACACCTACGCGCACCGGCAAGGCTCCTTCAGCCCCGAGCAAGAGGGACAGCTCGCCGCCCTGAGAGAGCGCTACCGCCATCTGCTTGAGGAATGATGCTGGAATCAATGCAATTCTTGACGATCTTGTGAGGAAGTCCATGAGCATCCCCGAACACCGTCCCGGCAGAATCTGCTGCCTTGTTCTCTTTCTGCTTCCCGTTGTCTCTCTCGCCTCCGGTCGTACCATCGAGCCCATTGTCGAGAGGACCACTCCCAACGCACAGGATGGCATCGCGCACGTTTTCACCGAAGGGCAGGCTGTGAGCGTGCACGTCCCGGCGGAGTTGGGGACAGACGCCGTGCGCTGGCGCGCCCTTGACGATCGCGCCGGGCAGGTGGCGGGCAGCGCTATGAACGGCGCGTCGAGCTCGATCGCGCTGGGCAGACTGGGAATCGGCTGGTACCGGGTTGAGTTTCTGGGAGGCGACGGCCAATGTCTCGCCTGGACCACCGCCGCGGTATTGGCCAAGCTCGCGGCGCCCGTGCCTCAGGACTCGCCCATCTGCACCGACTCGGCCTCGGCGTGGTTTGCACCGAACGATCCGCCGAAGCAGGAGCGCTTCGCGCGTTTGGCGGCGCTGGCGGGGATCAACTGGGTGCGCGACCGCCTGCGCTGGCGTGACATCCAGCCCGAATCGCGGCGCTTCGAGCCATCCACCACCTACGACGAATCGGCGGAGATTCAGACCCGAAACGGACTCAAGGTCCTTCAGGTCTTTCACGACACGCCGCCGTGGGCGGTCGAGCAAGGCGAAACGCGCGGACGCTACGCGAGCGACTTGCGCCACGTCTACCGCTTCGGCAAGGAGATGGCCCTTCGCTTCAAGGGCCGGGTCCACGCCTGGGAGCCGTGGAACGAGGCGAACGTCTCGAACTTCGGCGGTCACACCGCCGACGAGATGTGCTCGTACCAGAAGGCGGCGTACCTCGGTTTCAAGGCGGGCGACCCGGACGTGGTCGTCTGCTGGAACGTCTCGACCGCCGTCCCCACGCGCCTGCACACCCGGCTGGTCCTGGAGAACGAGACCTGGCCGTACTTCGACACCTACAACACGCACACCTACGACTGGCCCGAGTCGTACGAGCGGCTCTGGGGGCCGGTAATCGAGGCTTCCTGCGGCCGGCCCGTTTGGGTCACCGAAAGCGACCGCGGCATGCACTACGTCACGCCCGAGCCCTGGTGCGAACTCTCGCGCGAGGGAGAGATTCGCAAGGCCGAGTTCATGGCGCAATCCTACGCCAGCAGTTTCTTCGCCGGCGCGAAACGCCATTTTCACTTCATCCTCGGCCACTACTGCGAAGGGGGCAAGGTCCAGTTCGGGCTCCTGCGTCTCGATCAGACGCCCCGGCCGAGCTACGTGGCTGTGGCGGCGCTGGGGCGATTTCTGGCGGGCGCCGAATGCCTCGGCAAATGGAGCATCGACGCCGAACCGCACGCCCACGTCTACGCCTTCGAAGCCGAGCCCGACGGCCGACGTCGCGACGTCCTCGTCGCCTGGGCCGAGAGACCGGGCGAGTGGAGCCAAAAGGGGAAGACAACGGTCGACTGGAGCCTGCCCGACGGGATCAGCGTCGAGCACGCCTACGACTATCTCGGCCGGTCGCTGCCGGCGGTGCCGTCGCAGTTGACGTCGGCTCCGGTCTTCCTGCTGCTGAAGGCAGGCGACGCCGGGAAGCTTCCACTGACGCGTCCGCGCCGGGCCGAATTCAGGCCGGGGAAGCCCTGCCCCATCGTCTTGCAACTGCACATGCCCAGATCGACCAGTGTCAACGTCAATCAGATCCCCTGGGCCTCCGATTACGAGCATCTCGTCGAGCCGCAGCAGGAAACCGAATTGCCCCTGTACGTCTACAACTTCAGTGACAGACGCGTCTCCGGACGGGTCGCCGTCCAACACCTCCCGTCAAGCTGGAAGCTGACGCCCGACGCGTGGGACGTCGCGCTCGAGCCGATGGAGCGGGCCCAACTGGACGCGCGTTTCGTCATGCCCAGGAGAAAAAGCGACAAATCCTCGGACAACTGGATCAAGCTCAGGGGCGACTTCGGCCCCGCCGGCAAGCCGGTCCTGACGTTCCGCCTCATCTCCTCTCCCGGCGAAGGCTACGAAGGCGACATGGAGTGACATGGATCAGCCGAAGACGATCCGGGATGCGACGTCCGTCATGCTGAAGGATAGGCAAAGGATCTGCTCTGCGAAGGAAAAGCGTTTCGCAGTCGCAGGCCAGATCCCCCACCCTGCTGTGCCGCGTTCAGGACGATACGCCGCGCAGGCATGAATCAGAATCCGCATACATCGCGTCGGGACTTCTCTTACG
The DNA here is from genome assembly GCA_016932895.1 of Sedimentisphaerales bacterium. The sequence continues at coordinate 19,007 of JAFGCA010000012.1, read as the reverse complement.
CCGCGTGCTAGCGCTCGTTGCCCCAGAGCTTGTCGTCGCCGCCGTGCTTTTGCCGCCACTCGTGGCGCCACCGGTGCATATCGGTCACGCCGATGAACGGCCTGGGCTTGCGAGCTTCCTTGTCTGGAATCGGAGGCAGCTTCGTCAGAGGCGGCGCCTGGTACCAATACGCCACGCTGGCGAGGTCCAGCGTCAGGTTGTTGTTGTGGCCGTGCTCGATGGTGAACTTCAGCGATTCGTTGAAATAGATCGGGTCGCTGATGTGGAACCGGTACACATGGGTCCGGCCCAGCCAGCCCACATCGTCATTGACGCGAGCGTAGCCGAAATACGGGTGCGTGTAGAAGGTCTTGGGACACCAGGACGTGTTGAAGTAGTCCTCCGTGCCGGTCCCGTGCAGTGTCGGGGTCTTCTGGCCGTCGATGAAGATCATATCGTCGCCCTCGCCGTACCAGATCGGCGTGGGACAATGTACGTAGTAGTTGACGCCTACGTAATGGCCCTTGCCCTTGATATCGGCGATCAGATAGTTCCTCTCGCCATTGGGATTCTGGCCTTGCGGGCCGAGCACCGACCACTCGTTCTCCCCGTCGGGCAAGGCTTCGGTCAGCTCGTGGTTGTACCACGCGCAGAACCGGCCCATGTCGGCGGGCAACTCGTCGACCTCGACGTAGTCCACATAGTAATAGAACGCCGAAATCTCCCGGCCCGTTTGGTTCTCGATCTCAATTCGCGCCCCTTTGGCGAACGGCATGGTGAAATACGACACCAACGCCCGGCCCTCGACGGGCCCGACCGCCAGAGGCAGGCTGACGAAAGGATAGCTCTCGTTCCATCCCTGGCCGAAAAACGGGCCGATCGGCGATTCCACCGAGGGGAAGAGCTTGCCGTCCCAGTACATGCGCAGGATGATGTCATTGCGGTTCAAGCGCTCCGGTGGCGGCGCGATCGTGATCCAGATGTGGTTGATGATTCCGGCCCCCTTGACCTTGAACAGCTCGCGGACCTCGCCGTCCTTGATGTGCTCGAAGCGGTCGTTGTTCCCGCCGGAGCGGTCGAAGCTGCTCACCCGCTTGCTCTGCACGTTGCTTTGGATGCGGGCCAGCCCGAACAGGTCACTGCCGTGCCCGACCGTGGCGAATCCGCACGAGGCAAAGGTCAATGACACCAAAGCCGACAAGAGAATGGCGTGTCTTCGCATTTTGGTTGTCTCCTTTCAAACCAGTTGGCCATTAAATGCGTTCGCGCCGGCCGTGCGATCCGGTCGCCCGGTTGAACAAACGCAGACGTCACTGTAGGCCGCATTATACCGGCCCGCGCCCATGGCGGGCAATCTCGCTTTGGAAATTCTATGGACACGTTGCCGGCCGGCCGGTAGTCTGTGGTCCGTCATCAGAGGCCCGGTACACAAACAGGTTCCGCACGGACGCAGGTATGACGCCAAGCGACAAGCAGGCCAACGCGACGAACATCCCTGTGCCCCCCAAGGGGCTGGCCATCCTGCTTTTAGTCGGTCCGAGCATGGTCTGGGCGGCCGAATACATCGGCTCAGGCGAAGTGATCCTGGCGACGCGCACCGGGGCCATTCTGGGCACGACCGTGCTGTGGGCCGTGGTCATGGGGGTGTTCCTGAAGTTCTGGATCGGCGTGGCGGGCGCCCGCTACACGGTCTGCACGGGCGAAGGGATGATCGACATGTTCGACCGCATTCCCGGCCCGCGTCACTGGGTCGTCTGGATCGTGCTTCTCGTCCAGCTCGTCTGCGCGGTCATGTCCATCGGCTCTCTAGCGACGTCGGCGGGGCAGTTCCTTCACAGTCTGGTCCCCTGCATTCATCTGAGCTACTGTGGCTGGTTCGCGGCCTTTTTCGCCGTGGCGGTGGCGTGGTCGGGCGCCTTCGACGTGCTCAAGATCGTTATGAGCCTCTTCGTGCTCATCGTCGTGATCGGGGCGCTGTATATCGCCGCCCGCGTCTTCCCGAGCTTCGGCGAACTGGCGGCGGGACTGACCTTCAAGCTGCCGCCCGTGCCCGCATGGGCCGCCGGCAAAGAAAGCATCTCGACCAACACCTGGCAGGAAATTCTCCCGGTGTTGGGCTGGGGCGCCGGCGGTTTTGCCTCCCAGGTCTGGTACACGTACTGGGTCATCGGCGCCGGGTACGGCGCCACGGCCGGCCGGGGCTACGGAAAATCGGCCGACGTCGAGAGCCTCCGAACGATGTCCCGCGAGACCGCCCGGCGCATCAAGGGCTGGTGTCGCACGCTCTACGTGGACTCGACCTTCGCGATGGTGCTGGGCGTGGTCGTGACCGCCGGCTTCCTCATCGCCGGCGCCGGCATCCTGGGCACCGAGCGACTGGCCCCGGAAAACGCCGACATGGCGGACGTGCTGAGCCAGGTCTTCGCCCGCCGCTGGGATACGCTCGGCGGCTTCCTGTTCAAGCTCTCCGGCACGGTGGCCATGATCTCGACGCTGTGCGGACAACTGGCCGGCTGGCCCAGGCTGCTCGCAGATTCGTGTCGTCTCTGCATCCCCGGCTTCAACAAAAAGCTCGTGTGGAAGACCCAGTTCCGCATCTTCCTGGTCCTGTTCTTCGTCACGAGCATGCTGATCGTCTTCGTGCTGGGCCAGCAGCCGATTTTTCTGCTGAAGATCTCGTCGATTCTCGAGGGCGTGCTGCTGATCGCCCTGCAAGCGGCTTGCGTGGGAATCGGTCTGTACTTTGTGATGCCGAAAATGCTGTCGAAGGAGGCGTACGCGGTGCTGCGGCCCGGCTGGATCTTCGCCGCGGGGCTGCTGGCAACGTTCGCCTTCTTCGGCTATCTCTGCGTGACGCAAATTCCGCCCGCGCTGCTGGATATTCTCCGCACCGGCCGGTAAGATCGTCCCGGCCGATGGGACGCGTGCCCATCGCCAGAATCCGTGTTTGTACATGGAGGATAAAATCTTGTTCGAGCTACAAACTCTGAGCATTCTCGCCAGTGAGAGCCCGGTCGGTGTGACCCCGCTGCTCATCCTGGCGATCGGCATCGGCATCGTCTTGGGGATGATCATCGTCTTGCGAATCAACGCGTTCCTGGCCCTGATCACGGCGGCCATCGTCGTGAGCCTGCTGGCCCCGGGCGAGTTTGCCGACAAGATCGGTCGGGTCGCCGAGGCCTTCGGCACCACGGCCGGCAAAATCGGCGTGGTCATCGCCCTGGCGGCGGTCATCGGCAAGTGCCTGATCAATTCCGGCGCCGCCGACCGCATCGTACGCATGTTCGTACGGCTGCTGGGCGAGAAGCGCTGCCCTATTTCGCTCATGGCAAGCGGCTTCGTGCTCTCGATCCCCGTCTTCTTCGACACGGTGTTCTACCTGCTCATTCCGCTGGCCCGCTCGATGCACCGCCAGACCAAGAGGAGCTATCTGCTGCTGATTCTGGCCATGGGCATGGGCGCGACGATTACCCACTCGCTGGTGCCGCCGACGCCGGGGCCGCTCATCATCGCCGAGACACTCGGCATCGATCTGGGCATGATGATCATGATCGGTCTGCTCTGTGCGACCCCCACCGCGGTGGTGATGCTCTTTCTCATAAGCTGGTTCACGAAATTCGTCAATATCCCCATGCGCCCGATCGAGGGCAGCGAGCCGGAGCCCGAACCCCTGCCGGACGATAAGCTCCCGGGCCTCCTGGCGGCCATGCTGCCCATCATCCTGCCATTGGTGCTGATCTCAGCACACACCGTTGCCAAGACCCTGGCGGATGCCGAGCACGCTGCCCGGCTGGCCCCCGACGATGTAGCAAGCTGGCAGGACTTTGGCGCCACACTGGCCCGCAGCAGCGGAGACGCCAACACACCTGCGGGCGTCCTCCTGAATCTGCTTCCGGAGGAAACGCAGCAAGTGCTTCGCGACCGCGCGGCAGCGGGAGCCCTCAGCCCTGAGGACCAGGCCAGGTTGCGAGCCGATCTCAACAGACTGCTGGGCGAGCCCAAGACCACCCTTGCCAAAGAGTGGGCGTTCGCCCGTCTGGCGTCGTGGGATGAGACCCGCAAGTGGGTTGGCAAAGCGTCGGGGAATCCGTCCCGGGCGGAGATGGAGCGCGTCAACCGTCTCTACCTGGAGAAGGCCTTCCCGGAACGAATCCAGCCGCATCTCTGGGATACACCACGACGCAGGATGACGTACGTCACGTCCGTCCTGGGCAACGCCAACCTTGCGATGATGGTCTCGGCCGCCGTTGCCCTGTACGTACTGTGGCGCCAGCGCAGACCCAGCCGTGCCCAACTCAGCAAGATGGTCGAGCACTCTTTGATGAGCGCCGGTGTCATCATTCTGATCACCTCCGGCGGCGGCGCCTTCGGCGCCATGCTCAAGCAGGCCCAAGTCGGAGATGCCATCCAGGCCCTCCTGACCGGCGGAAGCACCGATCAGCTTGGGGGTATTCCTCTGCTGCTCATGGGCTTCCTCGTCGCCTTCCTGCTGAAGTTCGCGCAAGGGTCTACGACGGTCTCCATGATTACCACCTCCGCGATGCTCGCCGGCATGATCGGCTCTCCCGAGACCATCGGTTATCATCCGGTCTACGTGGCGGCCGCCATCGGCTTTGGCGCGCAATGCGGCAACTGGATGAACGACAGTGGCTTCTGGGTCTTCGCCAAGATGGGCGGGCTGACCGAAATCGAGGGCCTCAAGACCTGGACCCTCACCGTCGGCATCATGACGATCGTCGGTCTGCTGTTCACGATCCTGTTTGCGACCGTTCTGCCGTTGAGCTGAGGCCGCTTGAGAACAGGATAGAAAGAAACCTGTTTCCCGCGGCGGCCAGGCGATATCCTGGACGACGGCCTGGAAAGCGCAACCTGAAATCGAGGTGCAACGTTGAAGGCATTGCTGTACACCGAACCGTATACGCTGGAATACACGGATGTCCCCGACCCGGAGATCGGCGCTGATGACGTTCTCGTGCGGGTCAAGGCGTGCGGGATCTGCGGCTCGGACGTCCAGGGTCACACGGGCAAGACCGGCCGGCGGCTCCCGCCGCTGATCATGGGCCACGAAGCCGCCGGAACGGTGGAAGCCGTGGGTGCCAGCGTGACGGGTTTCGCCCCGGGCGACCGGATCTGCTTCGACTCGACGGTCTACTGCAACCAGTGTCCCGCCTGCAAACAGGGCCTCTTCAACCGCTGCGTCACGCGCCAGGTCCTGGGCGTGTCCGTGCCTGAATTCAAGCGACACGGCGCGTTCGCCGAGTTTGTAGCGGTCCCCCATTGGATCTGCGCCAAACTGCCGGACAACATGTCCTTCGTGCAGGCGTCTCTGCTGGAGCCCGCCTCCATCGGCACGCACGCCGCCAATCGCCCCGTCATTTCCGAGACCGACACGGTCGTGGTGATCGGCGCCGGCACGATCGGTTTGTTCATACTGCAGGCCGCCAGGCTGCGCGGCGCCCGGACGACCATCGCCTGCGATATCAACGACTTCCGGCTCGATCTGGCTAAGCAGGTCGGCGTGGACGACTGCATCAACCCCTCTCAGGTCGATGTCAAGCAGGCGATCCTCGCGAGAACCGACGGACGCGGCGCTGACGTGACATGCGAGGCGGTCGGATTCGCCGAGACGTTTCGCCAGGCCATCTCCCTGACCCGGACCGGCGGAACCGTCGTCGCCGTCGGCAACCTGCAAAAGGAAACGGAATTCAACCTGCAAGAGCTGGTCTCGCGCGAGCTGACGTTTCGAGGCTCCTATGCCAGCGCCGGTGAGTTTCGCCAGTGCATCGACCTGATCGCCACCGGCCGAATCAACGTCGGGCCGCTGGTCAGTGACGTGCTGCCTTTGAAAGACGGCGCCGCCGGCTTCGAGCGTTTGCTCAAGGCCGAAGAGAATCTGCTGAAAATCGTCCTGCAACCTTGAGTGACGGAGAATCGAGGATGGAGAACCTGTTCGACCTTTCCGGCAAAGTAGCGGTCGTGACGGGCACCAGCCGGGGCCTCGGCCAGTATTTCGGCCGGGCGCTGGCCAAAGCCGGCGCCGACCTGGTCATCACCAGCCGGGACAAATCGCGTTTGATACCGTTCAAAGAGGAAATCGAAGGGCTGGGACGAAAGGCCCTTCCGGTCAAGCTCGACGTGCTCTCGCAGCGCGATATCGAGGGCATGGTCCGCGTGGCCGTCGAGGAATACGGCCGGATCGACATCCTCGTCAACAACGCGGGCCTGAACATCCGCCGTCCGGCCGCCGAATTCGCCTGGGAGGACTGGGACACCGTCCTCAACACTAATCTCAAAGGCGCGTTCTTCGTCGCCCAGGCGGTCGGCAAAGAGATGATCAAACGCAACTACGGGCGGATCGTCAACATCGGCTCCTGCACCTGCGTCTTCGGCATGGAGGGCATCAACGCCTATTGCGCCAGTCGCGGGGGCGTGCTGCAAATGAGCCGCAGCCTCGCCGCCGAGTGGGGCCGTCACGGCATCACCGTCAACGTCCTGGCCCCCGGCTGGTTCAAAACGGCCCAGAACAAAGTCCTCTACGACAACAAGCCCTGGGTCGAGTACATCACCGACCGGATTCCCCTGGGCCGGCCCGGACAGCCCAACGATCTCGATGGGACCGTCGTTTTTCTGGCCTCCGACGCGTCGGCCTATGTCACCGGCCAGATCCTTCTCGTCGACGGAGGCTTCACCACCGGCGCCACCAAGGCCATCGTCTGAGCGAAAACACGACGATTTTTGATATGAAACTCGTGCTCGTGCGTCTATACGGGTAGAATCGCAGCATCCAGACGCAAAGGAATCGTATGCCGGCTCGCCGGGAGGCTCCGATGACGGGGGCATCCCCACCTGGAAAGGCAATGCAATGTGGACATCCGGAAAAATGATTGCGTTGTACATACTGATCGGTGTCGTCGCCGCCGGTGTTGCGGTGGGGTTTCTCCTGCGTAAGACCCTCCGCACGCGCGTACGCACGGAAAAGACCATCCGCGAAGACCCCGACATCAACGACTGGCTGGTCACCTTTGGCTGGACACCGAAGGTTCTCTACGTCCCGACGATCCTGGCTTCCTTTGTCGCTTCGGTCCTCATGTTCCTCCAGGAAACCGAGTGGGGCGTGTTCGCGGGGATCAATCCGAGAGTCATCGGCGGCATCTGGTTTGCCGTCTTTTTCCTGAACTTCCTCGTCGAGGAATACGCCATCAGCATCAAGCTGTTGCTGATCGCCATCGTCACGGCTGGTTTTGTGTTCCTGTGGCTGAACCTCTGCGGCTGGGTGGTGGGTTTCCTGAAGATCCTCCGCCACCTGGGCTTCTCCATCAGTGGAACCGGGTACCTCCTCGTGACGCTGATCGGCTTGCTGACCGTTCTCATCTCCTGGCTCAAGGGCTTGTTCTACTACGTCGCGATCACGCCGAACTACATGAACCTCCAGGAAGGTCCCACCGAGGCGGGCGAGCAGATCGGACGCGAAGATTACAACAGCCGCATCGACACCAGCGACTTTCTCGAACGGCTCCTCGGCTTCGGACGCATCGTCATCACCTTCAAGGAAAAGTCGCGGCCTCCGCTGATCCTGCTCGTCTGGAGAATTCAGATGAAGGCCAAGCTCCTGGAGAGGGTCCGGGCCAAATTCGCCGTCGATCATCCCCTGCCGTCGCTCGCGCCCCCGCCTCCGCCCCAAAGTCCGGCTTGACATCGCCCAGCAGGCGGCAGCTCGCCCGGCGGCAACCCTACGCGGACCAACGGCCCGGCCAAGCCAACTTCACCCTTGACCGCACCTACGCACATTCGTTAGACTACACGCAGATAGAACAGCAAGCGGGCCCGTAGCTCAGCGGCAGAGCAGGGGACTCATAATCCCTTGGTCGCTGGTTCGAATCCAGCCGGGCCCAGTCTTCTTTTCAGGTGTGCCAGACAGTGACATGCCGTTCGCATCTGTGCCTAAAGCCTCCGCTGCACTGGACTTAGCGTTTCCCCTCAGTGGGCTTGCATGCGTGCCTTGAGACATGCCAGCGTTGCATTCCGAAGACAACCGTTGTCTATCGCTGGTAGCCGTTCCTGTCCATTCTCCTGTCCATTTCCCTGTCCACTTGTCAGCGGGGCCATCGGTTCCGGTTGCCACGCCTTGGGCGGCAGACTCGCTGCCGGGCCACAAATAGTCTGGCAGATTCTCAATCGCCCGCCTCAGATCGTAGGAACGGAGATGCGTATACGTTCCCAATGTCAAATTGGAGCGGTCGCTATGTCGCATGATCGCCATCCGCTCTTTGAGGGAGGCCCCTGTCTTGTCAAGGTTCGTCGCCAATGTGTGCCTGAGGGAGTAAAACACGATCTTGCCTTTCTCGTTCTCGATCTCGACACCGGCGTCTCGACAATCCGCGTGCAACATCTGAGCCGTTCGGTAGTGGCTCGGCATGTTGAAGGCCTGCGTCTCCGGCAGTTTGTTCCTGAAGAACTCCCGAAACCGTACGGCGCGCTCATACTTCAACAACTGCACTGCTTCCTGTCGGTTCTTACAGAACTCCCCAGAGACCCTCACACTGACCTCATCGAAATCAAACGCCCCCACTGTGAGATTCTGAAGCTCACGCACACGCAGGCCCGTTTCTGTCGCCAGAAGGTATAGAACCGCCCTCTCGTGTCCGTCCATGCCGTATCGGTGTGGAGCCATCTCGGTTGCCGCCAACAGCCGGGATACCTCCTCAGACGTCAGCGCCCGCCGCTCCCCCTTTTCGTCCTTGGTGTTCAGGCGGTTCAACCGGGCCACCGGCGAAACCTCCGCCCTCTCCGTGTCCACCATCCAATTGCCGAATTGTCGCAGTGCTGTGACAAAGTGGTTGTGCGTCTTGGCCCCGTCTATGTACTCACCAAGATACAGTTCGATCTTGGCCGGATCAATCTCACCCCAGAAGCGAAAGCCGCATCCATCAAGAACACGTGCCACGCGCCCTACAGTCTTTTCGACATGCCCCTCCGTCCGGTATCGGCCCGTTCGGGGAGACTTCGTCTTGGCCAGATACTCCCGGAAGGCCTCCAGATGCTCTTGCAGGGCACGCTTGCGATGCTCGGCATACTTGTCGATCAGGCCTGCATCGGTACGCGCGGCCTGCCGTTCCAATTCCGCCGCCTTCTGCCGTGTCGCCGCCAAATCAGTGTAGCCTTTCACGCGCCGCAGAATCCCCGCGTTGTCGCGGTACTCGATGTAATAGCACTGCGACCGCTTCACCCTGTTTCGACCGTCCGCCCCTTTGACCCGCCGTTTGCGCTTGAATATTGACGCCATGATATCACCGGCCTTTCTTTCGCTTCTTTCGAACAATCTCAAATCCAAAGTATTCGAGCAAGATCTCTGCCGTCTCGACTTTGCAGCTACCACCCTGTAAGATCCGGCAGAGTGCTGCCTGATCTATCCCGGTATCCTGACTAATTTGATATCTGCTCTTGCCGCAGGTTCTCATATGCTCTCTGATCTGCTGAAGTATCATAATGACTATCGTACCGGGATACTTGATGTTCGTCAAGTATAAAATTGTACGGGCCGGAAGTTTTTCTATGCCGCCTCTTCTCTCAGTAGCTTGACGCTTGGACCCGTGTAGACGTAGCGGCTGCACTTGCCCCTCGTGTGTTCTTTCGTCTTACGGATAATACCGTTTGCCGCCAGCGTTTTGAGCAGAACCGCCAGCCATGCGTGACTGAAGCCAAATAGTTCCGGTGCCTTCTGGGTAGGGATGAACCATTCCTCATCCGGTCCGGCCAGCCGTTGCAATTCAAAGCACAGGCGGACCAGCTTCTGCATGACCTCATCCTCCTTGTATACCTCCAGTTCCGGCATCGGAGAATCCGCCTTCTGCGCATTGGCCCACGCAATCTCCAGGGACTTGCCCTCGCCCGGCGGATACTTCGCATCCTTCCAAGCATCGAGGAACCGCGCCCGTGTCATGGTTGGGGATTTGTGTTCGATGTTGGGCAGTGCCCGTTTGTGCCACATATCAGCAATGAACATGAGGTCCTCCCCAGACTTGTCTTTGACGGCGTCAATCTTTTTGAGCATCCGCGCTAATAGGAACAACAGCTTGTGTCGTTGTCCAGGACCCGTCGGCTGCGTTTTTGCAATCGCGCGCTCAATCTCTTTCCTTGTTTCAACATCCAAATCCTCAAAGCGCAACTCAACACACCCCCCACACCCACCATCCTTCCCGTCTGTACCCTCAGTACCGTCCTTACCGTCCGTACCGTCTGTCAAGTGGTCAAGCCCAAGCTCATAGGGGTCTAACAAGGGTAGTTGCTCAACGTGCTCGGGCAGTGGAATGACCCATTTGTAGCGCACGTCGCTCTTATGGACGGACGGGGGCAGGGACACCAGGCCCTTGGCCTTGATGTCAATTTCGGCGTAGGTGCTGGTATCGTCTTTGTCCAGGTTCGAGCGGCAATAGACATGATAGCCCCGTCCCGATTTCACGGTCGGCACTGTCTTCGCCAGTTCCGGCTGCTGCTTCGCCCACGCCTCATACAACGCGACCGAATCAAAGTCGATCACGGTCAGCCCGCCGGAAATGGGCCCGGTCACCACCGAGATATTCCCGTGTGATGCACCGGGCCCGAACCATTCATGGATCTGCTCTTCCGACACCTGCTCGGTTTCATACCGCTCCCATTGCCCGCCCTTGGGCGGACATTTGCCCTTGTAGTACGCCTTGACCACGTTGATACCGGCGCAGTGGTATTCCAGGGCCCACTCCAGCAGCGTCTTCTTCTTGGATCTGGCGTTCATCCGCGCATGCTCCGGGCGCAACAGTTAAATGCCTCAAATCGCAGTCCGAGACCAATTCCACATATCTCAACACAGGCATTTCTAAACCGCATCGAAAGACCCCTTAGAATACAGAATTTGGGGGGCTGTATTTGTTAACTGTTGCGCGTCAACCATCATTTCACCGCCTTCTGCCGGGCGCGCCGGTAACTGTCCCGCCGCCGGCGTGCCGAGCACGTATCACAGTACCTCTGACGCGGCTTCAATTCGGCCCCGCAATCCGGGCACGAACGTGACGGTTCCCGGCCCAATTCGCCCGCATCGCTCAGGCCCACCTGCCTGGCATACTGCGCGTGGATCTGAACGCTGAGGCCGATGTCGGCCGCCGTCGGCAGGACCGCCCGCTCGAAAAACCCACACCGTTGGCCCTGCTCGACCGTGCAGTGGTCACCGAGCAGACACCCGCCGTGGGCACTGTCATAGTTGGCGCAACCAGGCATACCGGCCGCCGGGTCCGTACTACCCCTGAGGAAGGCCAACAGGCCCACGCTTCGTTTGCGTTTGCTCATCGTCCGGTCCCCCGGTATGCACGACGCAAGCGCCGCTCGAAGAGAAGCCAGAAACCCGCCCCCTCTAACCGGCTCAGTGGTAGCTGAAGGACAAGGAGAATCTCGGCAGCTTGCAGAAGAAGCTTGCGCGTTGACACAGGTCGATGACACGGATATGCTCTGCGTGGATTCAATACATCGGCCGCTGTGCTTTTTCCCGCCAGGATTGAGGCAGCGGCCCCTTTTCTTTCAGTTCGCATGTCTATTCTCCTCAAAAGCTTCCCATTCCTGCCGGCTCGGCATGCCCGCGCGTATCCAAGCCATCAGCTCCGATTCCAAGTATCGCACGCTGCCTGATATGCGCAGCGGCCTAACGATCAATGCCGATGCATTGAGCCGGTGCACCGTGCGTTTGCTGAGGCTCAGGATCCGAGCAACCGCGCTCGTACTCAATAGCCTGTCCCCGTGTCCCTTGACTTGATTCATGTTTCAATCTCCTTACAAAAAACATCCTTCTGTTAATACAAATACAGCACCATCTACTTTAATATGAAAATACGCATGCCCTGGGGGGTTGGTCAAGTGACTTTTGCCACAGGTTGTCACCATCCTTCACCCAAATGGCACCTTTGAGCACCACTGAGTAGACTATCAGAAATCCTTTACTCGGCTTTTCGTTCACACTTTCTGCGACCGCGCGCACACAAAAGGGGTTTTGCTATCCCCGAGCAGGGGACTGGTAATAGTCTGGTCACTGGATGCGCAACTATCGTGCCAGAAAAAAAATTTGGGATTCTTCGATTTTTCTGCACGTCTGTCGTGACGTGTACCTGGATTCCCACCATATGCCCGATACAACATGCTTCGCGCCCATCCCGATCTGCAAAGAGGCGGAGACCCTCGCTTCCTCTCCATCATCCGATTTCACGGCTTCCCAAAACCTGGAAAAATCGGCATTTCTTCGATTTTAGTGTCAACATTTTGGCCTCGGCAAACGCCTTCATAGACAGCCAGAGACGTAGCGGCCTGCGCGGCGTACTTCCTTCCTGCCGCGTCTTTGGCCTCTTTGGGCCGTTCTCCGGCTTGAAATGAGGCATTTCGCCTGGAGAGGGCTGATTTTGGCTTTGACAGGCACCTATGCTTAGTGGTATTCTATGGTTGGATTCGGGTGAATCCGTAAGGATTTGAAGTCGGGAACGTGCGGAGTAGCGGAGAAAATGCCGGCGACCACAAAGAGCCGGGGGGACGGCCGTGGGAGGGAGGCCTTACTGACGTTGTGCGCCCGACCTGACGCCCCAGGCTCCTCAGAAACGCCCCTCTACGGTCGATCATGTCAGGTAGGCCGTTCCTGCTGCCGGTGGGATCTGGGGCTACATGCAGCCGTATTCAAGGTTTCTTCGGTGATTTGGGATGTAGATGGAGCGGCTGCGGTCTGCGCATGACGGGCGGTCCTGGTCTGCGAGTATGGACGGCGTGCTCGTTGGTCGCAACCCACGGAGACGGAGTCTGGCCAGTGGCGTGGGCAGGCAAGCCCTTGGCGAATGAAAGGGAGGTGACAATGAAATACAACCTATTGGACGACGACTTGATTAGGGCCCTACGAGAATGGAGCAGCCCATGTCTCACTTGACGAATGAACCGTTCCCGGGCGCAGACTGGAATGTACTGACCTCTCCTTGGTTGGACACAATGCGTGCCAATGCAGAAGCTAAGGTCTGCTCCCCGTTAGATGCGCTGAACCAAGCAAAGGGCATACGCTGCATTGCCGCCGCCAGTCCGTTTGATCGGTTTGCCGCGCACCGTTTTCTATTGACGCTACTATACTGGAAGGCCGACGCAGCAGGAGGGGTCCAGCACGTTAGGGAGTCCCTCTTGCGGGGCGAAGTGCCGCAAACCGTTCTTGGTGCTATCAAGGCAGAGGCGCATCGCTTCCGTATGTTCGACGACGAAGCCCCATTCCTGCAAGAGGCTGCACAGAAGAACGCCAAGAAGAAGGATTGGAAGTCTGTCGGCTCTTTGTTCGCCGAGTTTCCGTCAGGAATCAATATTGCTCACTTTCATCACGGCGATGACCGTAACATGCGCCTCTGCCTTCGATGCGCGACAATGGGAATGCTGCGCGTAGTTCCTTGGAGCCAATCCGGTGGCCAAGGAAAGACGCCCTCCGTGCATAACGCACCGCCAATCATGGCAATGGCATTGGGTGCAAACCTGGCCGTCACGCTCGGCTTGAATCTCGTTCCTCTTGCGGAAGAATCGGGCGAGGCGAAATGGAGCGGCCATTTTGAGCCGACTGCCAAGGACGCGGAAATCCCTTATCTTGAGGCGTTCACGTGGAATCCGAGACGCATACATCTTCTCTCGCCGCAGCCGGCAGGGAAATGTTGGGGATGTGGTCAGGTTGGCGTCACTGTGATTGGCCGAATCGTTTACCTGAAGAACGAACAGACGAAGAAGCGGGTTGATGGTCAACCCTTCGAGTGGCAAGACCCCGCAGCCTTCTACTCCTACGACAAACCCTACATAGCGATCAAGAGCACGGATAGGATAGATGGGTTTGCCGCCGTAAACTGCCGAGACCTAAGACGGCTCCTCGATGAGGAAGCTCTGGCAAAATCGGAGATCGTCGCGAAGAATCCAGATCATCGGGGCTGGTGCCTTGTCATCCCCTGCACCACAGGCAAAGACGCCAAGACCTTTGACCATCGACAGATTGCGGTGGAAAGTCTATCGTCAGATACACTCCGCGCTCTCGTGCCCCCTGCACCTTTGCCTTGGCGACAGCAGGAGGTTGACGGGTGGACAAGCCGTCGCACGGCTCGCCTGGCGAATGGTACGACTGCGTTTGTTCAGTTTGCCATACGGCTTCTCACCCACGCCGACTGGGCTGTTCTGGCATGCGCCGCCTATCGCCCGACGCACGAATCCCCGGCTGCGTTTGACCTACTCACCGGCTTGCTCTGGGGGTTACGAGATCGGAGAATCTCTGGCCTGCCTTCACGAAACGTTGCCTGGCTCGTACTGAAGCTCATGGCTGGTGTGCCTTCGCATGCACGATTCCTGCGCCCCAACGCAAGGTTCTGTCCGCTCGACGTGCTTCCGAAGCGTCAGCTTGACGAGCGGCGTGGTGAACGTGGCGTGCGTTCGCCTTACCCTATTTCCCTGCCGCGCGGACAGCGATTGGAGGCCGCTCTTCACAGTGCCATCCACCAGCATCTCAGGCTGCGGGAACCAACTCCAATCGACTGGCAGAGTTTATGTCATCGCCTCAACCAATTACTCGGGCGATAAACCCAAGAAAGGAGATTTCAATGTTCATCCAGATTCACATGCTTCAGAGCATGCCTCCCGGCAATCTCAATCGCGATGAGACTGGTCAGCCGAAGAAATGTGTATTCGGTGGTGTGACGCGGGGCCGCATCAGTAGCCAGTGCCTCAAACGAAACATCCGACAATCTGAGCAGTTTAAGGGCACTTTCGGTGATGCACTCGCTGATCGCACCACGTATCTGCCGCGAATGGTCGCTGACGCATTGAAAAAGGACAGCGGGACCACCTTTCCTGATGAGGAGTTGAATGCACTAATGGCAGCCATCGCCAGTCGGTTCAAGAAGGAGAAGAGCCCAAAACAGTCCGAAGAGCTGAAAGAAGAGAATGCATCTGAAGCAGACACAAGCACTTCCGCTGGCGACGCGACAGGTCAGACTGGCCAACTTGTTTTCTTTCCACCACCGTTCGCTGCGGCTATCGCCAGGTTGATTGCAGAATTTCGGAAGGAGGATCCCAAAGCGTACCAACATTTCGTCGGCACGCTCAAACCAAAGCCGAAGAAAGACGAGAAGAGACCGCTGGACAAGAAAGTGGAGAAGCTCGTCCGCGCAATCGCGGACGCGAGCCAGTTACTCACCGTGGACATTGGCTTGTTCGGGCGGATGACCACCAGCGATCTGGTTGTCAATGTAGAAGCCGCGTGCCAGGTCGCACATGCAATCGGCACGCACGAGACAGTGATTGAGAGCGACTATTTTACAGCCATGGACGACTGCAAGGCCAATTATGCAACCAACCAAATGGACAAAGCTGGTGCTGCCTTCCTGGGATCTGGTGAGACGGAGATGTTTTACAACGCCTCGGTCTATTACAAATATCTCAATCTTGATCTCGATGCCCTCAGAAAGCACCTGAGTCAGAATGGACAAGCATGGTCCGACAATGAAGCGTCCAAAGCGGTTGGCGCTTTGCTGGCGGCTGCCGCGTTGGCGAATCCCACCGGCAAGCAAAACAGCTTCGCGAGTCATGGAGTCCCTCAACTGATTCTGGTCGAACTCTCGAAGATCAAACGTCCGATCAGCTACGCCAATGCGTTTCTTCAGCCGGTGCAAGGACCGAATTACCTATCACGTTCCGCCGAGGCGCTCAAGGCTCATGTGGAATCGGTCTCCCCGGCCTTTGCTCCTGCCGACATCCAGCGCTATTTGCTCGCGGTCGGGCACGCTGAGACCGCAATCAACGGCGCCACACCTAAGGAGACACTCGACGCACTCGTCAAGGCAGTTAGCGCGGCTTCCGTTGCTCCGAGAGCGGAGGCGGTCGCATGAACGACAACACGCTCTTACTTCGCCTTGCTGGTCCGATGCAAGCGTGGGGGACATCCTCACGGTTTCAACTCCGCCGCACTGACGCGTATCCCAGTAAATCGGGAGTGCTGGGGTTGTTGCTCTGTGCCAAGGGAGTACGCCGGGAAAACTCCGCTGTAGAATTGGAAACCTTGTCATCGCTCACCGTGGGCGTGCGTGTGGACCGGTCCGGCACACTCGACTGGGACTATCATACTGCCGGAGCGAAGATTGGCATGCGCAAGGCAGAAGGAGGTCTCAAGCACGAAGGCAACAAGAAGGACCGGCCGTTCGAAACGCTGCTTTCGCGCCGACAGTATCTTTGGGACGCGTCGTTCCTCGTCGCGCTCCATGGCGCTCCTGCAGCGATCCGTGACTGCGCCAAATGGCTCGATGACCCTGTCTGGCCGGTGTTCCTTGGCCGCAAGTGCTGTGTTCCTGCCGAACCCGTGTTCGTGGGGACGGGCACGTTTGATTCGCCAATGAGCGCCCTTGCCTCTGTATCATGGCAGCCGCGAATTGCAGCGATTGACGGGCGTGGTCGCTCCGGAACGCGGCAACTCGATTGCTACATCGAACATCCGCCGGGTTCGCCACCGCCCGAGGGCGCAAGGGTCGTCCATGACGTTCCGCAAGGTTTCGGTTACTACAACCACGGTGTACGCTTTGTCATCTGCGCTACTATCACCGTCCCTGTCGGCGGGCCACTACACCCGCCCGCAGCGTCTCGTAAGTGGGTTGATCCGTATGGACCTGGCTGGGATGACCTGAGGCGTAACCGCCTGGAGTTCGATCATCATCTCTGCGTATTTTGCAAGTCCCCGGCCGTGGAAGTCCACCATCTCAATTATACTGACGTACGATTGGAAACGGTACGATCTCTATGCAGGCTCTGTCACGAAGCCTGTACCTCGCTGGAATACGGCAAGGACATGCGCCACCGGCGAATAGACCCGGCGGACCCACAGCAGCGCCCGCATATTCTGGAGCAAATCGAACGGCTGCTGAAGAACCGACGGTTCAGTCGGCGTGCGGAGTTGCTACAAGCCGGCCGCACACAAAACGTTGCCTTCTTCGATGATTTACCAGTTTTTTGAGACGGAAGGGTTGTCAAATGTACCTTTCTTTGTTACGCGTCAGTGTTGACAATCGACCCGGCCGAAAATGGCTTGGTAACCTCTATCGGGTTCATCAACGGTTGTGGATGGCATTCCCCAACGACCAGCGTCGTCAAGATGACCCATTCTTCTTGGGCACATGGAATGGATCAACTATTGCTAAACCAAAGCCCGCGCGCTGCCAAGCTGGTTTCCTGTTCCGAATCGAACGCGATGGTCCCCCAAGGATTCTCGTGCAATCCGTGGACGAGCCGAAGTGGGATTACGCATTTCAAAACGCCCCATATCTCCTTGCCGATGAACCCGCTGTGAGGGACTTCGACCCTATGCCCCTTCGCGATCAGTCGTATCGATTTCGACTACTGGCCCATGTCGTCAATCCGAAGAGTGTCGTCCACCCGTCTGGGAAGATGCGGACAACTCGCTCCGGCTTGACTATCCATTGTAGAAAGCGTACGGAGATTCCCGTACTACCAGAGCCAATGCCCGATCCGCTACCTATCGATCCCGCCGAACGTCAGAGAGTCCTTCTCGCTCGCTGGGACCCGTGGCGAGAGTGGCTGACGCAGATGGGAAGTGGACGTGGGTTCCGCGTTGTTGACGAAAAGGTGTCACCATTGTTGATGGAGGCCATTCATACTGTCGTACGCAACCCTGGCAAAGGCGGAGGCGGTTCAAACCAAGATAAGCCGACTCAAAAGCGCTACAATGGAGGGCTGTTTGAAGGTGTACTCGTCTGCACAGACTCCGATCTGCTGCGAGAGGCAGTTATCAACGGTGTCGGACACGCCAAGGCATTCGGTTTTGGGCTGTTGTCTATTGCCCCCGTCAACCGATAACCGGGCTGTTTGGTGGTGGCGCAAAACCGGCGCGGGTCCTTTGGGGGCTGCTCCAGGTCGTTCCCATAGAAGTTAAGTCACTCCCACGAATAGTCGATAGATCAGATGGAGACGGACGATTTTTAAACAGAATCGCGGTCTTTGGCGACCAGTGTGAGGAAACGCTGGAAGTCACTGATTCGGAGGCGTTTTACCAGACGCTTTGCTGCGGCATTGGCCCGGCCAAGGGACTGGGTATGGGTCTGCTAAGCATTGCACCGGCTTAGGAGATTCAATGGCGAATTTGCATGAGCTTCCCAAATTCGAGGATCGGTGGAGCCATCTGTATCTGGAACATGGAGGTTTGGACAAGGACAGGGAAGGCCTGGTGTTTCGACAGGCAGAGGCGCGAACACGCATCCCGATAGATCAACTGTCGCTGGTCATGCTGGGGCCTGGGACCTCGATCACCCAGCAGGCGGCCAAGGCGCTTGCGGCCAATAACTGCCTGATCTGCTTCGTCGGCGAACAAGGCGTGAAGATGTACGCGTTTGGCACCGGTGGAACGCACAGCGCTCGCAGGCTACTGCGACAAGCTGAACTGTATGCGTCTCCGGAAGAACGGGAACGCGTGGCCCGCCGGATGTACCTCAAGCGGTTTCCGTCACCCGTTCCGGCTGATGTCACGATACAGCAACTCAGGGGCATGGAAGGCGCAAGAGTCCGCAAGACCTACCAGCGAATGGCTCAGGAGTGTGGCGTGAAATGGGAGGGCCGGAACTACGATCAGAGCAGTTGGTATACGGCAGATCCATTGAACAGGGCGATGTCCTCGGCAAATGCCTGCGTCTACAGCCTCTGCCACGCTGCGATCCTCTCCGCCGGTTACAGCCCTGCCATCGGCTTCATACATACCGGCAAAGTGCTGAGCTTTGTGTATGATGTGGCCGATCTTTACAAGACCGAGATTGCCGTTCCCCTGGCTTTCCAGGTAGTAGCCGATTCTGAGGAACATGTGGAGAGACGGGCCCGGCTGGCATGCCGAGACGCGTTCAAGCAGACCAAGCTGATACGGCGCATCTTGCCCGATATTGCGGAGGTGTTGAATGCTGGTGATGATCTTGGAGAAGGTGCCGACGAGTTTGAAGGGCGAGCTATCTCGCTGGCTGATCGAACCC
>JAFGCA010000699.1 GCA_016932895.1 Sedimentisphaerales bacterium | reverse complement strand
GCTTGGCGATGGCGCCTCTCGAATTCGAGCGAACCATCGCCAAGGCCTGCGGCCTTGACGCTGCCACACCGTGTCTAACCCATCATACAAGGTGCAACAGAGCACTATCTTGATTTCTTCTTCTTGATGGGCCAGGGCAGGACGTTGCAGCGCTCGGCCCACGCTTGGTAAAGGCATTTCAGCTCGGTGACCGTCTCCGGATGCTCGGCGGCCAGGTCTTTCAGTTCCGTGCGGTCGGCCTCGAGATCGTACAGCTCCCAGCGGCCGGGGTGCTTCGAGACGAGCTTCCACCGGCCCCGGCGCACGGCGCGGTTGCCCTCGTGTTCCCAGAAGATCGCCTCGCGGCTCTTTGGCTTTTCACCTCGCAGCAGGGGCAGCAGGCTCTTGCCCTCCAGGGGCGTGATCTCGTGGCCTTGATATTTCTGCGGATAGGTCGCGCCGGCGACGTCGCAGCAGGTGGCCATGAGGTCGATGACGTGGGCGGGCTCGTGGACGAACGTGCCTTTCTCGCGGATTACCGCGGGCCAGTGCGCCACTAACGGCGTGGCAATGCCGCCTTCGTGGACCCAGTGCTTGTAGCGTCGGAAGGGCGTATTGCTGGCGTTGGCCCAGGAGAGCCCATAGCTGGAATAGGAATCGGCGGTGCCGATCCGGCCCTTTTCGCGGTCGAAGCCCCAGATGCCGCCCTCGGCGCAGCCGCCGTTGTCGGCCAGGAAGAGGATCAGCGTATTGTCGAAGATGCCGAGCTGCTTGAGCCTCGCCACGAGCCGGCCGACGTTCTGATCGACGCGGTCGATCTGGGCGGCGTAGATCGCCATCTTCGTATCCATCTTTTCTTTCGTCGCCTCGTCGAGCTTATCCCACGCCTCGGCCTTCTCGTCGCGCGGCGTCAGGGGCCAGCTCTTATCGACGATGCCCATCTCGATCTGGCGGGCGTGACGCTCGGCGCGGATCGCGTCCCAGCCCTTGCGGTACTTGCCTTTGTATTTGGCCATGTCGGCGTCCAGAGCCTGGAGCGGCCAGTGCGGCGCGTTGTGCGCCAGGTACCAGAAGAAGGGCTGCTTGCGCTCGACGGCTTCTTCGACAAACGCCAGGCCGTGGTCGGTCCAGGCGTCCGTGCTGTACCAGCCTTCGGGCATGGGACCGCTCTCGGGCGTGTGCACCTCGTCGTTGTCCAGCACCACCGAGCGACCTTCCCTGGGCTTGAAGTAGAAGCCTCCGCCTTGCGGGACGCCGTAGAAGCGGTCGAAGCCGCGCTGGAGCGGCCACCAGTCGCGCTCCCTGGCGCCGACGTGCCACTTGCCCGTGACGAAGGTGCGGTAACGCGTCGGGCGCAGCGCCTCGCCGATGGTGACGCACTGCCGGTTGAGCCGGCCGCGATAGCCTGTGACGCCGTAGTCTCCGGTCATGTGGCCGATGCCCGCCTGGTGCGAGTAGAGACCCGTTAGCAGCGAGGCCCGCGTGGGACAGCAGCGCGCGGTGTTGTAGAACTGCGTGAAGCGCAGGCCGTCCTGCGCGAGCCGGTCGATGTGGGGCGTCTCGATTTCGCCGCCGTAGCAGCCGATGTCGGAGAAGCCCATGTCATCGCACATGATCACGATGATGTTGGGCTTTGCCTCCAGTGGGGGCGTGGCCGATGTAGCTTTGGCGACGGTCAACGCGGCCGCGTGAGCGCCCAGCGCCCGCAGAAACTCGCGGCGACTGAGATTCATCATGTGGTAATCCTCCGGACTATGTTCCCTTCTTCAGCGGCCAGGGCCGTACCCCGCAACGTTTCGCCCAGGCTTCGTAGAGCGACTTGAGCTCGTTGAGCTTCTCCGGATGCGTCGAGGCCAGATCGTGCAACTCGGTGCGGTCGGCCTCCATATCGTACAGCTCCCAACCGCCGGGATGTTTGGAGACGATCTTCCATTTGCCCCGGCGCACCGCCCGGTTGCCCTCGTGCTCCCAGTAGATCGCCCGGTCGCCCAGGCTGCGGGCCTCAAACGCCGGCGCCAGGCTGACGCCTTCCATCGGCTGTATCTCGTGTCCCTTGTAGGTGGCAGGGTACGTCGCGCCGGAGACGTCGACGCAGGTCGCCATGATGTCGATGAGCTGTCCGGGCTCGTGGTAGAGGGAGCCCGGGGCCTTGATGTGTCCGGGCCAGTGACAGATCAGCGGGGTGGAGATGCCGCCCTCGTGGACCCAGTGCTTGTAGAGTCGAAACGGCGTGTTGGAGACGTTGGCCCAGTTGCGCCCGTAGGCGATGTAGGTATCGGCCGGCCCGGGCATCACCGTCGGGCCGCCCCGCACGACGCGTCCGTCGCGTGTCTTCATTGGCGGCCAGATGTTAGGCTGCAACTCGTCCGGGCCCATCGGCTTGCGGTCCGTGACGCCCTTCTCCCAGCGCTCGTTGACCCTGGGACCCCGGCCCATGCCCTCGGCGCAGCCGCCGTTGTCCTGGAGGAAGAAGATCAGCGTGTTGTCGAAGATGCCTTGCTTTTTCAGTTCGGCCACGATCCGCCCGATGCCCCGGTCCATGCTGTCGATCATGGCGGCGTAGACCTCCATGCAGCGGGCCTCCCACTGCTTGTTCTCGACCTCCTCCCAATCTCCGGCCTGCTCGCTCATGTCCCAATCGTCCCGGATCAGGCCCAGCTCCTTCATGCGCTCAAAGCGCTGTCGGCGATAGTAGCGGTAGCCCTTGTCGAACTTGCCCTTGTATTTGGCGACGTCCTTTTCCAGGGCGTGCATGGGCCAGTGCGCCGCGGTGAAGGCCACGTACATGAAGAACGGTTTCTCGGGCGACTCGTCGTAGTGCTCGCCGATGTATTTGGCGGCGTTGTCGCTGATGGCATCGGTGTAGTAGTAGGTGTCGGGTTTGTACTGCGGGTCGTTGTCGGGTGTGACGTAGGTGTTGTTGCGACACAAGGTCGTCGGGTCGTAGAAGCTGCCGGCGCCGGTGATGGTCCCGTAGAATTTCTCATAGCCGCGCTGAAGGGGCCAGTTGTGCTTGGGCCCGTTCCTGTTGACAAAGTGCGTGACGTGCCACTTGCCGGCCATGTAGGTGCGGTATCCGGCCGACTGTAAGGCCTCGGGGATGGTGACGCACCTGCGGTTCAGGTCGCCCCGGTAGGCGTCACTGCCGCTGTCGCTGGTCATGTGTCCGATGCCGGCCTGGTGCTGATAGAGGCCCGACATCAGCGATGCGCGGGTCGGACAGCAGCGCGCGGTGTTGTAGAACTGCGTGAAGCGCAGCCCGCCGGCCGCCAGGGCGTCCAGGGTGGGCGTGTTGATCTCGCCGCCGTAGCAGCCGATGTCGGAGAAGCCCATGTCGTCCGACATGATCAGGATGATGTTGGGTTTCCGGCGAGTTTGCGCCGACGCGCTCGGGACGATTCCGGGTGCCGGTATGCCGGCGGCGACGGCTCCGAGCCCCAGGGCTTTCAGGAAATCGCGCCGCGTCCAGTGTGATGTCCCCATGAAATACATCTCCTTTCGTTTTCAGATCGGTCGGCTTCGGCCGGTGGTGCGGATTCGCTCCAGGATTTCCGTGAGCCGTTGCGCGACCTGCGGGTGTTCATCGATTACGTTCGTCGTTTCCGACGGGTCCTTTTCCATATCGAAAAGGAAATACGGTTTCTGGAAGGGCTTGCCTTTAGGCTTCTCTCGTCCCCCGGAGCCGTTGCCGAAGACCATTTTCCATTTTCCCTGGCGCAGGGAGAACATGCCGGAGCCGGAGTGGTGAATCACCGGCGCCCGTGGGGTAGGCCAGTCCCTGCCCTTGAGTAACGGGACGATGCTGAAGCTGTCTTCGGCCGCCTCGGCCGGCAGGGCAAATCCCGCCACCTCGGCGCACGTAGCCGTCAGATCGGTCAGGCAGATCGTCTCGGAGCATGTCGTCCCCGGCCGCACCACACCCGGCCAGCGCACTAAGTACGGCACGTGATGCCCCGCCTCCCAGATATCGGCCTTGGTCCCGCGCCAGATGTAGTTGGCCTGGTGCTTCCGCGGGTCAAAGCCCTGGACGGACGGCTTCTCGACGTGGTCGGGCTCGCCCTGCCCCATGCGGTACATGTAGGAGCCGTTGTCGCTGGTGTAGATCAGCAGCGTGTTCTCGGTCAGGCCGCTGGCCTTGAGGGTGTCGTTGATCCGCCCGACGACCCAGTCCACCTGGGTGACGAAGTCGCCGTAGTCGCCCAGATTCGTGTTGCCTCTGAATCGCTCGGCGGGCAGACAGGGTTTGTGCGGCGCCGTCAGCGCGAAGTACAAGAAGAACGGCGTTTTCTCGCGGCTGCGCGTCTCGATGTAGCCGACCGCCTTCTGCGTGAGCTGGTCCAGGGCTCGTTCGTGGCTGAAATCGGGGTCCATCAGGCCCGCCCGGCTGTAGTTGGGAAAGGCGGTCGCGTCGTAGTGCCCCGTCACGGGTCCGACGAAGCGGTCGTTCTCGACAAAGGCGTAGGGGGGCATATCCAGCGAGGCGGTGACGCCGAAGTAATAGTCGAAGCCCAGCGCGTTGGGGCCGTTTTCGATCTTTCGCGTGTGATCGATAGCCTGCTTGCCGTCCTTCTTCGTCACGGGCAGGTCCATTCCGAGATGCCATTTTCCGATGCACGCCGTGTGGTAGCCGGACCGCTTGAGCACGTCGGCGACGGTCAGTCGCTCGGGGTCGATCAGGTGCGAAGAATAGCCGTTGAGCACTCCCCTCTTGAGCCGGCTGCGCCAACTGTATTGTCCCGTGACCACGCCGTAGCGCGTCGGCGTACAGACAGCCGCACCCGAATGGGCGTCCGTGAAGATCATTCCCTCTTTCGCCAGCTTGTTGAAGTGCGGCGTGGCGATGCGCGACTCGGGATTCAGGGCCTGAATGTCCCCGTAGCCCATGTCGTCCGCCAGGATAAAGATGATGTTTGGTTTCTTCCTGCTCCCGGCGGGACCGGCGGCAAGGGTCCGGCAGCCCGGCCCGGCCCAGGCACCGGCCAAACAGCCCAGGCCTTTGAGAAAATCGCGACGTGTGTGAGCGCGCTCTGTCATGGTTGCCCATTCCTTTCGAGAAGAGGACGGTCGGCCTGCTGTGACCTGGTACGACGCCATTATGAAGGTACTATTGCAGGGAATCAAGGACGACTTGCAGTCGCGCGCGGGCGGCGGCGGCCTGCGCGTTGCGGGTGTCCGGCGGGACAGGATGCTCTTCCAGGGGGTCCGACGGGATATCGAACAGAGCGCCGCTCTGGTAGAGCTTCCAGCGCTTGTCCCGGGCGAAACGCTTGGGCGGGTTGCCCGCGTTGCGAAAATAGTGGCAGAAAATCCACTCTCTGGGGTTGCCCTTTTTCCCGCGAAGCTGGGGCAGGAAGCTGCGTCCGTCCACGGGGAGGTTCGCCGGCAGCTTCGTCTGCGCCGCTTCGGCCAGCGTGGGCAGGAAATCGGTGAAGTCGATCAGGTCGTCACAGACTTTGCCGGCGGGCATGACGCTCTTCCAATTCGCCACGAAGGGCACGTGGGTCCCACCGTCGGTGGTTTGTCCCTTGCCGCCGGCGACGACGCGGTCGCCGAGTTGGGACCGGATGCCCCGGCCCGTGCCGTTGTCGCCGGTGAAGAGGATCAGCGTGTCCTGCCGCAGGTTGCACTCGTCGAGCCTGGCGACGATCCGGCCCACGATCTTGTCCATGTACGCGACCATATCGGCGAAGTGCTTCTTGTTCGCCTTCTCTTTGCCTTCGGCCCATTCCGCGCTGTCGGGCGTCGGTACGAACGGGCTGTGGACCAGCGCCATGGGGAAGTACAGCAGGAATGGGACATCCTTCTTTCGCTCGATGAAGTCCAGGGCGTACTCGCAGAAGATGTCGGGTCCGTATTTGCCCTTGAGGTCGTCGCGGTAGGTGCCGTTTTCCACGATGAGCGGGTCCCGGTAGCGTGACTCGCGCCGGTCCACCTGCCAGAGGCAGTGCTCGTCGAAGCCGGCCTGTTTCGGCGTCGTTCCGCGGCCCGCGATCCCCGGTTTGTTGTTGTCCCGGCCGAAGAGCTGCCATTTGCCCACGACGCACGTGGCGTATCCGGCGCGCTGGAGCACGTGTCCGAACGTGGTCTCTTCGCGATCGAGAATGCCGAAATCGAGGTAGTTGCGGAAGTTGTACTGCCCCGTCATGATCTGGACGCGCGACGGCGTGCACAGGGGCTGCGAGTAGCAATGATCGAATCGCATCCCCGTGCGGGCCAACTCGTCCAGGATGGGCGTCCGGTACGAGGTGCTTCCGTAACAGCCCAGACACTCATAGCCGAGATCGTCGGCCATGATGAGGACAAGGTTGGGCCGGCGGCCGGCGGAGCGGGTGGTTTGAGCGAAACACGCCGGCTTGCCCAGCCCTGCGGCTGTGATGCTAAAACCCGCCATTTCGAGAAAGGTCCGTCGTGTGTATTTCATCGGCTATGCCTCCCTGGGGCTGTGACAGTATCCTGCTGCCATTCGTCATGACACGCGAAGCGACCATGGATGTGCCAAGACGCGCAGCAGCCGAGCGACGAAGCGAATACCGAATCCGTCGTGCCGCATGATGACGGGCCGTCCCACGCGAATCATAAGTACACGGGCCCTTCCGGCTATGACTATTTGATGAATCGTATGGTCAACGGATAGCGATAATGCTCGCCGTTATTGGCTTTAATGGCGGCAATGATCAGCAAGACGATGTCCGTGATGCCGACCAGCGGCGCCAGAACGAAGCCGACGCAGGCAAAGCAGAGAAGCCCGGCTACGACAGCGTAGATGAACATGCTGATCTGAAAGTTCAGGGCCTCTTTGCCTTGTTCCTCAACAAAGGGGAATTCCTCTTTCTTCATCAGCCAGATCACCAGGGGGCCGATGACAAAACCGATACCGGCCAGGACCAATCCGCTCAAGGCGGACAGGTGCGCGAACATGGCCCACATGCGCGCGTCGCGATTCTGCTCGGTGCCTGCTGCCTCCGGTTGGGCGGCGCCGGCCTGTGGACTGTCCGCCGGTTGCGGCGCGCCGACATCTTGCTGAGCATCCTGTGGTTTTTGGGGGGATTGGTTTTCCTCGGCCATGTTTTCTTCCGCTCCATCATTATTCCGTTCGTGTATGCCTTCAACCGCCGGGTACGACAAGCCCGACGACCGGGACTACTTGAGAAACGAAATGGCTATGGGGTACCGCCAGAGCTTGCCTTGCCCGGCCTGCACGGCTGCGATGATCGCCAGGACGATGTGCAGAACCGTCAGCACGCCGAGCATGAAGAGGCCTATGATCAGCGGCGCCAACAGGGTCGACACGAGGTAGTACAGCAGGAGCGACACCTGATAGTTCATCGCTTGCCGGCCGTGCTCGTCAACGAAGCGGTGTTTCTCCCGCTCGATCAGCCAGATCATCAGCGGTGCGAAGAACCCGATGATGCCGAGGAGGTGGCAGAGCATGGCCATGTTGCGCGCCTCGCGCGACATCTCGGGCTGGCGAGCGGTTTCGTCCTCGACCGGTTCGGGAGCCACCTGCACGCCGGCCTGAGCCTCCGCAGCCGGGGGCGGACCGAACTGTTCCCTGTTTGTTTCTTCCATGGGAAAACTCCCTATTTCCAGTGCCATACAGGCTGCCCTACTGTCTAACAAAGCCGTTCGGGCCGGTCAAGGCCAAAACGCCGCTGCGGGCCCGCTCGCGGGAATCACAATTGCCGGAAGTCGGCCGACACTGTATCTTATCGACGTTCCTGGCGTTTTCGCAAGTGACTCTCATGGCGGGCCTGACATGAACGCAAACGTGGGTATCGCTTTGTTGTTGACGGTGATCGCGGGGCTTTCGACCGGGATCGGCAGCGGTATCGCCTATTTCATCAAGCGGCCGAAGATCGTCTACCTCGCCTTCGCGCTGGGGCTCTCGGCCGGCGTGATGATCTACATCTCGTTCATGGAGATGCTGCCCGACGCTCTGGAGACGCTCGGCGAGGGCTGGGGGCTGCTGGTCTTCTTCGTCGGCATCGGCGTGATGGGGCTGATCGATCTGCTGGTTCCCGAGCCGGAGAACCCGCACAACTATGCGGATCTGGCCGAGCCGACCGCCGCCCACGGCAGCCACAAGCTCATGCGCACGGGCCTGTTCACGGCGCTGGCCATCGGCTTCCACAACTTTCCCGAGGGGCTGGCGACGTTCGCGGCGGCGCTGAGCGACGTGAAGCTCGGCGCTTTCATCGCCATGGCCATCGCCATTCACAATATCCCCGAAGGCATTGCCGTCTCCGTGCCCATCTACTACGCCACGGGCAGCCGGAACAAGGCGTTCTTCTATTCGTTCCTCTCCGGTGTCTCCGAACCGGCCGGCGCGCTGATCGGTTATCTCCTGCTGATGCCCTTCCTGACCCCCATGGTCCTGGCCGGCACGCTGGCCTTCGTAGCGGGGGTGATGATCTACATCTCTCTCGACGAACTGCTTCCCACCGCCCATCGCTACGGCCACGGACACCTGGTCATCGGCGGCATCGTCCTCGGCATGCTCATCATGGCGCTGAGCCTCCTGATGCTCTGAGCGGCAAAAGAAAAATCGCCCTCACGGGAGCAAGGGCGATTGGGAGTGTTACACAACTTGTTTTTATAGGGCGTTGGTGGCTATCCGTACTTGTATCCACAATTGTCGCAGAACTTGGCGTCCGGGTCGTTCAACTCGCCGCACGTCGGGCAGGGCTTGCTCTTTTCCAGCGGCTGGCCGCACCGAGAGCAGAATTTCGAGTCGGCCGGCACCAGCTCGTTGCACTTGTGACAGCGGACCTGCGTCGCCGAGCCGCCCCCCAGGCCGAAGCCCCCTTCGCTGAGGCCCTGACCGATGGCCCCGGCCATGGTTTTGACGCCGTCCTTCGTCCCCTCGGCCATGTAGTCGAACGTGTCCTTGGCCACCGGCGCGATCTCCTGGGCCTGGTAGCGAGCCACCTTGCCCAGGAACCCGAACGAGGTCAGGGCGCCGCCGACGAACGTCAGCGGCATTCCCACAAACGCGCACCAGAAGTACTTGGGCGGCCCGGAGCCTGCAATCGCCATGAAGAAACTGACGAGCCCGATCACGGTGAGCACGAGGCCGATCCCGAGGAGGATCGGCCCGACCGTGCACAGGGTTTTCTGGATGCCCTTGTGGCCCGGATCTATCTGTTTCTCACGCACGCGTGTGGTCCTCCCGGATTGTGCCCGGCGCTTAGGCTGCCGAGGCGGGAGCCGCCGGGGCGGTTGAATGTTTCATCACCGATGTGGCGGTCTTGATCACGCCGGCGATATCGGCCAGATCGGACGGAAGAATCATGGTGTTGTTGACCTTGGCGAGCTTGCCGAACTCATCGAGGTAGTGCTCGGCGATGCGCAGGTTGACGGCGTCGGAACCGCCTTTTTCGTTGATCGCAATGGCGATCTTGCGAATCCCCTCGGCGGTCGCTTCGGCCACCCTTAGAATCTCCACCGCCCGGCCTTCCGCCTCATTGATGCGCTTTTGCTTCTCGCCTTCCGAACGGGCGATCATTTCCTGGCGGTCGCCCTCGGCGCGGTTGATCTTGGCCTGCCGGTCGCCTTCGGACTCAGCGATGGTGGCGCGCTTTTCGCGCTCGGCTCGCATCTGCTTCTCCATCGCGTCCTTGATGCTCTGCGGCGGCATGATGTTCTTGACCTCGTAGCGCGTGACCTTCACCCCCCAGGGATCGGAGGCCTTGTCCACCGCCTCGACGATGACGGTGTTGATCTTCTCGCGCTCCTCGAACGTTTTGTCGAGATCGAGCTTGCCCATGACGCTACGCATCGTGGTCTGGGCCAGTTGGGTGGCGGCGAAGCGGTAGTTGTCGATGCCGTAAGAGGCCTTTTTCGGGTCCACCACCTGCATGTAGAGGATCCCGTCGACCTCGACGGCAATGTTATCCTTGGTGATACACTGCTGGGGAGGCACGTCGCACGCCTGTTCCTTCAAGGTGTGCCGGTAGGAAACGCGATCGACGAAGGGCCCCAGGATGTGGAAGCCGGCATCCAGGGTCTTGTGGTACTTGCCCAACCGCTCGACGATGTACGCCCTCTTCTGCGGGACGATCCGGATGGTCGTGATCAGAACGATCAGGGCAAAGGCCAGCAGGCCCAAGAGGATCACTGTCAGTATGGGATTTCCGATTTCTGCCAACATGGGTATTCTCCTTTCTCCTATACGGGTTTGACCTTAAAGGTAATGTTCTTCTTTGCGACGACTTCCACGGCGGTTCCCTCCGCGATCTCCACGTCCGCTTCGGCGACCCAGTTGGTGCCGTGCAGCTCGACCTTGCCGGCCAGCTTCGGAGTGATCGTCTGCGTCACGATGGCCCGTTCTCCGATGAACTCGCTGAGCTCCTCCCGCAGGTCCTGCCTGGCGGTCACGTGGCCCGTGAAGACGCCTTTGACCCAACTGCGCAGCAGCACCAACAGGAGCATGGAGGAGATGATGAAGATCAGGAGTTGGACATTGAGCGTGATGTCCGTGACCAGGCAGCAGACCGCCACGATCCAGGCGCCGACGCCGAAGAAGAAGACGATCAACCCGGGAATCATGAACTCCGCCAGCAGCAGAAGCAAACCGACCAGAAACCAGATTAGTTCGGGCTTGAGAAACTCTTTCAGCCATTCCATCGGTGGTCCTTTCTCTTAGAAGCTGAACTTTTGCAAAATGGAAATTAGGCTTACTTTAGGAAGGAAAAATCTCCTTCGTGATTTTTCCTCCTGAGAACGTACCTGCTTTGTGAGTTGTCGTTTAAGCCCCGTCTTCAAGGAAATCAAACCAACGATTTCCTTGAAGAATATAAGCCTAATCTCCATTTTGCAAAACTCCTCTTACAACGGCTGACGCATTTCACGTCGCCCGCAAAATGAATGGGCCATCTCACGAGCTACCCTTTGAAGCGTCGTCTTTTCGGTTTTTCAACGGCTCGACCAGGACGGCCGTACCATAGACCATGATCTCCGCGGCACTGGCCATCACTTCGGACGTGGAAAACCTCACTCCTATGATGGCGTTGGCGCCGACGCGCTGAGCGTCTTCCACCATGCGGTCCAGCGCCTGCTCGCGCGCCTCGCCCAGCAGCTTGGTGTAGTCGGTGATCTCTCCGCCCACGATGTTCCGCAAGACGGCCATGATGTCCCGCCCGATGTGCCGGGCGCGGATTGTATTGCCACGCACGAGGCCCAGATGCCGAACGATTTTCTTTTCACATATCGTGTCCGTCGTTGATAGAAGCATCGCCTTATCTCCTGACATCTTTGTAACGGTCCTTGCTCCAGAAATAGATGCGCTCCCGGAGGATCGAGACAAACAGGACGGCCAGACCCGCGATCAGGGCGAGCAGCCCGATCTTCAGCAGCAGACCCACCGCCGGATCGCGGACGAGATCCTCGATGGCTCTGAAGCCCGCGTAGATGACCAGCAGGATGCCCGCCACCGAGAACAGGGTCCAGCCGATATTGCGTTCGACCCGATTATAGACGCCGCCCCAGTATTGCTCCCACAGACGATCTTCCGGCTCGACGAGGGTGACACTGTCCGTGACTTGTTTGAGCCTGGCAAACTCCTCCATTTCCTGCGCACATGCAGGACACGAGGCCAGGTGCTCTTCGAAGGCCTTTCGCTGCGGCTCGTCCAACTCGTCGTCCAGATAAGCCATCATGAGGTCCTTATGGTCTTGGCAGGTCATTGCGGCTGACCTCCTTTCTCACGGTCCAGTATGTCTTTGAGCCTTTTGCGGGCGTAATACAGGCGGCTTGTCACCGTTCCCCGGTTGCAGAAAAGCACTTTGGCCATCTCCTCATAGGACAGGTTGCGAAAATGTCTCAGGATAATGACTTCCCGATGTTTCTCATCAAGCCGGCTGATGGCCTTCCAGACGCGGTCCTTGGCCTCGTTTCTCTCGGCCACCATGCCCGGGTCGAAACCATCGCCGACGGTGGGTTCGCCGGGGGTGCCGTCCGTGTCGTCCAGCGAGCCGGCCCGCCGGACCTTGCGCTTGCGCAGATGGCTGAAACACAGGTTTCGTAGGATCTGATAGAACCACGGGAAGAATTTGCCCTTCTCCTTCAACTGGTCATAGTGACGATACGCCCGATAAAAAGCCTCCTGTGAAAGCTCCAGCGCATCCTCACGGTTGCCGACCAGGCCCAGTGCAATGAAATAGGCGTCCTTCATATGCCTCTTCACAATGATCTCGAAGGCCTCGCGCGGGCTCTGTCGCGAGCCTACCACGGCCACCGTATTGTCGTCGCATAAGCTGTTCAATTCCGATCACTCCGGAACCCCCCCGGGCTAAAATCGATCACGGATTCAGCTTCTGGTTCTATAGACTCCCCATCGTGCCGATTTCTTCAAAGAATTCCAGCCCTTCTTGACGCTGCATCGTCGGGGGACGTGCGAAATGCGGTATTGTCGCCGCGCTGAGCGGGGCGTCGGATCATGGGCTCGTTGCTCCCGCTGCCGTCGTCACGTCCCGGCCCGTGCCTCTCCGGGGGCCATCAGAAAATCAGCGACCTTGCGGATATCCTCGGCGTTGGAGATCAGGAACAGCTCATCGCCCTCGTTGATTACTTGTTCTCCCCGGGGGATGTTGAACTCTCCTTTGCTCTGGTTGTAGACCGCGATCACGACGCACTGGGAGGGAAAGGCCTTGTTTCCGGCGATTTCCTTGATGGTCCGGCCGGACACGCGGGCGGCCTTGGGTATGATGAGCATAAAGATGTTGGCCCGGCCCCCGCCGATGGTGGTGATCCGCCGGACCCGCGGGTCCTCGATCTCCATCAGCATCTGGTTGACCATCAGGTCGGTGACGCGGACGATCCGGTTCACCCCGGCCACCCGGTAGGCGTTCTCGTAATTCGGGTCGCGCATCCGCACGATGATGCGCGGGACCTCCAGGCTGCGGGCCAGAATCGCACAGGCCAGGTTGTCCGCATCATCCGGCGTCGCCACGACCATCACGTCCGCCTTCTCGACACCGGCTTCTTTGAGGATATCCATCCGGGTGGCCTTGCCGGCGACCGCGACCACCCCGGTCTCGGCATAGAGCCTGTTGCAGATCTCCCGGTCCGTGTCGATCATCACGACGTCGTGTCTCTTTTCCAGCAGACGCCGCACCAGGCGCCCTCCCACCATGCCGCCACCGGCCACTACGATATACATGTCGATTACCTCCAGACGAGGCCCTATGCCTCGGCACAAGTCTACCGCCAAACGCGGGGCGAGAACAGCAGCAACACGGGCAGGATTTCCAATCTTCCGGCCAGCATGCCGATGATGTACGTGATCTTGACGACCGCGGGCATTTCCATCATGTCCGCCACGGAGATATAGCACGGGCCGATGTTGCCCAGCGCCGAGAACATGCCCGAAAACGACGCCAGCGTTCCCTGGCTCGAAAACAGCGCGGTGACGCCGCCGCCGATGACCAGCAGCGCCATCCAGGCAAAGAAAAGAGCTGCGACGCGATGGATCTCGGCGTCCGGGACGATTCGGTTGTCGATCACGAGCCCCGTGGAAGCCCGGCCCGAGACCTTCGCCTTGAAGAGCTCTCTCTGCACCAGGCGGCTCAACATGGCCACGCGCAGGACCTTGAAGCCCCCGCTCGTGGAGCCCACGCAGCCCCCGATGACCATCATCACCAGGAAAAGCTGTCTTGCGACGGTTCCGAAGAACTCCGAGCCGATGTCCATCGTCCCGAAGCCGGTCGTCGTGAGAATTGCTATGACCTGGAAGACGCTGTAGCGAAACGTCTGTTCGAGCTCTCCGGCGCCTGGAGACGTGCCTCTCTCGAACAACGCCGTCAACGCGCCGCTTTGCCGGAAGTGATCGATCATGACGATCAGAGTGAAACCGACGATCAGTCCCCACCAGTAGCGGATTTCGATGTTGTCCCAGAGCGCCTTGAAATCACGCGTCAGGACGCGGTAGTGGATCAGGAAGTTGATCCCGCCCAGCATCATGAAGAAGGTCAGCGCGTACTCGATGAACCGGTAGTGGGCGTGGCCGCTGGAGCGGTAGAAATCGATGCTCGCGTCGTGGGGGGAAAAGCCCCCGGTCGAGAGCGCCGTCAGGGCGTGACAGACCGCATCGAAGACCGGCATCTTCGCGAGGGCCAGCACGAGGACCGCCAGGAGCGTCAGGCCGGTGTAGATATGCCAGAGGATCTTGAGCGTGTTGAACAGCCCCGGCGCCGGGCGCGTCGCCGAGATCTTGTGGCTTTCGGCTCCGAAGATGTGATGGGCGCTGCTGGCGCGAAACGTCACGATCAGGAAGAAGGACAGAATGCCCAGCCCGCCCAGCCACTGGGTCAGGGCGCGCCAGAACAGGATGCTCGGCGGCATGCGGTCCAGGCCGGCAAAGACGGTGATTCCCGTGGTGGTAAAGCCGCTCATCGCCTCGAAGTAGGCGTCCAGGTAGTTGCAGCCCAGAGCCATCACCAAGGGCAGGGCCCCCACGGCCGAGCAGGCCAGCCAGCCGATCGCACAGGTCAGCATCGAGCCGACGGTGTCCAGGGCCTGGCAGGTGAAGACGTTCCGCAGGACGAAGCCGACACACACCGAGACCGCCGCCGGCACGATAAACGCGTTGACGGTGCCCCAGCCGTCGCCGCGCCGGCCCCAATACACCAGCACGACCACCAGCGGCAAAAGCAGCACGGCGCCCAGCACTTCGAGCAGGTGCCCCGTGAAGTGCAGAATGCAGTTGAGCCGTTGAAATCTGTTTCTCATCCCTGATACCAGTGCGCGGGCTACTCCGCGTGAAGCGTCGGTCATTACGAGATATGCTTCACGAGATACGCTTCACGCGTTAAGTTCGGTTTCCTGTTTTCTCGGCAATGTGACGCCGCCAACTCCATCCCTTTGGCGGTTTTTTCGCCGGAAACGGTCAAAGGGACGCAAACGCGCGGTACCCGCTGCGTGAACCGACGGTTGCTGCGAGATACGCTTCACGCTTCACGCGCTACGGTTTTCGGTTCCGGCGGCGTTTGGACGAGCGTTTACGCCGGGTTTTCTGCTGTCGGGCCGGGCGGG
>JAFGCA010000698.1 GCA_016932895.1 Sedimentisphaerales bacterium | reverse complement strand
TGGGCGATTGCGAGCGGTCGGTCCGGTTGCTCACGAAGTAGACGTCGGCGTCTGGCGTGCGCCGGTGGATGTAGTCGATCTCATAGTCGGGTGCGTGACATGGCGCGAAGCTGAAGTCGGGACCGACGTCGCGCAACTGCAAGACCTTGCGCAGGGGTTTGCCCCAGACAACCTTGCCTTTGCCGTAAGCGTGCTCCGTGCAGGTCGTTCCGTCACACGGGCCCCACAGCCGGTCGGCGATCTCTCGAACGCGTCTGTCGCGATTGCGATAGTCGGCCAGCCCGTTGGACCGCGTCGGTTTGGGGCCGACGACGGTAGCGCCCTTCTGAACGAGCAACTCGATCTTTTGCAGCACGGCCAAGTCGATGTCATCCCGCTGCGGCAGGACGAGAAACTCGTAGCTGACGCCATCGGGCAACGCAATCTTGCCAGCCTTGACACTCATCCGCGCGAGGATGACCTCGGCGTTGGCGACGTCGTAGTCGTAGCCGTAGCCCAGCGACGGATCGATGTGCTTGGGCGGCACGAAGTTGAAGCCCTGGTCGCCGTAATAGTAGCAGACGTCGGCGACGAACACGCCCTGCTGCAACAGGTACGAGCAGCGTGACAGATAATCGATCCAGGGCCTGGCCTTGGGCCACCAGGCGATGCTCGGATTCATGTGCGTGCCGGCGTGGTAGACCCAGCCGGGGCGGGCGGTCGCCGACGGGTTGTGGGCGGCGGTGTGGAACGTGAAGTGGTTCGCCCCACCGCAGAACGCGCGGTCGGCGACGGGCTTGAGCTCGAACGGGCCGTCCTGCCAGTGACGCCAGCTCGTGAACGCCTCCATGTCCACGAGCTTCTTGCCGTAGACGTGGGCGGCGCAGGCGGTCTCCTTGACGACCCAGACGTTGTGTTCTTTCCAGAACTCGCCGCGGGGAATGTCGAGCGCCCCCAGGGCCTTGAGCGCATCGACGGGGACCTGATGCAGCGGCGGCCCCGGCCCGCCCGCCTCGGCGCACAGGAGCAGGCCGTGCTCGTTGGACATCTCGGTCGCCGTCCTGTAGAACGCGTCGACCAGCAGATCGCCCAGCGTCTTGCGGTAGTCGTAGCGAAAACGGGCGGTGGCCTCGTGACCTCCGACGACGCAGCTGGCTAACACGGGCAGGTAGCGCGCCATATTGTAGCCTCTGCGCATCTCGAATTGAGCCAGGAACTCCGGCGTCCACGTCGAGCCGCTCAGCTCGTAACTGCACACGTACATCTGCTTGAGCGCCGTGTCTTTGAAGTCACCCAGTTCGCGATGCAGTGCGTCGAGCAGATACTGGAAGTGGTGGCGGGTCGCCTCGGCGTTGAAGTGGTCGATGGCCAAGCCGCCGGAATTGGGGCTGGGCAGCCGCAGGGCCAGACCGGTGTTGGCGCAAACGAAACGCATGAGCGTCCAGTCGCCGGCGGGGACGTCCCAATCGAGACGACCTGTCTCGTCTACGCGCTTCGTAACGTCAACGACCGCGGCGGGGTCCTCGATGACCAGCGGCGGCGCCCCGCCCGAGTCCCAGCTTCCGTCGGGCCCGGACGTCTTGCCGTCGTGGATGTTCGCGGCGGTCCAGTCCCCCTGGGTCTCGGTCCCCAGCGCGGAGCTGCATTGCAGCAGACCGGCGGCCGTCTTGCTTCCGTCGGCATGATAGGCCGAAACCACGTTCGTTCCGTCGGTCGAATAGACTTCGAATTCGCCGAGCTGGATTCGGTCGAACTTGGCGTTGTGGCCGGAGAGAACCACGAGCCGGACGTACCTGGCCCGCGTGCGGTCGAACCGAAACGTCTGCGCTTCGGCATGTGGCTTGAGCGCCTTCCGAACGACTTCCTCGAACGCCTCGGGATCGGGCGTCGTGGCGGAAACGAAGACGGCGAAGTCCCGGGCGAACAGGTGCGTTTCGCCATAGCGCTTCTCGTTGTCACTGGGCGTGTTGTAGAGGACGACGCGGTCGATCGTGTGGACGCCGGGCGGCGCCAGCTCGAAGACGAACTCGTGGCCGGGCAGCCGCTTCGGTTTCGGGATGGCCAGAACGGCCACGTCCTTGGCGTACGCCGGCTTGCCCCCGGCGTCACGCGGCACGCGGCTGGGCAGCGCGGGGATCGGGAGCGGATCGGCCAGGCGGGTCGGGCCCGTGACATCAAGCCGGCCATGGTAGAGCCCCATGCTGGCGTATTCGGGCGGGACCCACGGGCCGCCGCAGTTCCAACTGCTGGAGGTCACGAGCCCGACCTCCAGGCCCAGTCGCGTCGCCTCGCGCACGGTGTGCCCGATGGCGTCGAGCGACCCGGGCCCCATGAAGGCGGGTCCGGCCGGCACGATCTTCTGCGGGTCCTGGGCGCCGACGTCGAAGATGTAGACACCGCCGATGCCCTGGGCCTGCATCTGCTCCAGTTCCCGGGTCATCTGCGCCTTGTCGGTCAACCCGTTGACCCACACCCAGTAGACCGAAGGCCGGGCCGACAGAGGCGGATGGCGGAACCCTTCGAGCAGGTCGCTCCCGGCAGCCGGCGACGAGGGCTGGCACGTGACAACGATCGCAAGCACAACGTACAGCAAATGACGCGTACCCATAGAATCGCCTTTCAATGAGACCATGCGAGTATAACCCGTCGTCGGGACTTCCACCACCGTTTGTGAAACAGGAGCGTCCGGCCGACGTGCACACGTCTCGTGGCACCTGGATGCCATCCTTCGCCCGTCTCCCGGGTGGCAGCGTCAAGGCCGCAGGCCTTGGCGATGGCGCAACACCAGGAAAGCCGGTATCGACATGCGCGGCGGAGAAGTCCGCCATCGCCAAGCTGGCGCTTGACGCTGCCACGCGCCGGGCCGAATGTCTGGTAGACACTTTGCAAGCCGGACACGAACCGGCGTCCGGCCTTGCGTTCCGCGGCGGATACGGTATATTCGCTGCATGTCGTTATCTCTGTAATCGGGAACCTTCAGTGGTGGAAACGTCATCATGGATCAGGAGCGAACGAGAATGAAGCGGCGAAACTTCCTCAAGGCCATGGCCTCTCTGGGCGCCGCGGCCGTAATGTCACCTTCGTTGTCGCGCGCCGGCGGCCAAGAAAACAGCAGGCCCAACATCATCTACATCCTGGCCGACGATTTGGGTTACGGGCATCTGGGCTGCTATGGGCAGCAAGAGATCGTCACGCCCCACCTCGACCGAATAGCCGCCGAGGGCATGCGCTTCACCGACCACTACGCCGGCTCGGCCCTGTGCGCGCCGTCGCGCTGCGTGTTGATTACAGGCCTGCACACGGGGCACTGCTTCATTCGCAACAACAAGCCGCTCCCGGTCGAGGGCAATGTCCCGATCCCCGCCGGTTCGCAGACGATCCCCAAACTGCTGAAGAAAGCCGGCTATGCCACCGCGTGCATCGGCAAATGGGGGCTCGGCTATCCGGGCTCCGAGGGCGACCCGAACAAGCAGGGATTCGACCACTTCTTCGGATACAACTGCCAGCGCCAGGCCCACAGCTACTATCCCGAGCATCTCTGGCGCAACGACGAGAAGGTCATGCTCGAAGGCAATGCGGGCGGCCAGCAGAAAGAGTATTCGCACGACCTGCTGACAGCCGAAGCCCTGTCCTTCGTTCGCAAGCAGCGCCGGGGGCCGTTCTTCCTCTATCTGCCCTACACGATTCCGCACGCGAAGTTCCAGGTCCCCGACCTCGGCGCCTACGCCGACAAACCCTGGACGGACACACAGAAGGCCATCGCCGCGATGATCTCGCGCATGGACAGTGACATCGGCGCCCTGCTGGGATTGCTGAGAGATCTCGGCATCGAAGACAACACGCTGGTGATGTTCGCCAGTGACAACGGCAGCGCCGGGGGTGACCTGCTGAAGCGATTTGGCGGGGCCGGGGCCTTCCGCGGGCAGAAAGGCACGCTCTACGAAGGCGGCCTGCGCGCGCCGCTGATCGCCCGCTGGTCGGGCAAGATCGCGCCGGGGACGACCAGCGATCATATCTGTTGCTTCCAGGACATGCTGCCCACCTTCACCGAGCTGGCCGGCGTGACCGTACCCGAGCCGACCGACGGCATCTCGATCGGACCGACGCTCCTGGGACGCGATGAGCAACCACGGCACGAATACCTGTACTGGGAGCTGAAGAACAACCGGGCCGTCCGCATGGGCGATTGGAAGGCCGTCCGAGGCAAGAAAGACATTGAACTGTTCAACCTGCGCAGTGACATCGCGGAGAAAAACGACGTTGCAAACGAGCACGCTGATCTCACGACGAAGATGAGCGCAATCATGGAAGACGCACACGAGTACAGCCCCTTTTTCGACTGGAAGTACGAGGGGCCGGAGCCGGGATAGACGGGGTGAAGCCTCGTGCTCTGTTACACCTTATATGATGGGTTAGACACGGTGTGGCAGCGTCAAGGCCGCAGGCCTTGGCGATGGTTCGCTCGAATTCGAGAGGCGCCATCGCCAAGC
>JAFGCA010000697.1 GCA_016932895.1 Sedimentisphaerales bacterium | reverse complement strand
GGATCATCACGCCACCCTTGGCCCAGTTGTTGGTGCCGGTGCCGATGTCTGTGACGCGCGCACTGATCTCGCCGTCGCCGGTCAACTGCATGTAGGCGTAGTGGAACTGATCATCGCTGCCCCAGATGTCGGCGCCGGAGCCGCTGACCTGATAGGTCCCGGTGGCTTCGTCGATGCTGACGTCGCCTTCGGCACCCGGTCGGCCCTGGAAGCGCATCGTCAGGTCGCCGCTGAGTCCGCCGGCGGTCAGATCTGCCGGCACATCCAGCGCCAGCTCGGAGGTGAACGGCTCGGCAGCGTTGTCGTACTCCAGCGTGACTTCATCGAGGCCGACGGGTACGTAGCTGACCGTGGTGAAACTCCAGACCGGACCGGGAACGCCCGGCTCGTCCACTCTCCAGTAGTAGGTGGTGAACCCGTCCAGGCCACCGGGATCAAACGAGGTCGCATCACCCGTGGCCTTCAGTTCCAGGGCCTCGGGATCGGTGCCAAGATAGACCTCGTGCGATACGGCGCCTTGGCCTGCCGTCCAGCTCAATTGGGCGCCAGGTCTGACGTCCACCGCGCCGTCGGCCGGTGAGGGAGCGTGGGCTTCCATCGGCATGACCGTGAAGCTCCAGACGGCGCCCTCGGAAATGTTGCCTTCCGCAGTGACTGCGTCGACCCGCCAATAGTAGGTCATGCCGGGCACGAGGGGCAGAACATGGAAGTACATCAACGCGGGCTGGCGGCCTTTGAAGTCGCCTTCGCCCAGTTCGGAAGTCTCGCCGAAGTACACGTCGTACATCTCGGCGTTCAGGGCGGCCTGCCACTGGAGCAGTGGCATGAGGACATCGGTCGCGCCATCGGCCGGATCGGGGCTTCTGGGGGCCCAGCTCGGCGCCACGGCGGTAAGGTAATCACCGGTGATCAGGGTGATGTCCTCGCCGATGCCGGGGCCGGCCCAGCCGACACCCATGTAGCCGCCGCCGGTACCATCGGAGTAGATACCTTCGATGTAGTACCGCTGCCCGGCTACCAACGTTATGGGGGCGGACTGCTGCGATTCGTACTTGGCCCATTCTTCCCAACCGGTCCAGCCTTCGACGCCGGCGATCTGCACGCCGTTAGCCACGCTGTCGTCGGTGCTGAGCCACAGCTCGCTGTCGTCGTCGCTGAAGACCCAGAAGGTGTAGTCGCCGTCGGCAGGTGCAGTGAGGTAGGCCCTGCCGCGACCGCCGTAGTAGTCCTGGCTCGGCTTGTCCGCCGCGAAGACGTCCAGATACTCGGCTTCGTGCGGGGCCAGGGGGAAGTCGGTGAAGGCCTTAAGTGAGTCAAGGTCGGCACCGATCGAGGCGTCGAACCAGTACTCAAAGAGCACCTTGTTTTCGACTTCCTGCGCGCCGGTACCGCTGGCGCACGCAAGCATCAAGCCTGCGGCCAACAAAAGGATAAACTTCTGAACCATCGTGGTCCTCCTTCAACAAAAAACCAGATTGTGCGCTCCGGCCACACACCAGAACACGTCTGCTCCGCCGCCGCATTGCTCAGTTCCGTCCAGCGACGCGGCCTCGCCTACATCACTACTTCCAAAGTTCTCATCGCAGGTCAAATCAAGGTTGGATCGGCTTGCCCACCTCCTTCCGTCAGGAACGTACCTCGTTAGTCAAATGCTCGGAACATACGGTGTCATAAGGGATGGAGTGAATCCGCGATGCCATCGCATCGCGGATTCACCCCGAAAAACACGCACGTAGCCTCCAGCCTCATTCCGAGACCGGCGGCGGTGTTGCCATTGCTACCGCAACCACCTCCTTATCCTCGTCAGTCGTGAAGTCGTCCCCTGCGGATGGTTTCGCAGGGGACGTACCTCACTGTTGACTATTTGGCCGTCAGCTTGATGTTCTTCAAAGCCAACGTATTGTGGATCTCATTGCGGAACCTGACGCCAACCAGTGTCCCATCTTTGGCGGGAGCATTGGCGGAGTTGAACGTCACGCTGTACTGCTTCCAGCCGTCGGCGCAAGGACCGGTTTTGTTCGCGACCACAGCACCGTCGGCAAGGATGGACATCGTGATGTTCTTGTCGTCCCAGATGGCCCCGGCGCCGACGCGCACGCTGATGCTCAGCGTGAACACCTCACCCTGGCGGATGATGTGGTCCGTCGTGAACACCTTATCGGGGCCGCTGAGGGACAGACTGCCGGGGATGTCCAGCGTGATGGCCCAGTTCCTGGGGACGTATTCCCAGATCCTGACGGTCCGGAGGTCGTCGACGAGGATGGTACCGGCGCCACTGGCTTCGACACCCACTGCGACTTTCACGATGTCGGCGATATTCGCACCGGCCGTGGTGATGTCGTCCAACGCCACGAGGAGCGTGGTCCAGTCAGCCGTTTGCACGGCGGCCGCCGAGTCGATAACGGGCACAATGGCGATGTTACCGGCACCGTCTTCCACTGCGACAAACAGCCCCGCAGCGGCGTTGTCCGGATTGCCGTAGACCGACATTGCGATCGCGTTGGGACCCCAGGTCAGATCCATGCTCTCAATCGCGGCACGGACGCTGCCCGTTCCGCTGTCGTAGGCGATCCGCATGGCCTTTCCGGCGGCGAGCGATGTAGACACAGCGCCGTCGTCCGACCACGTGTCGGCCAGCGGGTTGGAGGGCATGAACAGGCCCGCCACCTCGGCATCGGTCAGGGCGTAGTCGTAGACGCGACAATCATCCACCTTGCCGGGGAAGGAGCTGGCCTGCGTGACACGACTGCCGATATGGACGCGGTCGCCGCGGATCGAGAGATCGATCACGTTGGACTTGCCCGGATCGGTGTCCATCTGAGCACCGTCGCCATAGTAGGTGATGGTCGTGCCATCGTACGTCATGGCATAGTGGTGCCACTCCAGCGCTTGCGTATCGGAGAAGATGGTCTCTTCCCAGCACCAGGCGTGGGCGCCGACACCGCCGGGCCCGCCGAGGCTGCCGATGTTGAAGTGACTGCCGCATCCACCGGCACCGTCGGCTGTCCCGGTGAAACCGAAGATCAGGGTCCAGTCGGGGATGGAGGTGTTGTCGGCCTTGGCCCAGCAGGCGATCGTCGTGGGATCGTTGCCGCTGAGGCCTACCTCACCGATCTCGATGAACTGATTGTCGCCACCGGGGAGGCTGGCAACCATGCCCATGACGGCGTCTTCCACGATGGTAATGTCACCCATCGGTGTGCCGTCGTGGCCGTTTCCGGAGACGTCGTTGAAGTCGCCTTCGAAGAGGTACTGGGCGATCGGTGCGGCGACGGGCTCAATGGCCACGGTCGTCACAACGTCATCGTAGGACTCGAAGTTCTCGATCATCTCATGATCTTGGGTCGTGAAGCTGTAGAGCACACCGGGGATGACCGTGCCATCTTCGGTTACTTCGTCGACCTTCCAGTAGTACGTCGTGTTCCACGGCAGGGCCGCGTCGAAGGCATAACTGGTCTCGGCCATTCTGCCTGCGAAGACACTGGCGTCACCGGCGAGGACGAGGTCCGCGTCGGTTCCGATGTAGAGATCGTGCTCGACCGCTGTCATGCCGGCGGCCCAGCTCAGACCGGTCGTGTCCGAGACGCCCTCAGCACCCTGGCCCGGGCTCATTCCGTACGCGACCTGCGGCAACTGAAGGGCACCCTGCGGGATGATCTCCTTGGGGATGCCGGGGCCTTCCCAACGCAGGAACGCCGTGGCGCCGCCACCGTTCTCGTACATTTCCAGCTCGATTACATACGTCTCTCCGGCAACCAGCTCAAGAGCTTCGGTGGCGTCTTCCGTGGTACCACGGTCCCACCAGCCCCAGGCAACCTCTGTGCCGTTGAGCTTCATTCGAGTGCCGTCGTCGGAGGCCTCGAACAGCCGATAGGTTCCCGTCACCGGTACGTTCAGCTCGGCAACCCAGAGGCAGGAGAAGCGGTCGACCGGAATGCAGGGATCGGGCGAGTTCTCGCCCGGAACGGTGCCGCCGCCCCAGTCGAAGTTGATTTCGGGGACGACCGTCACGATGCACGGATCGCCTTCGAGATACATGTTGTCCCAATAGGTCGCCAAGGCGCCGCCTTCGGGATCGATGGTCGTGAAGGTCCAGACCGGGCCGGGAGTCACCGTACCGGCGGCATCCAGCTCATCAATGCGCCAGAAATAGCGGGTGTCGGGATCGAGCGCTTCGAGACCGACCTCCGTAATGGAGAACGAGTTTTCCGACTTTTCGCCCAGCAGTGCATTGGGATCGCCAGCTGCTACGAGGGCCTCATCTGTGCCGCCGTAGATTCTGTGCGTCGATGCGCCCTGGCCGGCCGTCCAACTGAACGTCTGGTCGGTCTTGCGCCACAAGGCACCGTCATACGGCGAGGGGTAGTGTGCCTCGAAGGGCATTGTGGTGAAGCTCCAGACGTCGCCTTCGGTGACGCTGCCGTCGGCAGCGACTTCATTGATGCGCCAGTAGTACGTCTGGCCTCCCGCCATAGGCTCAAGGTGGAAGTACATGGTGCTCGGTGCTTCCATCTTCAATTCCAGCGTGTCCGGGCTGTCGCCGAAATACACCTGGTGCATCGCCGCGCCGTATCCGGCGCTCCACCCGAACAACGGCATGACCACCTCGATCGCACCATCTTCCGGATTCGGTTTCCAGGCGGGTCCGTTGGGGATGACGCCGCCGGTGAGGACGAAGTTGTTGATCCATTCGCTGATAACTTCACCGCGCGGGTCGTCGTCCTGGCTCGCTGTCTGGTAGAAAATGCCCAGGCGGCCGCCCGTCACTGTGTTGACGACGATAACGGGGTCGGCTCTGGTTCCCGCATCGTTCTGAGCAAGAATCAATTCCGGCACCCAGTCGCCTTGAAGCTCGTCAAGATGGAAGGGGCGGTCCGTTTGGAGATCCTGCAACGTGGGCGTAGCCGCACGACCTTCGGCCGTTACGGCAACCGGCGTATTGTCGTCCCACATCCCAATGCCGTCGATGTCCATCATATTCCACAGTCCACCGTCAGCGTTGTTGGAACCAGCGCTGTTGACGTAGAACATGTAGTCGCCGGTATTGATAATGGTATTACCATCATCCAGGAACAACTCGGCGATGGAATCGTCAGGCTGTGCATTGCCACCGGGATAGATGGTGTCGGGGAACACGCCACACAGAATCAGAATGTCTGATTCACCGTCACCCGTGTGGGCAACCACCCAATCGGCAAGGGCATCGTGTTGATCTGCTGCGAATTGCTCAATAGCAATCCCTGTTACGTTGTCGACAATCTCCTGCATCTCGCGGTCGGCTGCGGCTTGTCCAAACCAGCCGGCCTGTGTTGAAATCGCTATGTCAGAAGCTATGGCCGTCGCGCTAAGCGTCAGCGCCAGGCCCGCAACTAACCAAGGGACAACTTTTCGGTACATCATAACCTCCTTCAGAAAAATGTTGTTTTGCATTCTGGTCCTATGCCAGCACATCGGCCCTCCGCACCGCGTCATGCGACTCCATCCGTCGACGCGCTGTCGCTCTCTTCACCACCTCCGGATCTTCCTTGGGAGGTCACCTCAGGTTTGAATCGAGTCACTCACCTCCTTCCCGCACTTTAAAGTCGATGGGGCGACACTTGTTTTTGAAGTGGATAGAAAGCACGCCTAATGCAATAGAGACATGCACGTAACTCCCCCGATCACCCTGTATAAGAGACCACATTTCGTCAGGGCCTCCGACTCTGACTCGATGCGCAGCAGCACCTCACCACGATGGCGCGGTGCAACACCCAAGACCTCCGTGTCGGCATCTGTTAATCAAAGCCGCCACATACAACCATACGTACTTTTACCATATTCATCGACCCCACGCAAGGGCCTCTTTAGAGAATGTGATGGATTGTCCGTCTGGCGGGTATCTTATCGGGCTGATGGCTTTTGTGGCGGTTTTGCGTCCGGCAGGCTCCCCGCGTACCATGCGTGGATAGGGGCGGTGAGTGTGGATTCGGTCTTCTCTTTGGGGCACTCGCCCGTCAGAGACCGCCTGTGTCCGGCCGGTTGTGTTGCAAGTCTTTGTATAGCAGTGGTTTATGGTTGGGTTTCGTCCGGCGGGGGGGGTGTGGTCGTTTTCGCCACCGAAGGAAGGCGGGCGGGCCGTCAAAGCAGGGGAGCCCGGTACTCTCCCGGTGCCACGGTCCGAGCGAGGCGTGCAACCCCTCTCAAGCCTTGACAGGGCTGTTTGTGCCCCTAAAATCAGGCACCATGGTCGATGAACGCCCCCGGAAACGAAAGAAGAAAAAGCACAATCCGATTCTCGACTGGCTTCTTTATGTGGCCGTCAGGGTTCTGGTGGTATTTCTGTCGCTCTTCGATGT
Organism: Sedimentisphaerales bacterium; assembly: GCA_016932895.1. Next base: position 9,421 of record JAFGCA010000697.1, on the reverse strand, counting down.
GGAGACCAACCTGCAGTTTGCTTGCTTCCTGGGCAGGCTTCTGTGGAAACACTACCATCGGGGTCGCCAGCGGGCTCTGGACAATCTGCGGGCCAGTTTCCCGGAAAAACCGGAGCAGTGGATCTGGCAGACCGGTCAGCGGAGTTTCGAACATCTTGTCATGCTTACCATTGACATCGTGTTCACGCCGAGACTGGTCAGGAAGAGCAATTGGCGCGAGTATTCGCGGTATAAGAACGCTGAGCATGCCAAGTGGCTGATGCAGGAGCGCAAGGGCCTGCTGATGGTTACCGGGCACTACGGCAATTTCGAGATCACCGGCTACCTTATGGGACTGTTCGGTTTTGACATCTACAGCATCGCCCGGCCGCTGGACAACAAGTATTTGAATCGCTACCTGTACGGCGTGCGGGAGCGGCGCGGGCAGAATCTGATCGATAAGAAGGGCGCGGCTCGCCTGATGCCCCAAATCACCGAGAAAGGCAGTACTCTGGGCTTCATTGCGGACCAGGACGCCGGCAGAAAGGGTATTTTCGTCGATTTCTTCGGGCGAAAGGCCAGCACCTACAAGAGCATCGGCCTGGTGGCCATCACGTACAGCCTGCCGATTGTCGTGGGCTACAGTCGCAGGATTGAGAACCGCTTTTTCTTTGAGCTGGGGACCACGCGCATTATTTTCCCGCACGAGTGGGCCGATAAGGACGATCCGCTTGAGTGGGTCACCGCCGAATATACCAAGGCCATCGAGACCTTCGTTCGGGAAGATCCGACGCAGTACTGGTGGTTGCACCGCCGGTGGAAACACCGGCCGAAAGAGAGGACGCGCAGGAAGCGGGTCGCTGCGGCGGGGGATGATTGCCCCGATTCACATACGCAGGTTCTTGCGCCCGATGTGTCGTCTGATTTGAATGAGGCGTCAGCGGCCGGAGATTGCGAGCAGCAGGGATTCGCAGATGCTTCTGTCACGTAAGACCCAAGAATAGAAATGTCACGATGGATGGCCTTGATGGACTGCCGCCGGCCGGGGATATCCTCGGGGCCCATGAGGGTATGTTCTACTGCTGCCCCAACTGTCCCAGGGCCAGGTCGATCAGCCACATGAGGCCCGGGCCTTCTGATACGGGGGTCGAAAGCTCTTGCGGGGGATCGGGCTCGACAAACGATTGCGCGACGGCTTCGATTTCTTGTAGATACGAGAACCGCAGTACGCCGGCCGGTCTCCTGTTGATCGCGAAACGGATTTCGTCGATCACGTCGTTGTCCATGTCCAGAAGGTAGCTGAGCCCGATGATCGTGGGGCCGATGGCGTGCGTCAGGGTAACCGTCGCGAGGCCTCCCCGTTTGGCTTTGTTGGTCTCGAAGGCGATACGCTGTTCGACGGCGTCCCGCCGCACGGTGTCCACGCAGTGCAGTCCCATCCAGGGCCGTGCCAGGCCCGCGAAGAACGAGCCGCCCGGATAGAAAATCGCTGTGCCGTCATCGGTGTTCTCGACGCGGGCGACTTCGGGACGATCAATGATTCGGGTTGGGCCGGCCTCCAGGGTCATCCAGGCGGGGTGTTCCCTGGCACGGTTATAGACGAAAGGCACGCGTCCGCGCCCGGATACGGTGTGGTCAGCAAGTCGGCCCTGGACGGTGAAGAACGTCCAGCCTCTGCGATGCATTTCGTCACGCTTGTCAACGACGGGCGCGCCGACGGGCCAGTTCGGCTCGAACGCGTTGGGTCCCACCGTATTGTACTCGTACGTCGTGCGGAAACGTCGCGCGTCGGCGAAACGATCGTCCAGGGCACCAAGGAGAAGGCCCGATCGCCGGTCACGCTGATACGTGAGCTTGGGATCCCGGCCCTCCACCGTCGTCAAAAAACCGGTGAACTCGGCGTCGTCGGTCGGCAGGCGTCGCACCTTCAGGCAGCTCCAGTAGACGCGGTCATTGCTCAGGTAGAGTTTCTTGGTGCCGCTTTCGAAGTAATAGTTGGCTTCTCCGTCTTGTAGCCAGGCGCAGAGTCGGTCCTTTTGTTGTGGATCCCACCGCTGCATGCGGAAGAACACGGGCCCGTCCACCCCGTCGGGAAAGTGGAACCACTGTTCGTAGGCGCCTTTGCTCAGACTGGACGAGGGCCCCGGATCGGTGAATCGCAGTTGCGTTGTGAAGTGCAGGCTTGTGACTTGCTGACGGGGTGTCAGGGCCGGCTGGGAGAGACTGGATACGGTGCCCACGGTGGCGGTCCCGAGCGTGATGGCTCCGACGATGAGAACGACCGTTTTGATCGTAAGGTTGGCCAGCAGTGCCGCCGTCAGGCCCGCCTTCATCGAACCGGCCGCGACCGTCACCGTCGCCGGGGCCGCATCGGCCGGGGCGGTGATCTTGCCGAAGAGCCCCAGACACATCACCAGCATGCCTTTCTTAATGCCGTGACGGCCGAGCTGCTTCTTCAGGGCCTCCTTGGCCCGATAGAAAAGGACACGCGCCTTGACCTCGCTGCAGTTCATGGTCAAGGCAATGTCGCCGTACGACAACTGGTCGAAACAACGCAGCGAAAGTACGGCGCGGTGCGGCTCGCTGAGCTGTCGCATCGCCGCGAGCGTCTTTTTGACCAGGTCCTTGTGCATGAGCTGTTTCAGCCCGTCATGCTGGTGGCGGTCGGCTCGCCGGGCGACAAGCTCTTCGTACAGGCGCGATTCGGGAGCGACCGGATGCCGTTGTTTCTCTCGAAAATGCTGCTGCACCTTGCTCTGTGCGATACGGTACAACCAGGGCCAGAAACGGTCCGGGTCCTTCAAGTCGCCGAGCGAACTCACCATCGTCAGAAGCACCTCCTGCGTCAGGTCTTCCGTCAGAGCGCGGGATAGAGTCACGCGGCAGAGGTAGGCGGAGACTCTCCCCTCCACGCTGCGAGCCAGTTGGCCCAGCGCATCGCGTTGGCCTTTCATGGCCTGGCGCACCAGAATGTCAATTGTCTGACCTTCGGCCATACTTCATTCTTTCGCTTCAGATGACGACAGACGCCAAATATGCGAGATTGTTACAGTCGATTCTGCAAAAAAAGCAAAAAAAGTCTTCGTTCGGCCTCTCCGAGTCCGCGCCGGCGGCTGTTGCGTCGCTACGAGCAGGGCAATCAGCTTCCTGTGAGAAGATTGGGCCTATGGCGGTTCCTGGAAATGACTATAATGGCCGTTTTGTTGGAATCCAAGGGCAAAAGTGCTGAGGCCGCTCCGTATGGGAAGCCTCCTGGGAGGTTCGCAACGCCGCGGCACGGTATACCTGTGAGAAACATCGTGATCGAAAAATACCTGGAAGATCTTGAACGCCGGATTGACGGTGATGTTGAGGATACGTTGTTGGCGCAGTGGAAGAGTTTCGCCGGTGGTGGTTTTAGCGAAGGTGTGTTCTCGCCAAGACGGTCCGCTCCGAAGCCGCCCGGCCTGGCGTGGCCGCACGTGCTGGTCAATGAGGCGCTCGACGATCTCGAGAAGATGGCTTTGCAGCAATTGGAGCCGTGCTCGCAGGCGCTGGCCGAGGGCAGCGGGGCGTTGCTTGCGGTGCGCTGCAACTACGGTACGGCCATCCTGCCTTCTCTTTTTGGGGCTGAGCTGTTCCGAATGGGCGAGGATCTCGATACGCTGCCGACCTGTCGGCCGCTCGCCGGCGGCGCCGATGCAGTCAAGCGCCTGGTCGACCGGGGCGTGCCCGACCTGAATACCGGCCTGGGCGGGAAGGTCTTCCAGATGGGCGAGTACTATCGCCAGTTGTTCGCCGCGTATCCGAAGTTGGAACGATACGCCCATATCTATCACCCGGACTTGCAGGGGCCGATGAACGTTTGTGAGATGCTCTGGGGCGGCTCGCTCTACGTGGATTTCTACGACAAGCCCGATCTGATCAAGGAGTTCCTCTCGCTCATTACCGAGACCTACATTCGGTTCATGCGGCGCTGGGACGAAATCGTGGCTCCGCTGGACGGCTGGGCCGTGCACTGGTCGATGCTGCACAAAGGGCACGTCATGATACGCGACGACGCGGCGACGAATTTCTCGCCCGAGATGTTCGAGGAGTTCGTTCGCCCCTACGATCAGCGACTTCTCGATGCGTTCGGCGGGGGCGGCATCCACTTCTGCGGCCGGGGCGATCACTTCATCGCCACAGTTGCCGAGATGTCCGGCGTGTACACCGTCAACATGACCCAGCCCGACCTCAACGACACCGAGATCATCTTCCGCAGCACCATCGACAAAGGGATCACCCTCATCGGCCTGGAGGCCGAGGCCGCGACGCAGACGCTCGGTCAGGGGCGAAACCTGCGAGGCCGTGCGCACTGCTGGGATGGCGGTTAATCCTGCGCCGTGCAGGACTCTTCGACCGACCAGTTGGAGTCCACCCACAGACCGAGCACGCGGATGTTCGGATAACGCGCCGCCACAGATCGCACCGACAAATCCAACTGCTTCTTCTGCCGGTCTTCCGGAGCCGGGTTGCCGGTGCAGTCCCAGTGCGCCACGACCGCCACGCATTGCGACCCGTGTTTCTTCACCGAAACTTCCACTCGCCTCAGAATCGACTCGGCCAGGGCCGAATCCGGCTCCTCGCCCAGAATCCGCACCGGGCCCGGCTCGGTAATCGTGTCAACATACGGCGTGTTCAGCTTACGCCGTAAATACTCGTTCACGGGCAACTGCGTCCGCCCGTCCATGCAATTGATGGCAGTACAAAACGACATTACTCTGTTCTCCGGCGTAAACGTGATCCATGGCGTTACAGAAGCGACACAGCATAGACACTGCAACGCCAAATGTCAGCAACAAAATCAGGCGTCGGAAAAAGACCCATCGCCCGGCAAAGAGTCATGAGAAATACCGATTTGCCGGCATAATCCAACAAAAATCGAAATATGTTCTTGCAATTTGCCCCGCCAGAACAGTAGAATCCGGGTGGAGATCATAGGGATGGTCAGCGGATTCTAGGGATTGCTTCACTGGAGAAGGACCGCGCTGCGGACGTGGCGATGGTAATTTAGAGGTGAGAAAAATGAGACGGCAGACAATCATTTCCAAAGTAATAATGGGGGATAGGAGAAGAGAGATGAGCATGAAGCGGGTTGTTGCGATGGTGGTGTGTTTAGGCAGTTCAGTGTGTGCTTATGGTGATTTTATAGGAGTGAATGTTAGTTCCGAGTTGTATACCGCAACGACATCAGGTGTACCCAACTACCTCGGTACATACCTTGATGAATCACCGACATTTGCGAGTGGGTCAGTACACTTTTACGATCCTGATAGGCCTGCTTGGTTGCATTTGGATAGTTCGGCAGGATATACAGCCCCCGACACAATTACGTTGACCGCAAATTCCCTGGAATCTGGCACTGGCCTTGTACATGCAATTGCGAAGGGTGAAACGTATTTCAACGTTTATCAAGATGTTTTAAGAGTATATCTCTCGTTCTACTTCAACGCCTGGCCTTGCGGTCCAACGCCGTCATTTTTCATTAGGGATTTGACCACAGACACAGTGACCTGGGACTGGTTTGCTCATACGAGTCACCCCAATTTGTGGGGAGGATTTTGGGCATACGCATGGGGTACGGACTATTTTGAATTGTCGCTTGATCCGGCACATGACTATCTGCTGTCTACGTGCATAAAAAGCGAGGCGGCCGGTGATGGTCCCTGGCCTATGGAAGTCTCAATCACACTTGAGGGAGAGGTGATCCCCGTCCCTGGCGCGGCTCTTCTCGGCGTCCTTGGTTTGGGCACGGCGGGCTGGCGACTGCGGAGAGGGAAGGGTAGCTGAGAATCAGAGCTCCCGTGCAGAACCGACTCTTTCTCACTCGCGGGGGCTTGGTTGTTGGAGTCGGGGCAGGCGGCCCCATGTCGAAGCTATGGAGAGGAATAGAGTATGGCACGCGTAGAAGACGATTTTCTCAACCGCAAACTCGAACACATCATCAGAGATTATGAATCTGGCTGCTCAATGGGCCAGAAGCGAGCCGATCGAACCGACAGGATCAGAACGTGGAATGTTACCGTCGGTGCTGCCTATCTTGCCTATGTGATGACGCAAGGTTGTGGGGCGATTGGCGCAAGCCTGCTGCCGCTTGCAGTGATCATTTTCCTCTTTTGGATTATGGACGCCTTCACGGGCTCATTGGGAAGACTCAACGTCGCGTTCCGTATCGAGAAGGTCGATAAACTCCTCTGTAAGAAAACGCAAAAAGAGTTCCAGGATGCCATCAAAGATCACAAGTTTCTTAGCGAATGGAATCACGAAAACAAGTGCTGGGGCAAGCACGGCAGATTGGACAGGTTTGCGCGGGCGTTCTGGAATTGCCAGACGCTGGTTTTTTACGTCGCACCTCTGATTGTATTATCCTACCACCTCTTTTGTAAGGAACGCTCCTTTGGGTTTTGGTGTCTCTACGCCCTGATCTTGCTGGCTTTGGTTGCTATGATTCTGTTGCAGTGGAAGCTCAACTTCTGCGAGAGGACATGCAAGAAAATCTGGAGCAAGGTAACGTGGCTATGGAGAAAAGCCCGTAATTTGCCCAAAATCACTCGAGGCGCGATGAAGTATCCTAAGAAGATCCTTGAGGATAGAAAGAACTGTAAGAATGGAAGCGATAGTGTCGAAAAGGGCGAAGGGGAAAAGCCCAATCCTTGACCGCGATACGCGTTGCCCACCTCCACGCACGTCGCCCGGCCAAGGCTCGGGGCGTAGATCTTGCATTCCTCCGACACGCTCATGTCATGTGCCACCGGAGGAGGGTGTTTTGCCGAGGACGAGAGTATTGAAGTGAGGGGCAAGCGGAGTCGTGACATCCACATCATAGTGATACGGCGCACAATTCTATAGGGGGTTTGGGAGGCGAGAGGGGTAATTCAGATTCGGCCATGGGGCCAGGTGAAAACGCTATAATTGCCGAGATTGGCTTGGAATAGGCCGGAGAATGAGAGAAGCCCCTTGCCTGAGGCGAGAGGCTTCTCCACTGGGTTTAGTCATGGAGGACTAAATTATGCGTGTGCGTGTGCCGGGTGTTGGTGCAGATGCACTTCCCATCGTTTCAGGATGGCTGGCATCGAGATGAGATCGTAGAGGGCGGCCAGGCCGACGAGCGCGTATACGATGCGACTGACCACGCTCATCGAGCCGAAGATCGCCGCGACCAGGTCGAAGCCGAAGAATCCCACCAGGCCCCAATTGATCGCTCCGATAAGCAGCAGGGAATACGCCGCTACGTCCACATACTTCCACATTGAACTCTTCATCGTACATCTCCTTTACGAATAAGCGTTTTGCGGATATGTCAACGATTTTTCAATCAGCGCTTCCTACGAAGCCATTTCCGTGTCGGTTCGTCGTTTGTGGGAAATTCCGAGGCCTGCGGTCCCCGACGTGGCCCGCTGCTGGTGGGCTCGGGCCCGAAGATCACCCCCGTCATCTCTTGAGTCTGGCGCGGTCGGCGCAGAAGAGCGGAAGCGATTGATTCATACTGGTTTGTAAGGTACGATGCGTCAGTCTGAGAGAAGATTCAGCCGCCAGGATGTGGTACGGGTGGTCCGGGCGAAGAGGCGGCTGCTGAAGGGTTCGCAAGGGAGATGTATTCTATGCAACGGCGTTATTTGGCTTTTCTTCTGTGTTGGGTCGTTTTCGACGTCGGTGCGGCCGGCGCGGAGACAACGGCGAGGACCGATGTCAGGCAACATCTTCGTTTCGATAACGATTGGCGTTTCCGGAAAGGAGACGTCGAAGGGGCCCAGCAGCCGCGTTTCGATGACGACAGTTGGCGCCGGTTCGATCTGCCGCACGATTGGAGCATCGAGGATCTCCCGGTGCTGCAGGAGGAGCAGGCGGGACCGTCGCCGCTGCACGTGGTGGAAGGGGAGTGGCGCTTCCGCAAGGGCGATGACATGAACTGGAAGAGCCCCGCGCTGGATGACGGCGCGTGGGAGTCGGTCCGGTTGCCCGCCTCGTGGGAGAGGCACTCCGAGTACACGGAGCCAAACGCGTACGGCTGGTACCGTCGCAAAATCGTCGTTCCCGCGACGAGGGATGGAGAGGACCTCCTGCTGGCGCTGGGCAAGATTGACGACGTGGACCAGACGTTCTTCAACGGCGTCCTGATCGGCTCGACGGGAGCGTTTCCTCCGGACTATGAAAGTCGCTGGCAGGAGGATCGTTTGTATCGCGTGCCGCAGAATCTGGTGCGTTTCGGTCGCGAGAACGTCATCGCGGTGCGGGTCTACGACGGGTCGGGCGATGGCGGTCTCTATGCCGCGACCGGGCCCCGCCGGCGGAGCGGTCCGTTCGACTCGGCCGCACCGGGCGCCCGCTCCACCGGCTATACGGTCGGCGGCATCGCCTGGTATCGCAAGCATTTTCGGTTGCCCTCCAAGGCGTCGGGCAAGCGCGTGGCGATTCGATTTGACGGCGTGTATATGAACGCCGACGTGTGGATCAACGGCGTGGCCCTCGGTAATCACCCCTACGGCTACACCAGCTTCGGCTATGATCTGACGACCCATCTGAACCGCGCCGGCCAGGACAACGTTCTGGCAGTACGGGTTCGCAATGAAGGCAAGAACAGCCGCTGGTACTCCGGCTCCGGAATCTACCGGCACGTGTGGCTCACGATCACCGATCCGGTTCACGTGGCACCGTGGGGGACGTACGTTACCACGGCGGAGGTTGCCAAAAATGCCGCGACCGTCGTCGTGCGAACACAGGTGGTCAACCACCGCCCGTCGAGTCAGAACGTCGAGGTTGCGGTTCACATCGTCGATCCGCAGGGGCGATCCGTGGTCGAGCAGACCCAGATGGGCCGCATCGCGGCAGATCCGCCTTTGGATACCACGCACCGGTTGCAGGTGCCGAACCCAGCCCTGTGGTCGCCGGAGTCTCCGTCTCTCTATGAGGCGGTCACGGAGGTTCGGCTTGACGGGGAAATGGTCGATCGTACGCACACGCCCTTCGGCATTCGGACGCTCGCCTTTGACAGCCGGTCGGGATTCCTCTTGAACGGCCGGCCCACCTTGTTGCGGGGCGGCTGCATGCACCACGACAACGGGCCGCTCGGCGCCGCGGCCTACGATCGCGCCGAAGAACGCCGCGTGGAACTGATGAAAGCAGCCGGCTTCAACGCCATTCGCTGCGCCCACAATCCGCCTTCGCCGGCCTTCCTCGATGCCTGCGACCGCCTGGGCATGCTGGTGATCGACGAGGCGTTCGACCACTGGAACCGGGGCAAGAACAGCGAGGACTATCATCTCTATTTCGAGCAGTGGTGGCGGCGCGACATCGAGAGCATGGTGCTGCGGGATCGGAACCATCCCTGCGTGATCATGTGGAGCATCGGCAACGAGGTCCTGGAACAGCACGAGCCGTTGGGCGCGCAGACGGCCAAGGCCCTGGGCGATTACGTGCGGCT
>JAFGCA010000696.1 GCA_016932895.1 Sedimentisphaerales bacterium | reverse complement strand
TCCTCCCGAGAACGTAAGTGCTTTTCGTATAGGGATATAAGCCCCTTCTTCAAGGAAATCACACCAACGATTTCCTTGAAGAATATACGCCTAATCTCCATTTTGCAAAACTCTTGTAGGAATTTCGTTCCCGCCATGGGCGGGCACCTCAGGGCCGGAGCCGGGACGGACCGGAACGCAAGAAATGTCAAATTCTCCAGATTTTCGTGTCAACATTTTGGCTTCGACAAACGCCTTATAGACGTCGAACGAGAATCACCCCCCTTGGGGGGGCCTGTGGATTGGGCGAAGGCACAGGGGGCGGTTGGGCCTGTGTCTTCGCGCCGCCGGGGTCGGAAGCCGGCAGGGTGTGGCCTTAATAGTGCGGTGCGAGCGCGGGTGTGCTCGGGGGCGGGACCGAGGCCGGGACTTCATGCCATTGGCAACGGATCCTGCCGGATTCCGGGCGGCCTCCCTGCCGATCGGGGCGCACACCGGACGGTCATGCCGCAACGGACGCGCTGTGCCAGCTCAGGAATCCAACGCAAGAAATCTGCCTCTCGGGGCCGATAACGAGGGTACATGGGGTATATTTGCCCTTGACGTGTCCGGTGAAGAAGGCGTACCATGACCACTTTGTGCTGGGTCGTGGGGAGAGCAGTCGGGACGATTTAGGATGCAACCATGATCGTGGATTGTCATACACACGTTCGTTCGTTGAGCGAAGCAGAGGTTTCTGAGCACCTCACCGCCGTCGAAGCGGTGGATGCCTGTATCGTTCACGCGGGCTTGGACGGGCCGCGAGACCAGGTCAACAAGATGCTCTCCGAATACGTGGACAAGCACAAGGACAGAATGGTCGGCTTCGCTACGGCGGACCCCACCCGGGAGCGGATCGACGAAAGAGGCCTGACCTCCCTGACCGAGAAGCTGGGATTTCGCGGTGTGGTGCTGTACTGTTCCGTGTGCGGTTTTCATCCCGCGCACAGCCTCGCCATGCGGTTCTATGAAGCGATCCGGGAGCGGGGCCTGCCCATTTTCTTTCACAACGGCAGCCACGCGCTGAGTGCCGAGGCGGTCCTGGAGTATGCTCAGCCCTATTTGCTGGACGAGGTGGCGCGTGCTTTTCCCGATCTCAAGATTGTCATCGGCAACATGGGCGTGCCGTTTGTGGAGCAGACCCTGGCGATGGTGGGCAAGCACGAGAACGTCTACGCGGACTTGACGGTTCGGCCGGCCAAGGTGTGGCAGACGTACAACATTGTGGTGGCCGCCTACGAACGCAACGTGATTGAGAAGCTGCTTTTCGGCAGCGGCTTTCCGCTGGGGCAGGCAGGGGAGTGCATGGAGACGCTGCTGGGATTCAACACGCTTCTGGGTGACACGAAGCTGCCGACCGTGCCCCGGGGCAACCTTCGCAACGTTATTGAGAGGGATTCGCTCGAGCTGTTGGGCATCGAGCACGAACAGATCAAGCTCCGAGCGGACAAGACGCAGGCAACGACCCCGCCAAAGCAGGAATAGGTGGTGCGTATGGCGCAACGAAGCAAGTGGGGCACAAACCTCGGGTTCCTACTGGCAGCGATCGGCTCTGCCGTGGGGCTGGGCAATATCTGGCGTTTCCCCTATGTGGCATACGAAAACGGAGGAGGCGCCTTTCTCATACCGTACTTTGTGGCCCTCTTCACCGCCGGCATACCCATCTTGATGCTGGAATTTGCCCTGGGGCATCATCGAGAGGCTTCGGCCCCCATGGCGTTCAGGCACATCGATCCCAAGTGGGAGTGGCTGGGATGGTGGGCGGTTACCTTCGTGATGTTCGGCATCTCCCTGTACTACATCGTGATTGTGGGCTGGTGCGCCAACTACATGCTGTTTTCGTTGAAGCTTTCCTGGGGCGACGATCCCAACGCGTTTTTCTTCCAGCAGTTCCTGGGGGCGCCGGACGGCAATGCCGTGTGGAGCCTGGGCGGGATCCGCTGGCCGATCGCAGCAGCCGTGGCGATCATCTGGCTGGTCAACTGGCTCATTACGTATGGGGGCGTACAAAAAGGGATCGAGCGGGCGGTCAAGGTCATGATGCCGATGCTGCTGGTTATTACGGCGTCAATTATCATCTGGGCCCTGTTCCTGCCCGGGGCGGCCAAAGGCGTCAAGCACTACGTGACCCCCGACCTGGCGAAGATCACGGACCTGCGGGTATGGATCTCGGCCTACGGACAAATTTTCTTCTCCCTGTCCCTGGGCTTTGGGATCATGATCGCCTACTCCTCCTATTTGTCCCGCGATGCCAACATCTTTCGCAACAGTCTGATCGTGGGATTCTCCAACAGCCTCTACGAAGTCTGCGCCGGATTCGGGGTCTTCAGCATTCTGGGGTATATGGCGACCCGTCAGAATCAGGAGGTCCAGGACGTCGTCAGCAGCGGTATCGGGCTGGCCTTCGTCGCCTATCCCAAGGCGATTTCGCTGCTTCCCCACGGGAACCTGTTCGGTTTTCTGTTCTTCCTGCTCTTGATCATTGCCGGTATCTCGTCGACCATATCGATCATTGAAGCGTTCACTTCGGCCATGCTCGACAAGTTCGCGCTGCCGCGCAAAGCCGTCATTACGGTCATGTGCATCGTGGGATTCTGCGGGTCTTTGCTCTTCACGACCCATGCCGGGGTGCTCTGGCTCGACATCGTGGACCATTTCCTGAACCAGTACGGGCTGATCACGGTGGGAATCTTCGAGGCGCTGGTGGTGGGCTGGCTGTATCGCACCGACAAGCTCAAGGCCCATATCGTATCCAACCTGGGTCTCAGCGGGGCCCGCCACAAGGTGTTCGACTACGTCGTGCTGCAACTCTGGATGTACTGCATTCGCTTCATCACGCCGGTGGCGCTGGGAATCGCCATCATCCACAGCCTGATCCAGGAGTTCGCCGAGCCCTACGCGGGGTACCCTATCTCCGGTGTCATCGTCCTCGGGGTCGGCTGGCTGCTGGTGACGCACGTCTTCGCTTTCGGCCTCTCGGGACTGCCCTGGCGCGGGGCGCCGGCGGAGTGATTCAGGCCGGCTCTACTTGGGCTTGAAGCCTTTGACGCCCGGGCCGGTGTATTTGCGGCAGGCCTGCTCGAGGTCGATGTCGCTGATGTTGGCCAGCGTGCAAAGCCAGGCGAGGACGTCGGCGAACTCTTCCTCGGCGTTGTCGCTGTCCCCGGAGGCCAGCGCCGTCGCCAGCTCGCCGACCTCCTCGATGAACCACATGAAGGTGCGCGATACGCCGCGTTCGCGGTCCCGCTTCTCATATTTGCGGGCGATCATGTCCTGGAACTCGCGGATCTGCATGTGCGCACACCTTCATCGGAACAAGAAAAACATATGATTCTGCTTCTCTACAATCGGGGCGTGTAGATAACCTGCCGCGAGCGGCTTACTTGCCGCCGAGCATGGTCGAAAGCTTCGCTTTCTGGAACACGCTGCGGGCCTGGGAAATCGCCTTGTTGTAGGTCTGCTCGGCCTTGACGGCGTACTTGTCACGCCCCGCCTGCTCGGTCAGATTCAGCTCACCGGTCAACGGACCGTCCACCGCTTCAATGACTTCGAGCATCGTGATTTTGGCCGCGGGCTTGGCCAGCGAGAAGCCTCCACGCGGCCCGCGCTTGCTGCGGAGCACGTTGGCCCGGACCAACTGCTGCAGAATTTTCAGCAGGTATTCCAGCGGAATCTCGTACTCCTTCGAGATGTTTTGGGACAAAACTACCCCTTTTCCCTGAGTCTTGGCGATGAAGCCAACGGCCAAGAGAGCGTATCCTGTCGATCTGCTGACTCTCATTTCGATCTCCTTCGAAACAACCTGGGACCTACAAATACCTTTTCCTTCGGGTGGCTATGGAAACCACTGGCGGGATGCGGACACGTCACGCACAAGCCGCGAGTCATTTTCCAAACCCCAAAAACACTTTCCTGATCTCGCGCACAGGAGGCGAAACCGCCAATCTGCGTGAAATCGGTATTATTATCTATTGTTTACTTCAAATGGCAAGAGTTTTTTTGTTGAATGTGGGGAAATTTGCCGCGTTCCCGAGGCGCGCGCCGTTTCGCCGCGGGATCGACACGGGAGACGGACAAATTTCAGGCTATTTCCAAAATACTTGACACGCCTCGGCGTGCCGCGTAGGATGGCCCGGTCTTGTGGTTCTGAGTGGGGAATCTGGCATGGTTGAAATCCAGCCTCGAATCAGCGTCGAATATACCGACGACGCGACAGTAGTGGCTTTTACGGATGAGAAGATCCTGGAAGAGACGGATCTGCGGTCGGTGCGAGCATCGATCGAGGCGGTGATCGAACAGGCAAGCGGCATTCGCCTGGTTCTCGACTTTCGTCACGTGAAGTTCCTTTCTTCGGCGATGCTGGGTCTGCTCATCAGAATCAGCAAGAGGATTTACGAGCAGGGAGGAGAGCTTCGGCTCTGCAACATCCACCCGGGCATTTACGAGGTTTTCAAGATCACCCGGCTGACGAGCGTCTTCGACATCTACGAAGATGTGGAAAGCGCCACTCGGAGTCTCTCCGGTCCGCGGTGACAAAAGGGTGGTGCCCGGCGCGCCGCGGGAAGGCGCGCCCGGAGAGCGTGGAGTGGCGGTCGCAGGGACCGCGTGTCGATCTCCCGTTGCGGTAGTAGGGCAAGGAAAGGTTGTGCTATGGCGTCCGAGGCGCCGATTCGATCGTCGATTGTTCTGGAGAGTCAGCCCTCTTCTCTGGCGGGGCCGTGCCGGAAGATTCTCACGGCGCTGGAGGAAAGGGGCTTCAGTCAGGACGACACGTTCGCCGTGCATTTGGCGCTGGAGGAGGCGTTTCTCAACGCCGTCAAACACGGCAACAAAATGGACCCCGGCAAGAAAGTGACCCTTGAGTTTCGGGTCGACGAAGAGAAGATTGAGATCAACATGGCCGACGAAGGGCCGGGATTCAATCCCAGGGACATCCCGGACCCCCGTACGGGCGAGAATCTCTACCGGCCGGAAGGTCGGGGGCTCTTGCTCATACACGCCTATATGCACCTCGCCGAATACAATGAGCAGGGCAACAGATTGCGCATGATTCGCTACAAGAACAAGCCGGTTCCCGAGCGTGGCAATCCGGCTTGACCTGATGACACCCCGTGCGGGTGGACAAGCTTGTTCTCGGGCCTCGGCGCCGGCGAATCGCCACCCGGACATGTGAGTTTGTGCGCGTCCCATAACCTCTCTTGGGTTGCAGGAGCTACCGCCTCGGTCAGCCCGGAGCGGGGCAAATCTCAGCATCTCGAGAAACACTCCCAAAGTCCCGGCAGAGTCCGGCCGACATCCGGTCTGTCATGCAGTTTTCGTCTGTGCCGTGAAGGAGTCGGTTGTATGGATACCTATGATGCGATGTTCTCCGCCAGCTATGTCCTCAACGAACGAATCGCGCGTCAGGTCTTTGAAGTCCTGCCGGAGCGGGCTCCCGTCGTGGCGATCATCGACCGCCAGGGGAACTGCTGGCCGAGCGATTCGGAGGCGTTTGCCCGCGTCAACCTCGACGAAGCCGTCCTTCATGACCTGCGCGCCAAGGTGGACGACGGGGTGGATCCGGCGGTTGTCCAACTCGGCGATGTGAGTGTGACGGCCATGCAACTGGCGACCGAACAGACCAACTGCGGGTATGTGGTCATTGCCTTGTCCCGCAGCGACCCGAAGGCCCCGGCCGAAGCGGACCTCCTCGAAACGCTGCTCAGCCAGATTACCCTCGTGGCCCGGCTCATTGAAGCCCATAGCCTTCTCACGCAGGCGCGGACGGAGCCGTACAGTGCGTATCGGGCCAGTGCCAGCCTGGTGAACTGAGGACGTCCGGACCGGCGATTGTCACGCAGTGCCTGCCTCCCATCTCTCCTCGTGCGCCTCCGTATCGGGCCGCGTGTGCGGTTTTTGGATTGCCTCGCACCCCGTCTGTGCTATAATCCGCTGACCGCGTTTTGCGTACGTCGGCAGCGGTCAGAATCGGAGCCATTGTGTTGAGTTGAGGCGTTTCGTGAAGTTTCGCGTTTTCAAAGACGGCAAAGTTGTGGACAAATTCGGGCTCTACGGGGCTTATCTGTTCGGTACGGACGGGATCAGCGTTCGACGAGCGAAGATCGTTTTCAAGAATGGTCTGGTGGAGTGCATCCGGCCGAACATGGAAACGGCCGGCCTGGCCTTGCTCTGGCCCATCGAGGGCTTCGGGAAGATTCTGCTGCCCACGACCTGCCTGCCCGAAAGAAAGCGACCCTATAGTCTCAACATCGAGATCGCCCGGGCCAAATTGATGCAGATCACCAACCGGCGGGAGGACTGGTCGTTTTTCGACGGCGTCGAGGGAATGGAAGCGATCTCCAAACAGTCGCAGGAACTGTTCATCGACGCCATTCAGAACATCCACGACGAGGCAAAGGCTTCCTGCCTGGCGGACGAGGCCCTCGAGAAGGCGATGGTGTATTCCGAGAAGCTGGCGGTTCGGCAGGGCAAATCGCTCTTCGACAAACGGTGCCGAAGTCACGGGTTCGGCCGGGGCTGCCTGGGTAGTCGAATCGATCCGCGCCTGATGACAAAGCCCCAGTACCTCGACAAGCTTTTGGAGTGTTTCTCTTCCGTCACGATTCCCACGAATTGGGCGCAGATCGAGTCGCGCAAGGGGCGTTTCGATTTTTCGGTCATGGATCAGTGCATCACGATGTTGGCCAAGCGGAAGGTCCTGATCGGGGCCGGGCCGCTTCTGTGTTTCACGGAAGACAGCTTGCCACCGTGGCTCCTCAGGTCCGGCGTCGGATTCGAAAAAATGCGCGAACTGGCGTATCAGTTCGTCTCGAAAGTGGTGGCTCGCTACGCCAACGTGGTCCATCGCTGGTATGTAATCAGCGGCCTGAATGTGTTCAATCAGTTCAATTTCAACTTCGAGCAGATTCTGGAAATGACGCGGGCCGCGACCATGGCCGTCCGCAGCGCCGGCAGCCGGGCCGTCAAGATCATCGAGGTCAGCCATCCGTGGGGCGAGTATTACGCCACCACGCCCAACAGCATCCCTCCCTTTGTCTACATGGACATGCTGGTCCAAAGCGGAACCAACTTTGACGCTTTCGGGCTGCAGATGCGGTTCGGCAAGAACGAGACGGGCATGCACCTGCGCGATATGATGCAGATATCGTCCATTCTGGATTGCTTTGCGGTGGTGGCCAAACCGCTGCATATCACGGATGTGGAGATTCCCAGCGAGAACGGAGAGGGCAAGTTCGACGGCCGTGTTGCCGGCGTGTGGCACCGACAATGGGATCAGACCCGGCAAAGCCAATGGCTCAGCCGGTTTTACAAGGTCGCTCTCAGCAAGCCCTTTGTGGAGGCGGTCAACTGCGGTCGTTTCGCCGACGGAGACGACGACACGATTGCCCACAGCGGATTGCTGACCCGGGACTTCGCTCCCAAGGAGTCGCTCAGCGCGATCAAGCGGCTCCAGGCGTCCATGTTCAAGCGGTAGAGGCATGTATTCTGCGAGGCAGGGCAGTGTCGTGACGCCGCACGCTATGATTCCAGGTCACGATGCGGAGAACGGGCTCATTCAATCGAGCGCGTTTGCCGTGGCTGTATTGGCTTGCGTTGTGCTCGCGGGCGTCTGGGTTCCCAACGTGCCCCGCGAGGCGCCGCGCGTTGTGCAGCCCGTCCTGGACGAGCAGATCAATCCCAACGATGCCGCCTCCGTCAGTTTGGCCAGACTCCCCGGCATCGGGCCGACGCGGGCCGCGATGATCGTGGCCTACCGGGAGCGGTTCGCCCGGGAAAATGGCCGGGCGCCTGCGTTTCGCCGCCCTGAAGATCTAGCCGTCATAAAGGGCATCGGGCCCGTAACCGTCGAGAAAATGCGTCCCTGGCTGCGATTTGATGGCTTCGCCGACAAGAACGTGGGGGACGGCAAACGGCCTTGACGGTCCGCCCGGGATCGCCGGGGTTTCGCAAGGACGTCGGTCGGTGTTCGATCTATCGGGCGGTTCATCAAGCCGCTCCTGTCCTGGCCAAGCCCGCGCAAGGGCCGCACCTCTGCGGCAAAGCCATCAGGGCACACGTATCCAAGGGGGGCCGAAGCGACGCCGACAAGATAGGCAATCGGCAGATTTCGCTTATTTGACTTGATTGGCCGTTTTTTGTTAGAATGGGGCAAATAGGTTGAAGTGCGTCCCACATGGGGTATGTGCGGCAGAGGGATTTTCTTAACGGACTCGTCGGTTCGAAAGTGAGGATGAAGGTGAACGGATCTGGCAGCATCATGCGCGTGATCGTGTTATCGGTGTGTGTCCTGGGCGCAGCGGCCGGGGCGGCGGCGGAGATTCCCGTCGTAATCAACGAATTTCTCGCCTCGAATACCGAGTATATGGCGGACCCACAGGGACAGTACGACGACTGGATCGAGCTGTACAACCTCGGGGCAGAACCGGTCGACGTCGGTGGCTTGTACCTGACGGACAATCTGTCGGTGCCGGCAAAATGGCAAATCCCCCCGGACGCCCCCGTCCTGACGACCATCCCGGCGGGTGGATTTCTCGTTATCTGGGCGGATAACGACCTGGCCGATCCGGGTTTGCATGCCCCCTTCCTCCTGAGTGCCGGCGGGGAGGAGCTCGCCCTTGTGGACGTCGATGGTGTCACCCTGATAGACAGCATCCGCTTCGGCCAGCAGATTACGGACGTCTCGTACGGGCGTTTTCCCGATGGTACGGATACCTGGTCCCAGATGATGTTTCCCACACCGGGAGGACCGAACATCCGCGTTTTCCAGGGAGTGGCCGCCGAGCCTCGGATCAGCCCCGATCATGGGTTCTGCGACGGCCCGATCACGGTGACCATCGCCTGCGATACGCCTGATGTCACGATCTACTACACCACGGACGGCAGCTCGCCCTATACCTGGGACAGCTCGCGTCCCAGCGCCTCGGCGGCGGTGTATCAGGGGCCTATCCAGATCAGTCGGACCACGTGCCTGAGAGCGACGGCCGTGAAACTCGGATGGCGACCTTCCCCGATTGAAACGAGGACGTACATCTTCGTGGAGGACGTGATTCACCAATCGCCGAACGGCGAGCCGCCGGGCCCGGGCTGGCCCTCCGGCAGCGTCAACGGCCAGACGATTGATTATGGCATGGACCCGGACGTCGTTAACGATGTCCGTTACAAAGACCGGATGGACGATGCGCTGCTCGCCATTCCGTCGATCTCTCTTGTCACGGACCTCGCGAATCTGTTCGACTCCCGGACCGGCATCTACGTCAATGCTCGCAGCCAGGGCCAGGGATGGGAGCGTCCTACGTCGTTCGAGCTGATCTACCCGGACGAGACCGAGGGCTTCCAGGTGGACGCGGGCCTGCGCATCCGCGGGGGATACAGTCGCAGCGGTGGCAACCCGAAGCACGCGTTTCGCCTGTTCTTCCGCACGGAGTACGGCATGTCCAAGCTCCGGTATCCGCTGTTCGGTGACGAAGGGGTGGACGAATTCGAGAATATCGATCTGCGCACCAGCCAGAACTACTCCTGGAGCTTCGAAGGCGGCAACCGCGACACGTTCGTACGCGAAGTCTTCTCGCGCGACACCCAGCGTGACATGGCCCAGCCGTACACGCGGAGCCGCTACTATCACCTGTACATCAACGGGCACTACTGGGGGCTTTTCCAGACCCAGGAGCGATCCGAGGCCTCCTATGCCGAAACCTACTTTGGCGACGCGAAAGAGGACTACGATGTAATCAAGTCGCGCGCCGGCAACGGCGGCTACGACATCGAGGCGACCGACGGCAACCTCGACGCCTGGCGTGAGCTCTGGGAGGCAACCGAGACCGGCTTCGACAACGATGAGATCTACTACCGCGTGCAGGGGCTGAATCCCGACGGGACGCCCAATCCGCAGTACCCGAAGCTGCTCGATATCGACAACCTGATCGACTACATGCTCTGCACGTATTATGTGGGTGACCCGGACGGTCCGGTCAGTGCCTGGGCACGGGTGGCCAACAACTTCTACGCCATCTACAACCGCGCCCGCCCCGACGGATTTGTATTCTTCCGGCATGACGCCGAGCACTCGTTGTATGATGTATACGAGTCCCGACTTTTTGCCGCCACGACCCTCGCCGTGGGCAGTCGCTTCAACCAGTCGAACCCTCTCTGGCTGCACACACACCTCATCGTGCATCCGGAGTATCGGATGCGTTTCGTCGATCGGGTCCACAAGTACTTCTTCAACGATGGCTTGCTGGCGCCGCAGCCGTGCATCGACCGGTTCATGGCGCGTGCGGCCGAAATTGACATGGCCATCATCGCCG
>JAFGCA010000695.1 GCA_016932895.1 Sedimentisphaerales bacterium | reverse complement strand
TAGGCTTACTTTAGGGAGGAAAAATCTCCTTCGTGATTTTTCCTCCCGAGAACGTAAGTGCTTTTCGTATCGGGATATAGGCCCCATCTTCAAGGAAATCACACCAACGATTTCCTTGGAGAATATAAGCCTAATCTCCATTTTGCAAAACTCTTGTAGTATCATGGATTGCTTGAATGTCACATAGGACCGTGTAGCGGCATCGCCCGCAAAGATACAGGAGGTTCACAGTATGATCCGCGGACAAATCTGTCGTCGAGGAGTATTCGCCACATTCCTACTGATCAGCCTGGTAATGACGCCGTGCTTGCGAAGCGTAGGCGCGGCGGACACGACCGACGGCAAGAGAAGAATCGTCTTTCTCCCCGGTCGGCAAAGCCACGGCTGGAGCGGCCACGCCTACAGCGCCGACTGCAAGCTGCTGGCGGACATCCTCAACAAAAACGTCCAGGGCGTGGAAGCCGTGGTCGTCGCAGGGGGCTGGCCCAAAGACCTCGGCGTCTTCGACGGCGCCGCCGCCATCGTCATTGCCTGCGACGGGAACAGCCTGATCGGCTCCGAATCGAACTGGAAGGCCCTCGACGCCATCGCGAAAAAGGGCGTGGGGATCGCGTTCATTCACTACTCGCTGGACCCGGGAACGCGCTACGGACCCTACCTGCTCGACTGGGTCGGAGGCTACTACGAGCAGCACTGGTCGGTCAACCCGTCATGGCAGGCCGCGTTCAAGACACTCCCGAAACACGCCATCACGCGAGGCGTCCAGCCGTTTACCATTCACGACGAATGGTATTATCACATGCGTTTCCGCGAGAATATGGCGGGCGTGACGCCGATCCTGACAGCCATCCCGCCGGACAGCACGCGCAAACGCCCCGACGGTCCGCACAGCGGCAACCCCACGGTCCGGGCCCGCATGGGCATGCCCGAACACGTCGCCTGGGCCTGCCAACGACCCGATGGCGGACGCGGCTTCGGCTGCACCGGCGGGCACACGCACTGGGTCTACGCCCACGACGACTTCCGCAAGCTCATGCTCAACGCCCTCTGCTGGATCGCCAAGGTGGAAGTCCCCCCTGCCGGGGTGCCCACCGAGACACCGACCGTCGAGCAAATGGAGGCCGGCCTTGAGGGCGCGCGCCCCCAGAACTGGACCGCCGAACGGACGCGAGAGATCATCCGACAGATGAACGAGAAATAGGCCCGCAACTCGCCCAGGGGCAGAGAAAAACCGGAAGACGAACGGCGCGCGCGGGGTGTCCGCTCGAAATCCCTCATCTGTACACAGTGTGTACGGCGCGTTTTCGACTTCAGCGTGGGGCAATTTCGGAGTCGTCGTCCGGCTCCGGGGCGTCGCCGACGGCCAGTGCCTTGATGCAGAAGTTCGCCGTCTCGTCAAGCTCGTACAAATCCAGCCACTGCCCGTCGAAACGATAGTAGCTCTGGCCCGGCTGCGAAGAGGACTCCACCCAGGTCCCGGAGGCGGCCACAATGCCCTTGTAGAACGTCCAGAACTCGCCTTGGGCCCCGGCCTCGACGAAGAATTGCGGGTCGACCGGACCGCCCAGGAGCACCGGAATCTCCGAGGTTCGGTCGTACGCCTGACCGCCGGTCGAAAGTTCGAGGTACACATAGAAATCATCGCCGGCCTCGATCTCCACCGGCGTAGACAAATCGACGGTGTGGAACCCGGTCCGCGCGATGTCGTTGCTGTCCGAGGCCAGTTCGTCGAGAAGCTGCCCGTCCTCAAACCGGTCGAAAACCTTCACCGTGTACGTCACGTCATCGACGGCCGTGATGAAGCTCACCGCGGAAACCACACCGTTGGCATCCGCCACGAATGCGTTGAAGGCTTCGTTGCAATCGGTTTTCGTATCGCGCCAGCCGTGGTAATCGTGGTAGTAGATCTGGTTGTGCGCCAGCGGTTCGACGTTTTGGAATGACACCGCTCCCATTTCCTCGTGTCGGCAGCAGTACTTGTCGTAATACGAAATCCAGAAGTAGCCGTCGTCGCCCCAATTGCTGCCCCAACTGTTCCGGCACAGCCACGCGCCGGGCTCCGGCGCCTGGGTCTGTTTGGCGTCGTCCCAGCCGACGATGGCGATCGAATGGTTGGGCTCGAGGGAATTGTTCGGCGGTTGATAGTGGCTTCTCATGGAAGAACGATAGAACGCACCGTCGTAGCACATGCAGGTGGCCAGGACGCCGTGCGTCCGGATGACTTCCTTGATCGTGTCGATGCCCGCCAGATTCGGCTCGATGGTGTACCACTCGATGTCGCGCGGATAGAAGACGTCATACCGAGGATCGGTTCGATCCGGAGCATTGTCGAACCATTCCGTGTCGCGTTCGGTGTTATCGTTGGCCAGTTCCGAATAGACGGCTCCCTCGCCCCGCGAGATATACGCCTGGACGACGCGATAATCGCCGCCCATGTGGACCTCCAGGCCGTCCCCGGTGGGCGGGTCGATGTCGGCGTTGTTGAACTGATTGAACCCGCTCCACCAGTCCAGATGATACTCGGCCAGATTCGGCAGCGTGGAATACCCAATCTCGGCCCAGACGCCGGTCATCAGAAGGTTGCCTTCGATGGCCGCCATCGTGCCGTGGGTCCAGCACGTGCCGCTGGTCTGGCTCTTGATGGAGGTTACGTAGCTGACACCATTGACGTCGCGCAGGTCGAACGAGTCGGCCTGGCTTGTACGCGGGAGGATCGCGGCGGTCATCAGCACGGCCGCGACGCAAGATAGGATCGATCTCATTTTACCACCTCAGAATCCGTTCTCTGTTCCATTGCAGTTTATCTCTCATTTGCCTTTTCTGTGCCAAACAGAAACACTGGGATAGCCGGTTCGGAGAGAGTCATCTGCAACGACGAAGCAGCGATCACCCATCCCTGCCACTGTCACCCAAGATAAAGCACTATACACTATCGGACCTTTTTATTCAAGCGCAAAAAGGATATTTTTGCCCCACGACCGGCCGGCATGGGCCGCATCTTGCAGGGCGAGCGGGGATATGGTAGGTTACTGCGGTCCCGCAGCGACTGCTTCTGCAGCATGCGTGGAGCGTGGCAGGGTTGGGTTTTGTGAACCTGGGGGCAATGAGGATAGAGCGATGAGGATCGGATTTCACACCGACGCGTTCAACAGTGCGTATTTCAGCTTTGAGAAATGCCTGGCGTGGGCCCAGAAGAACGAGGTGCGCTACATCGAGTGCGGCTTGATCGACGGGGTAAGCTGGATTCACGGCCTGGGGTACCAGCCGCACGTGGCGCTCTACGAAGACCCCATGCTGCTGCGCAGGAAGATGGAATCCTACGGGGTGCAGTTCTCCCAGGTCGATGCGGCCTATCCGCTCTCGGGCAAGGACGGGCCGCTCCGAGGCGTGCCCTACGTCATGAAGGCCATCCAGTGGGCCCACCTGATCGGCTGCCCCTTCGTCGACACCACCGACGGGATGCACGCGCCCGAGGGCCTCAGCGACGACGAAGCGATGGACATGATGAAACGCAGCTACGAACAGATCGTCGAGGTGGCCGAGGCCCACCATGTGACCGTCAACATCGAGCCCCACGGCTATTTCACCACCAAACCCGACATGATAGCCAAGATGCTGGACTTCTGCGACAGCCTCTACCTGCGCATGAACATGGACACGGGCAATACGTTCATCGCGGGCCAGGACCCGGTGCCGTTTCTCAAGCGCTTCCTCGGTCGCGTCAGCCACGTGCACGTCAAGGACGTCTCGGCGTCACTGGCGGCGGCCGTGCGCGGCGAACAAACCGGTATTGCGGTAAGCCAGTGCGCCATCGGCGACGGCGTCAACGCCGACAACATTCGCAAGTGCCTGGAACTGCTCCGCGATCACGGCTATAAGGGCACGCTCAGCATGGAATGCGAAGGCCAGGCCGGACCCATGATCGAAAAATCCCTAACCTGGCTCCGCCAAACCCTGAAAGACCTGAACATCCCCATCGAATCGTGACCTCTCGGCAAGCCGTACGGGAATAACCGAGCCGAAGCGTGCGGCCGCCGGAATCCGCTACGTCCGGTGGGCCTCTTCGTAGGCCCGCACGGTCTGAGGCGAGGGATCGACGTCCAGCGTGCTACGCAAGATCTGCGTGCAGTGGCGAAAGGTCTTTTCTACTTCGACATGCCGGCCGAGCCGGCCGCAGCACATCATGCTGCGCTGGTAGAAACCCTCATGCGTCGGGTCTACGTCCAGGCCGCGCTGATACCAGGCAAGGGCCCCTTCGAAATCGCTCTCGTTTTCCCGATGGCGACCGAGCTTCATCACGGCCTCCACAAAAAGGCTGTGGAAGCGCGCCCGCGGCGCCACGACCCACCGGCTTTCTCCGTCTTCGGCCAGCAGCGGCCCTCGATAGTGCGTTAGCGCCGTTTCGTACATCGCGATCGCCGCATCGGTCCGTCCGCCCCGCCACAGCACATCGGCTCGGCCGAGCACGTCCCCAAAAGCCCGGGTATCCACCCAGCAAATCTCGTCGTTGAGACTCAGCTTCCCAGCGCGAAGAACGAACAGGTCTTTCTCGGCCAGAAAGGTGCGCAGCCGATTGAGGGTGGTGGAGAAGGCGCTGCGTGCCATGTCTCCATCGGCCTCCGTCCAAAGCGCATCCGTAATGCGCCCGACGCTCACCTCCCGGCCTCCACAGGCAATGAGCACCTTCAGCAAATCCAACGGCTTTCTATACGCCCTGCCGGCGGCCTGAATCGGGCGATCATCCCGGAGAATCTCGAAGCCACCCAGAGTCCGGATTCGAAAGGCCCAGGGCCAGACGGCGATATGATAGGGAGGCGGGCTCACCACCACGCGGTGCGATCTCAGAAGATCGCGGGTATATTCCGTCTCGATCTCCGCCGCCAGAGCCCGGGGCAGCAGGTCGGCCGTGAGCTCGGGCTGCCACCACCAGATCATGTTCCGGAAGTGGCGCTGCCGGCCCAGCCCCAAGGCCTCGCACAGGAGACTTTCTCCCTGCTCGTCCCTTCCCTGTTTCAAGGCCAGTCGCGCCCGGGCCGCCAGAGACATGAATTCCAGCATTTTCGAGCCGGTTCGCACGGACATCTCGTACACGAAATCCAGCTCTTTGCCGGCCTCCGCGAAGGCGCCCTGCTCGACCAGGATTTGCGCCAGGCCGTAGCGGCAGATCACCGACGGAAACGCGTGGCCGGTCTCGTCGGCAATCTGCGAGGCCGTTCGGGCGTGTTCCAGAGCCCGCGCGGGGTCGCCGTCGAGCAGGTGGTAGAGCCCCATGCTGTGATGGTAGACCGAATACGCATGACGCCGGCACGAACTCAGGGAGCGCCGCACCCGTTCCAGGAAATCAGCCGCTTTCGACAGCTCGCCGAGCATCAGGGCGATGTAGATCCCTTCGTTGAGAAACATGTGGTCCCAGACGTGAATGCCGGTGTCCTCGGCCAAACGAAGCGCCGCCGTGATCTCTTCGAGATCGGATGGGCCGGGCACGCCGTTGAACACCCGCGCCGCGATCTCGACCCAGGCCAGGTGCAGCTTCACGGCCGGATCCGTCAGGTAGGCCTGCATCCACTGGCGAGACTCCTCCTTAAGGATGTCCGCCCGGGCGAAATTGCCCAGCCAGCAGTAGTAGGTGATCGCCCAGTCCCAGGCCTCCATCCGGAGCCGCATGTCACCGTGTTGGCGAGCCAGCAGCAGCGCCCGCTCGACCCACTCGGCCATATCCGCACGGTCCGGCCCTCGAAACATCAACGCGCACATCATGCTCACCGCCACCGGCGCCTCGATCTCGGGCGACGGATAGGTGAGCCCCTCCTCGATCCTCCCGCCGAGCCAGGCGATCCACGGATCGAGCACGGTGAAATCATTCCACTCGTAGACCGTGCTTTCGACGATGCCCGACCAGCAGCGCAGGAGCCCGGCGATGTCCTGTCGCGCCTCGAACAGACGAAACGCCCTCTCGAACGCCGCCCGCGCCTCGACGGGACAGGCGTGCTGACAGCATACCCCCAACCAGTAGTGCATCCGGGGATATTGCGGCATTGCGTCATCTGGAATTCGCCTGATCCATTGAACGAGGGTCTCGTTGCGCCCCTGCTCGATCAGGGCCGGAGCCTGCTGCTCGATGAGACGGACCAGCGCCACCGTGCGACCGGCGGCGGCGCAGAGATCCACGGCGTCTTCAAGATAGCCCGCCTCCTCGGCCACCCGGGCGGCCTGTTGCCGGAGGGCGGCGATCTCACCTGCGTCCAGGACCGTCTCGGCCCGGGCCAGCAGGAACTGTCGAAACAGCGGATGATACTGATACACCGAAAGCGACGAATCCTGTTTCTCAATGAACAGGTGACTCCGTGCCAGGGACGCCAGCTTTCTGCCGGCCCGGCGGCGGCCGGTCAGCGCCGCGGCCATGGGGCCCGTGATCCGGGGCAGAAAGGCCGTCCGTAGCAGAAAGTCCTTCAGTCGTTCCTCGAGGCCGTCGAAGAGTTCGCCCGCGAAATAGTCGAAGATATCCGCCGGCGTCAGAGAATCGAGATCGTCCGGCAGTGGCTCTTCCCGCGCCATGCTCCTGGCCATCAGGACCAGGCCGGCGGCCCACCCCTCGGTCCGCCGGTGAATCCGCTCCACCCGCTCGCGCCGCACGGGCCCGCGAAACGCGGCCCGCAGGAGCTGCGCTGATTCATGGACGGTCAGGCGAAGGTCCTGGCGGCCCACGATACGCAAGGCATTTTGCGCCGCCATGGCAGCGAAGACGGGCGGCGGGTCCGTACGGCTCAGGACCAGCACGTGCAGATCAGGGGAGAGCGAGGCCAGGCCGTCCCGAAACACCGCGTGGAACGGCGCCGAGGCCGGGATCGTGTGATAGTCGTCGAAGACCAGACAAAACGGCGCGCCCAGTCGGTCCCCCATCGCTTCAAAGTACCGCCGGGCAAACGTCGAGGCGCCCCGAACGTACTCGCTCGTAAACAGCGGCAGCTTCTTCCTCTTTCGCGGCGTCGCCCGGCGCACCGCACTGCCCAGGTAGTAAAAGAAGGTCGCCAGATCCGCGTCACGCTCGTCCAACTGATACCACAAACACCGCAAGTCGCGACTTCGCAGGAAACTGGCCGCCAGGGTCGTCTTGCCCGAGCCGGCCATCCCCGAAATCCAGGTGACGCTGGACGGCCCGGGCCGGTCGAGCAGACCAAACAAGCGCCGGCGGGAAACGATCTTTCCCAGAGCCGGTACCGTGATTTTCTTCAGCGAAGCCGGTCGTCGATTCATAAGAACTCCACATCCGGTCGCCATCGTAAGACGTCGTGACAATCATGTCAAGCCCGGCAAAGCGCGATGTCGCGACGCCAGCGACCGCCTTTCTTTGGTCTTTTCGAAGAAGTTATGGAAATTTTTCCCGATTCGACGCGCCGTGTGACTCTCGTGTGACCATAGGTGTATCATAATGCTGTGCACCGGCGCTGTCCCGGCCAAAGGTGGTTGTGCGCGCAGATTCAAGGAAGGAGCCGCTGTGAAAACGCTCTCGGGATCCAATGATCCTCGTCCCCCTGGCATGGACCGGCACCGTCTTTGGCCGGTCCAGCCGTCGTTGATGTCACAAGCAATCCGAGTTATGGCCCCTGGCCACGGCCGACGGCCTCGTCCGCGAGTGGAAGCTTACACGGAACCGGAACGTCACCGTAACGCAATCGGAATACTATGACTATGATCTCGACAGGAATAGTAGAAATTATATCGGACCACAGAGAAACCGCAAGGAAAGGCTCGCGACAGGCGAGGACTTTCGCGCCAAAACCAGCCACGCTCTGGTTCACCCTCCGAATTTTCCAAATAGTTCGTGACATGCAAACGGCGCCTTGATAGCATGGCAGGCATGAAAGCCATTCACGTGAGTTTGACCACCCCGACGGGGACACCCCAGGGGTAAGTGACTTCTTTGCCTATCTTGCTGCGAGTTGCGTATCAGCTAAAACCACTTCATCCCCTGAGAAAAGGAAAAAAGCAATGAAGAAAATTTTCGCGGTCACAATGGTTCTGGTCTTCGCCGCCTCCGCACAAGCGGCCATCACCACAACCGGCAACGTCGATCCGACTGATCCGGCAACCTGGACTCCTTCAACCAACAGCTACATCGGAAAGGACGCCGACGGCACGATGACCGTCAACGGCGGTTCGGATGTCACAAGCCAGAATAGTACCATAGGCGGTTATCTCTCTGGTGACAGCGGTGTTACCGGCACGGTTACTGTTGACGGCGCCGGTTCGACATGGACAAACAGCTATCTCATGGTCGGCAACTATGGCACCGGCAACCTGACTATTACGAGCGGAGGTTTCGTAACCAGTGCCAGCGGTGCTTCTCTGGGTGCCAACAGCACAGGGATCGGAACCGTAACCGTAGACGGAGCCGGTTCACAGTGGATCACGGACACGGCGGGCCATAACTGGCTTTATGTGGGCGACTACGGTGATGGCACGCTCAACATTTCTAATGGTGGTGTTGTCAGTAGTGCAACAAGCGTCATTGGCAATTACACCGGCTCAGGTTCGGCAACGGTTACAGACAGTGGTTCTCAATGGACAAATACCGGTGAACTCGTTGTCGGCTTCGAGGGCATCGGCACGCTTACCATCGCAGACGGGGGCGCCGTGAGCAATACAGTCGGCACTATCGGCTATGATAGCGATGCAACCGGCACTGTGACCGTCAACAACGGGACATGGACGAACAGCAGCTATCTCTACATCGGCGACGACGGTACGGGCACGCTGACCATCCAGAACGGCGGCACCGTGAGCGCTTTAACGAGCTACATCGGCGCTTCAAGCGGCTCGACCGGGACGGCTACCGTAACCGGGGCCGGCTCAAGCTGGACCAACAGCGGCTATCTTGCCGTCGGCGAACAAGGCAGCGGCACACTGACCATCGCCGAGGGCGGCACGGTGACCAATGACCTGTGGGGCCGGATCGGCTATGGCAGCAGCGCCACCGGCACGGTGACGGTCAACGGCGCCGGTTCGACCTGGACAAACGGCGGCGACCTTGAAGTGGGCACGCAAGGCGACGGCACGCTGAATATCCAAAACGGCGGTGTTGTAAGCAACACGAACGGCTTCATCGGCCATAGCAGCGGTGGCACCGGCACGGTGACGGTAAACGGCACCGATTCGCAGTGGACCAACTCGGGCTACCTTTCCGTCGGTTTCTACGGTGACGGTACGCTCAACATCCAGAACGGCGGCGCCGTGAGCAACACAAACGGCTCTATCGGTGATGAGAGCGGCTCGACCGGAACGGCAACCGTTACCGGCGCCGGCTCGACATGGACAAATACGGGGGATCTTATTGTCGGCGAATCCGGCACGGGAACGCTGAATATCGAAAGCGGTGGCGCCGTAAGCAATGTAACCGGCTTTATAGGCTACAGTGACGACACCACCGGCACGGCTACCGTAACCGGGGCCGGCTCGACCTGGACCAACTCCGATTACCTCACGATCGCCGACAACGGCAACGGCACGCTGACCATCGCCGACGGCGGCGCGGTTAGCAATACACAGGGATATATTGGTAATGGCGACGACGCGATCGGCAGTGTTACGGTGGACAATGGGCTGTGGACGAACAACAGCTATCTGTACGTCGGCGAGGGCGGAACCGGTACGCTGGCCATCGAAAACGGCGGCACCGTAAACAATACCTCGGGGCACATCGGCTATGAGAGCGGCGCTACCGGCACGGTAACCGTGGATAACGGCACATGGACCAACACCGGCGCTCTTTCCGTCGGCAGAGACGGGACCGGCACGCTCACGATCCAGAACGGCGCCACGGTGAGCAATACCTTTGCGTATATCGGTAACCGAAGCGGCTCTACCGGCACGACAACCGTCACCGGCGCCGGCTCAAGCTGGACGAGCGCCAACTCTCTGTATGTCGGAAACGCCGGCAATGGCACCCTGACCATCGCAGACGGCGGCGCCGTCAGCAACGCAAACGGCTTCATTGGCTATGACAGCGACGCAACCGGTGTCGCGACCGTTACCGGCACCAATTCAACCTGGACAAACGCCACCCCTCTATATGTCGGCTACGACGGAACCGGCACGCTCACTATCGAAAACGGCGGCGCCGTCAGCAATGATGATGGCTACATCGGCTACGGCAGCACCGGCAACGGCACGGTGACCGTAGACGGTACGGGCTCGAGCTGGACCAACTCCGGTTCTCTTCGTGTCGGCGGATCCGGCACGGGTATGCTGGAAATCACCGGCGGCAGCGCTGTGACCAACACCTACGGCTTCATCGGCCATGAATCGACCGGCACCGGCGTTGTTACCGTTGAAGGCGTCGGCTCGACGTGGACCAACAACAACTATCTTTGTGTGGGCTACACGGGCACGGGCACGTTGAATATCCTCAATGGCGGCAGCGTGACCAGCACCAACGGTCAGATCGGTATCAGCAACAGTGCGGCCAGTACCGCAACCGTTGACGGCGACGGCTCGACGTGGACCAACTCCAGCTATCTTTACGTCGGAAGAGAAGGCACAGGTGTGCTGAATGTCACCGGCGGCGGCAGCGTAACCAATACCGACGGATACCTCGGTTATTCCGCGGACTCTGATGGAACCGCAACCGTCGACGGCGCCGATTCGACGTGGACCAACTCCGGTTCTCTCTATGTGGGCAGAGAGGGTGGCGGTACGTTGACGATCTCCAACGGCGGCGCCGTGAGCAATACCATCGGCTATTTAGGCGGTCTTAACGGTTCCACTGGAACAGCGACCGCCACCGTCACCGGGTCCGGTTCCACCTGGGCCAACTCAGGCTATCTCTATGTGGGCCGAGACGGCGGCGCTTCGCTGACCGTCGCGGACGGCGGCGCCGTGAGCAGCATGGCCGGTTCCATTGCCACCGAGATCGGCACGACCGGAACCGTTACCGTTACCGGCGCCGCTTCAACGTGGACCATGTCTGACCTTCTTCATGTCGGCTGCGGCATCACCGATAGCGAGCTTGTTACCCGGGGCGCCGGGACGCTCAATATCTCCAATGGCGGCGAGGTCATCGCCCCGTACGCCGTGATCGGTTCCACGAGCACGCTTTCAGGCGACGGTACGCTTACGCTCAACGGCGGCAGCGGCACGATCGGCAACCACGGCACGATCGCGCCGGGCAACAGCATCGGCACCTTGACCGTTGACGGCAATGTGGAGTTTCGGGACGGCAGCACGCTGGAGGCCGAGATCGACAACGCCGGCAACTGCGACAAGCTCGATGTGACCGGGAATGTGACCATCAACAGCGGCTCAACGCTGGCCGTCAACTCCAACGGCGAGACGATCGAAGCCGAGAAGCAGTACACGTTGATCGAAGCCGATGGGACCATAACCGGGGAGTTCACCACCGTCGATACGGCGCTTGTCGACTGGGAAGCAGGCGTCGAGCACAGCATGGCCTACGACGGCTCCACCGCGGCACTGGTTGTCACCGCTGACAGCGTCCTGCCGTTTGACGACCTGTCGCTTCTGTACACGGACAATCAACGGGCCTGCGGCAATGCCATCCAGCAGGCCTCGGACGGCGGCGGCGACCTGGGCGGCATCCCGGCGGGTCTTCAGGGAATCGTTGGCGATGACAATCTCAGACACGCCTACGACCAGTTGAGCGGCCAGACCCGACCCTCCATCGCTCCGATCGTCGATGCGGGCGTGTCCGGTTTCACCGGGGCGGTCTCCGGCCGGCTGCAAAGCGCACGCATGGCGAACCTGGGCACGAACGGTGCCATGCTTGCGATGGCCGACGGCGGCGCCGGCGCGTTCGGCCGGCCAGGCTATGCCCCCGTCAGCGAGGCCGGCCACGGCGGCTCATACAACGCGGACAGCAAATACGGCGCCTGGACGAAGGGCTTCGGCCTGATCGGCGACCGCGACAGTGAAGGAGGCGTCAACGGGTACGATTACGAAATCGGCGGAGTGGCGGCCGGACTCGACTACCAGTTCACCGAGAACGTCATGGCCGGTGTGACGCTCGGCTACGCCGACACCGACATCGAATACCGCAACAGCCGCGACAACAGCCGGATCGACTCGCTTTATGGCGGCCTCTACGGCAGCTACACGGACGCCGACGGCTATATCGAAGGCGTCGTGGCCTATGCCGATCTTGACAGCGAAACCGACCGGTACGTTGATTTTCTCAGCGAGAAAAACCAGGGCGATTTCGACGGCTACGAGGTTTCGGCCTATGTCGAGGCGGCCCGGAATTACTATTTCAAAGAGATTCTCGTTCAGCCCCTGGGCGGTTTCGAATTTGGCTATCAACGCCAGGACGGCTACACGGAAAAAGGCGGCGACAGCGCCCTTCGCTACGAGAAGCAAACCTTTGAATCGTACAAAAGTTCTCTCGGCGCCAAGGCCTCCAAGTACCTCTGCCGGAAAGGCCAGCAGAGTCTCTGGGCCCAGCTTCGCGCCAAATGGCTGCACGAGTTCGGCGACGCCGCCTCCGGTGTTACGGCGAGTTTCGCTTCGGCCCCGGGCTATCGTTTCTCCGTCAAAGACGCCAAGCTGAATCGTGACAGTGCGGTCCTCGGTACGGGCCTGAAATACCAGGCCAACAAGAATACCGTGCTCTTTGCCGATTACGACGCCCTGCTCAACAGCGACACCGTCGCGCATGTCTTCAGCGCCGGACTCCGCTATATGTGGTAAGGCAAGAGGCCGCAGCCGATTTCAGGCGATGGCCCCGGCCGCCTCGACGGGAGCGGAACGGAGTTCCCGTTCGAGGCGCCGGGGCCAATCGTTCCGCCCTTCGCGGATGTTCTGTGCGGCGCCTGCGGTGTATTTCCGCGATGGCGGTACGCCGTGAACCAATGTTTTGCAGCTTTTTTGTGAGAAAATGGCGCTCAAGCGAAATTTGACGCGCCGTGTGACTCTCGTGTGACCACAACCTCGCCATACTGGCTTTTACTGGCACTGTGCCGTCAAGGCTCGTTTTTCATCCAGATCAAAGGAGGAACCGTTATGAAAACGTTGTTTTTGGCACCAATCATCCTTGTCCTGCTGGCATGGACCGCCTCCGTCTCGGCCGATCCGACGCCGGCGATCGCCGATTTCGAAGGAGTTTCGAGCGCACGAGTGGCAGATTGTTGCACGCTCGGCTGGGAATTCACTCTGACCCAGGACATCACCGTCACGCACCTGGGGATCTACGATTATGATGATGACAATGGGTTTGACAGTCATGACATCGGGCTCTGGCAGGTCAGTGACGAGGCGCTTCTGACGTCCGGGACAGTCAACTGGAATAACGAACCCGATGGCGATGGTTTTCGCTACGATGACGTGGAAGATGTCCTTCTGACGGCCGGGCCGACCTATGTTGTGGCGTTCTATGTCGATTGGTCCGGATCTGATGACGAGGTCGTTACCAGCGTAAGTACTATCACGATCGATCCGGTGGTAACCATCGGCGACGTGAGATACGAGGTGGACATATTTGGGTCGGACATCACATTCCCCACAGAAACCCACGGCGGCTATCGGATCGGGCCGAACTTCCTGTTCGAGACCTCGGGGTCAGATATCCCGTCGGGAGGAGAGGTTCCCGAGCCGGCCTCAATGGTCTTGGTCAGTATCGGATTGATGACGTCGCTGGTCAAATTGCGGAAATCGGGAAACCGGTAACGTCAAACGCTCAAAACAAGCCACAAACACGGGCGGCCCGGCGCCGTCCTGCTCGGCGCGATCGGAGCGAGCCTCGTCGGCCGGCTGCGCCGGCGCAGAACGTTGTGGGAGACACAACGCATAATTGAATGCGAGGAGGATCCAGACCGCCAAGAGGACGATGTCGGCTCGGTCGAAGTACGATGTCGCGCCGCCACAGGCTTTTTTTTGCAGTTGTCCCAGAAAAGAATGCAAATTGAGCAGAATTTGACGCGCCGTGTGACTCTCGTGTGACTTGCGGCCCGCCATAATCAGAATTGACCGATCACATTGCCGGTGCCCCGGCCCCTGTCTCCGGGCCCGCTCGGGCGCTGGCACACGGCAACACATCGAAATGGAAAAGAGGAGGACGCAAGATGAAACAAACATCAAAGACGCAACATCTGATGTACGCCCTGGCGGTGTTGTGCACTCTGGCTCTTTTGCCCACGGCCGTCCACGCCGAGTTCAGAGTCAGGGGCGAACTGAGTGTGGGCGCCTCCGGCGCGACAACGTACAACGAAGAGTATAACATCGCGGGGCAAGAATCACTGTCCGGCTCGGCGAGCGTCACGGGGACCGTCGGGGATTGGGCCAGTGGTGCGTATTACACCAATCTGGCCACCGGATCGCTCGGCACCCGTGCCTATGCCTACGGGGACGGTGACAAATTCAGCTCTGTAGGAGGAGGAGCGAAAAGCACGGCATTCGCCTATTTTTACGATACGCTAACGTTTTACATCCCGTCCGGGAATTATGCAGACGACCTGTATGTCTCTCTCGACGGGCACTTAGATGGGACGATTGGCACCTACGGAGCTGATTCCAGTTACTACCCCACGGCCTATCAAACCTGGTACTTCCTGTTCTCGTCAGGCCTCGGTGGAAACACCCTTTACAGCAACGGTGCCTACCCGTACTACGAATCCATCAACACCGATTTCCTTCTGACTTCGAAGCTATTGTCCAAGGGCGAATATGCAAACGACCGAACGGTTACGGTGCGGCTCCAGGCCTCTCTAAAGAGCGTGGTGTCAGTGCCGTCACAGCTCTACACCACGGAAGATGCCTGGGCCGACGTCGATTTCTACAGTACCGGAAAGTTTCTGTCGCTGGATACGCCGGACGGTGTGACCTGGACGTCGGAATCGGGCGTCTTCCTCAGCGATGTACCAGCCGTGAGCCCGGTTCCTGAGCCGGCCTCGATGATCCTGGTCAGCCTGGGCCTGATGACGTCGCTGGTCAAATTGCGCAGATCCGGAAACCGGTAGCGGCCCACGATCCAAACCGCCTGCAAACGGAGGAATCCCGCGCCGCTTTTACCGGCAGTGCGGGACGCGCGCCCATCGTCGGCCACTACCCCCTACCGGCGAAACGTATCCTTCATCACGAGCGTGCAGGCCAGCGCCAGGATCGCGGCGACCAAGAGGACCCCCAGGACCGTTCGGTAGGCCCCGACGGAGTAGGTCTCGGCGACGGTGCGCGGATACGCATCCAGGATTCGGCCCAGCAGCGGCATGAACACCGCGCCGCCGAGGAAGGGAAACAGGTTCACGGTCCCGACCGACGTCCCGGCGATCTCGACGGGAAACAGCTCCTTGGTCGCGGTGAAGCCCATGATCACAATCGCCGAAGAGCACACCGAGAACAGGAGGAACCACAGGTAAAGAACGGGGCGCGGCAGCCCGGCCGGAAACGCCGCGACAAACGCCAGCAGCAGCGTCAGCGCGGTCGAGGCGAGAATGAACGTCTTCTTGCGGCTCTTGAGCACCTTCTCCGAGAGCACGCCGAGAAGCGGGCTGCCCACGATCATGCCCCAGGCGATCATGCT
>JAFGCA010000694.1 GCA_016932895.1 Sedimentisphaerales bacterium | reverse complement strand
GCGCGGCCCACTGGCCCGGCCAGCCCACCGCGACGATTCCGCCTCCCCTGCGAGTTTCCAGGTTGAAATACGGCAGGTCGCTGTTGGTCGGACGCCCCCCGGCCGCGGAGATCCGTTTCTTCGCTCCGGGCCCCAGCCTGGTCTCAAGTGGTCGGTAGTCTTGCGGCGTGCAGGGACTGCCCACGAAATGGTGCAGCAAGAACTCAACGGCACTCTCGCTGTCCAAGCGCACATCCAGCGACTGAATGCTCTCCAGGATGTGAGTATCCGTTGGGCCGGCGTTCTTGAAATGGAGTGTCCATTCCACGGTGGGAAAATCGCGATACTCGACCGCTTCACACCGCACCACAAGATTCGTTTGAGGGTCGGCGTAGGTTTGCGTGCGCTTCGTGCGACCGGCATCCATCTTCTCGACCGACTCGTCGAACTTCCACGATCCCAGAAGCTCGTCCGACACCTTGCCACCATAGACAAAGGAAAACGGCAGCTTGAAGACGGTGCGTTCCTGAAGCGGTCGACCGGCCCCGGGAATGATCGGCATGTCCCCGAGCCAGACTTCCTTCCCGTCCGACAACACGACTTTCGCGTCGGCCCAGTCCGCCTGGTCGCAGGAAATCCCGTCGCCGGCATTACTAACGCGAAGCGAGAACTCCTTTGCCCCGTCCAGGTCAACCTGTATCGGCACGCCCGGCCTGCCGCCGCCGCGCATGACATCCGAGCGAAAGACTTCCCTGCCGCTCGCTTCGACGAAAAACACGACACTGCCACCGCCGTTACGCGTGTCTTCGTTGTGATCCACACCGATCATTGCGGTAAAGGTCTGACCCGCCTGCGGCAGACGTACTACAACGTGACTCGTCGCATGACAGTACAGCCCCCGGGTGTACTCCGTCGGGCCCAGCTTCAGAGGCCGGCCGGCCCGCGCGTTGTTCTGCACGGGATCGTGGTTGGCAACGACGATCAGACCCGATTCCGGCTCGGACTGCCGCTCGGACGTTCCCGCAACAGTCTCGCGTAGAGGGGTGAAGTGTTTGGCCACCCACAGGTCCCTCTGCTCCATCGCAGCATCAGGCGGTGCCGCCGTCGCCGGGCCTGCCGCCAACAATCCCAATACGCCCCACACAATGGCATTTCTCTGAACCATGAAACGAATCCTTTGCAGAGATGAGACGCAGATCAGACTATCCGGGACCACACGTGCCCCAACGGCCTTTCATGTTCCAACGTACATAACGTACCGAGTGTGGGCCCTGAATTCAACGTTCACCGCACAGCACGGGGAACTTTCCCCTTTCATTTCACCGCCTCTTGGCGATAGGATACCGCTGCCGGATACGAACCGCTTATCGATGAATCGACAGGTACACCATGAACGATCTTTGGTCTGAGAAAGTGACAATCAAGTCTGCCCGGGGAGTTCCGCTGGCCGGCAAAAGGGTTCTGGTGATGGGCCTGGGGCGCTTTGGCGGCGGGGTGGACGTGGCCCGATTTGCCGCTCAGGCCGGCGCCCGGGTGGTCGTCACGGATATGGCGGCGCAGGAGCAGCTTCTGGATTCGATCGGGCAGTTGCGTGAATTGGCGGACGTTGATCTTCACCTGGGCCAGCACGAACCGGATGATTTCGCCACAGCCGACATCGTTGTGGTCAATCCGGCCGTGCCCCCCAACAATGAGTTCCTCCAAATCGCACGCGAACACGATAAGCTCATCACGTCTCAGATCGAGCTCTTCTTCCAAATGTGCCCGGCCAAGACCGTCGGCATCACCGGCGCCAACGGCAAAAGCACAACCACGGCGCTGACGGCGCATCTTCTCGAAAAAGCCCCGCGCGGCGAAGATCGATGCACCTACGAGAAAGTCTGGCTCAGCGGCAACATCGGCAATCGCCCCCTGCTGGCCTCGCTCGATCAAATCGGCACGCGGGACGTGGTGGTCCTGGAGCTTTCGAGCTTTCAGCTCGAACAGTTGGCCCGGATCCAGGCGGCCCCTCACGTCGCGCTGCTGACCAACCTGACCCCGAACCACCTCGATCGACACGGGACCTTCGAAGCATACTGTGCGGCCAAGGAAAACATCTTTCGTTTTCAGAAATCCTGCCAGGACACGCCACCGGTCTCCATTTTCAACGCCGACGACCCGATCGCCACCCGGTGGCACGACAAATACGCGCAACAGGGCGGACGCCTTTGCCTGAAGTACTCTGCCGACGCCGTGAGCGAAGAAATACGAAAGAGCTTTGTCTTGCCGGGCCGGGCCAACCTGTCCAACCTGGCCGGCGCGATCGCTATCGCCAGGCAGTTCGGCGTGACAAATCGAGCAATCGCAGCGGCTTTGCCGCAGTTCAAAGCGCTGCCCCATCGTCTGGAGCTGGTCGCTATCAATAACGGCGTACGCTGGTACAACGACTCCATCGCCACGACGCCTCAGAGCGCCATCGTGGCGCTCGAGGCATTTGAAGAGCCGAAAATCATCATTGCCGGCGGATACGACAAGAAGCTGCCTTTTGACGAACTGGGCGAGACGGTCGCGCGGCGTGCCAAGGCCGCCGTCCTCATAGGCCAGACGGCCGACAAAATTGCCGGCGCGATTCGCGCCGCTACACCCCGTCCTTCCCTGCGCATCGAGCGGGCTTCCTCGCTGGCTCAAGCAGTGGACCGCGCCGGCGCGCTGGCCGCACCCGGCGACATCGTCCTGCTGAGTCCCGCCTGCGCCAGTTACGACATGTTTGAAAACTTCCAGCAGCGCGGACGCATGTTCGCCGATCTTGTGCGAAGCACGCGAGAGGGATTATAGGAACGTCGCGTCCGGCCGGAACAGGCACGCCGAAAATCACATGCTCTCTCCCCTCCCATTGCGACCCCGCAATCGGCAAAGCGCGCATAGCAACCGCGGAGAGCGCCATTTTCTCGGTATCTCCCTCTTAAGTCGGAATCGCACACAGCCGATCCCATTGATGACATGACAAACAGTTGCATCCGGTTGTAGAGGGTGGACAAAAATGAACGCAACACAAGAGCCCAGGGCCGAGCAGTCCCTGCATTACCACTGGCCCATCTGGTTCGCGGAGAACTTCGAGGGAGAGTTGTCCCAGGGACAGATGGCGAAGGTATCGAGCACGGCGGCCGCCTTCACCTGTTACGCCGACGAGCGCTGTCCGTATCCCGGCCAGCACGTCACCGCGCGCTTCAGCGTTCCCCGCTACGGCCCGGACGATTCGTTCGACATGGTGGACGTCATCCGCTCGGGGCAGGTCTGTCACGTAGACGGCGTCAATTCCGCCTTGCGCCGCATCGTCATGCAATTCGCCGAGCCCCTGTCGTTTCGCCCGGGCGAACAGCGAACGTCGGCCGGACTGGCCCAACGGATAGAAGACGACCGCGCTTCTCTGTTCATCTGACTCCGCCTCAGGTATAAAAAGGCGCCACGCGAGACAGGACCACCAACCGGCTCTGATCGAGTAGGCGGGAGGGGTTGCCCCCTCCGGCCTCTCACACCACCGGGCGTACGGTTCCGTACCACGGCGGTTCATGACAGCCAGG
>JAFGCA010000078.1 GCA_016932895.1 Sedimentisphaerales bacterium | reverse complement strand
CGTGTCCCAGATCAAGACGCGTCCCTTGTAGTGCCGCCGCTGGTTCCACGATGGATACAACACCGGCGCCGAGAGTCCCTGGTAATGAATCGAGCAGAAATCCAGGTACGGCAGAAACTCGTCGCTGCCGTCGGGGAACAGCTTGTCCCACGTGTTGGTGGACGAATCACACCCGCCGATCAACACCTCCACGCCGGCGTCCTTGCGCGCCCGGAAGATCGCATCGCCCATCCGCTTGTACAAGGTACGGTATCGGATCATGTCCGCGCCCCAGCCGGAGATGGACAGGCCCTCCCACGGCTCGTTCCACAACATGAAACCGGTGATAGGCCCCTTCGGCCAGCCGTACGTGCAAGCCAACTCGTAGACGAACCGCTGGTAATCGTCGTCGAATTCCGGCAGCCAGACGAGGTCTTCCTTGCCACCCTTCATTTTGCCCTGTTCGTCCAGATGGGGACGACCGCGACCCAGGGGCTGGCCTTGGTGGCCCGTGCCGATTTCCACCACGGCCGTAACATGATGGTCGTGCATCTCTTTGAATTCGGCGTCCAGCGCCTCCAGTGATCGCCTGCGTTGTTCCGTGCCCGACAGATGGTAGGCGACCCCGTATCGGATCGCCTGAATGCCCAGGCGCTGCAGGATGGCCGGTGGCATCGACTCCAGCGACTGCTTGGGATACTGCACCCGGCGACCGTCCGGCCGAAACGTTCGCACCAGGCCGGTAAGAAACTGCCGCCCATGCGGGCCCAAATCCACCACCAGCGCATAGCCTCCGTTGTGCTGTGGGATCTTCGGCTCGATGGCAACGTTTTGCCACCCCTTCGCCGCTACATCCGCCGCGAAGGGAATCGTCTTGACGTCGGCGATCTTAAACACCTGGGGCCGCCAGATGTCACCCGGGACACCCTTGGTCCCGTAGGCGATTACATCCACCTTTCCCTGCAATCGAATCGGCGAGTCGCTTCCGTTCTGGATCTGGAACCGAAACCGGGGGTTTTCGCCCGGATGAAAGACGTTCCCCGCCGCGTTCGATTCAAATAGAATCGCCTGATACGCAGGCTCCGTATCAGGCAAACCGAACGTCTTGTTGAAATCGGCCATGCGACTGCCCGTCACCATCTGGCCGACCGATACGTTTGACACCGCACACGAAACCACCAGCAGCACACCAAGACGGTTCAATCGTCGATACGCGGCTCTCAGTAGCAACTCTGAGATTCCCATCATTCCACAGACTCCTTCAGTTCAATTCAATATCCGGCCGACTATCACTTTCTTTCGGGCTGTCGCTGTGCAGGTGGTTCCACAGGACCGTGATGTTGCGGTCCTGCTTGGCTTTGGCCCATTGGGCCGCGTGCGGCTGCCAGAAATGGGGAAACTTCCTGCGAACGGCGAAGCGATCCTTGGCCTGCTCCAGTGTCAGGCCCTCTCGTTGGGCGGCGCGCATCCCGTCGAGCATGGTCTGGTAGTAATCGCGCACAAGTTTGAGATCGCCGCGGGTAAGCGGTGGGCTGTGCGAGGCGATCACCGCATCGATTCTGACCCCCTCCTGCAGCAACGCGTTCAGCACGGCGATGTAACGGTGCACGTCCTTCAGTTCCGCCCTCTCCGTGATGCCGGGCAGGTGGCCGCGCTGGTACACGATGGCGCCCGTCACGAGCACGCCCTCCTGCGGGATGTGGATCAGGATGTCGGAAAGACTGTGCCCTTTGCCGAAAAAGACCAGCTCCAGCCGCACGTCTCCCAGATCGAGCGTGTATTTGTCGGAAAAGGTCACCGTCGGCTTGACGATTTCAAAGCCTTCCCTCATGTCCTGCGTATTGAGGCGGAAGAACTCGATCTCGCCCTGTATCCTCTGGGTCAGCATCGGATTGCCCGAGGTCTGCGGCAGCTGACCGCGCAGCCGACGAATCGTCCTGGCGTTGTTTGCCAGCTCCTTGCGTTTCCAGGCTTCGTCCACCTGCTTTTCGACGAGCCACTTCATATCGTCGGCCAGATTCTCATGGCCGATCACGACCGCGTCCTTGAAGAGACAGTTCCCTCCGGCGTGATGCATATGGGCGTGGGTGTTGATGACATAGGCCCAGTCATCGCGTCCCAGCGCCGTTTCCAGTCTCTCCTTGATCGGCGCCATGATGCGAGGCGACATCTCCGTATCGATGATGACCAGCCCCTTTTGCGACTTGATTGCCAGGAGATTGCATCGACCCGTCCCGAGCCAGTAGCCAAGGACCACACGCTCCGAGAGCTTCTCGATCCGGACGTACTCGGCCGAAGCGCCCGCGCCTGCGACCCGGGCCGCCACGAGGACCAGAGCCGCCAGCGTTGCACACCGCCACATGCTCTCCGTCTTCATTCTCCCCATCCTTTCTACTTCGCAACCGCATCATTCGGCCCCGTCTCAACGTCCACGCATCAACCGACAGAAGCGAATCCGAGCCGATCCTCAAGGCGACGCGCCCGGTGAAAGTGCATCAGAAGGCCCGCACGTTTCACGGCTGCATGATACCATACCGTTCCGACGCGGCATTCAGGTTTTTCGGACAATCGCCCCGACGAAGGCGGGATTCGAGCTTGATGTTCGCCCCCGGCTCGACTATATTCGGCAGCGTTGCTCTTTTTTACACGCGGTTTACAGGTATTTTCTACAAGCAGGGGTCGAGATGGAGTTGACGAAGGACGATCAATCAGCGTTGGCGAAACTTCAGCAGTTGGCGCAGGAGCACGGTCTCAAGATCGCCGGAGGCAAGGTGCGGCGGACGTCGTCGCGGTTCTGTCTGGGCGTCGAGCACGGCGACTACAACGGGACCGAGCTGTTCGGCGTCGGTACCGACCGCTTCATCTGGCTGGCGTACAAACCCAACGGCACCGACAAAGTCCGTCTCTTCAGCGGCAACTTCCCCGACGACGCCGTGATCGAATATACGATCGGCGACGTGCCGGAGCCGAAATCCGAGGCGATCGCCGAGACCTGGGGCCGATTCGCCTACGGGATCGACTACATCCTCAAGCGGGAGGGCTTCGCACTGACGCAGGGGATCGACGGCGTGCTCTACGGGAACATCCCCGGCGGCGGCATGAGCCGTTCGGCCTCGCTCTGCATCAACCTGATTCAGTCCCTCTTCGACGCCAACGGCATCGAGGTAGAAGAACAGATCCAAATCGTGGACCTGGCCCAGGCGGTGGAAAACGACTACATCGGCTCGCC
The DNA here is from genome assembly GCA_016932895.1 of Sedimentisphaerales bacterium. The sequence goes on along the minus strand of JAFGCA010000078.1, from coordinate 2,246 downwards.
CTGCGGCCAGCTCGACCAGACGATGATCCTCTTTGCCAAAGAAGGCATGGGTACCTACTACAATCCGCAGGACCGCTCGATTGAGTACGTGCCCATCGGCGCGGGCGCCACCGACTTTCGCATCGTGGTCCTCGATACGGGAACGGACCGGCCCGGCCTGGAGAAATCCACGTACGCCGTCCGCAGAAGCGAGTGCGAGGCGTTCGTGGCAATCCTCCGGGAGGCCGGCTTCGACATCACCTGCCTGGCCGACATCAAGGACGACGCCACCTACGAGAAGATCGTGGCCCGGTTCGGCCCAAGCCACCCGGACCACTGCGACCGGCTCAACTACATTTACCATGCCCAGCAGCGGTTCTATCGCATGATGGAGGCGTGGAAGACCGGTGATATCGAGACGGTCGGTGCGATCTTTCGCGAAGACGGCCTCGGTCTGAGAGACGACTACAAGATCTCCGGACCCGAGCTGGAAACGATGTGCGATATCGTGCGAAGCGTGCCCGGCGTCCTCGGAGAACGCATGCTGGGCGGCGGTGACAAGGGTGCCTCCGGCGCGTTGGTGGAGGCCGGGAGCGTCGAAGCAGTCAAAGCGGCCGTTGATGCTGCCTATCCGCGCAGCCGGCCCGATTTTACTGAGAAGTATGCAGTTCACGTCTGCAAGGTAGTCGATGGCGTCAGAGTCTACGAGAGTCTGCTCTGACGCTTGTTGTGGCTCCGGGACTCCGAAGGCGTCTCTAACGTAAGGCAGAAGCTATGCCCGATGAATGCACAACGCCGGAGAAAGGGATCTTCACGGCGACGGTCCTGTCAAACAGGCCGGCGGGTGAGTGTTTCTACAAGATGAACCTGAAGTTTGCCGACGCCGGGGCCAAAGCATTCGCGGCTTTCCGGCCCGGCCAGTTCGTTCAGGTCGACGCGTCCCAAGCGGGCTTGCCCGCGGAGGATCAGATCCCGCCCCATCTGCGGGACGTCTGCAAGCGAAAGGTGCTGTTGCGCCGGCCCTTCAGCTTTGCCGACGTCACGGCCGAGGAAGACAGGACGACGGCCGAGCTTCTTTACTGCGTTCTCGGTCCCGCATCCGTTCGTATGACGACATTGAGAAGCGGTGATGCGATCAGCATCGTCGGCCCGCTGGGCAACGGGTTCTCGATCCCGGAAGGCAAGAAGACGGCCTTGTTGGTGGTAGGCGGCATGGGCGCGCCGCCCATCCGCTGCCTGGCGAAGCTTCTCACCGCCGAGCACCCCGATATCGACGCCGTGGCGTTTGTCGGGGCCCAGACGCTCGGGGCGCTGCCCTTCGAAGGCCGGCTCGACGAGGTCTCGCAGAATCTGGGATTCTGCGTGCCGGCCTTCGCGAAGTACGGCATCCCCTCGGTGCTGGCGACGGACGACGGCTCGGCCGGGCACCAGGGTTTGGTGACCGAGTGCCTCGTCCAGTGGCTGGACCAGCACGAGTGCCCGGCGGAGGAGGCGATCATCTACGCCTGCGGCCCGGAAGCGATGCTTGCGGCCGTGGCGCGCATTGCCGAGAAGTGGAGCCTCGATTGCCAGGTGAGCATGGAACGCCGCATGGCCTGCGGAATCGGCCTCTGCCAGAGCTGCGCCATCGAATGCCGCATGCCCGACTCTGACGAGACCCTTTACAAACTCTGCTGCCAGGACGGCCCCGTCTTCGACGCCAAAGAGGTGGTCTGGCACACGTGACCGCTTGTGTCCGTGTGGAGCGGAACTATGGAATACAGCGACATACTGTGTCACTTGGCCCCTTGCGGGCTGAACTGCCGCAAATGCGGACCTCAAGCGACGTTGGATGGAAATGGGCAACCGCATGAAAGAAATTGGCGTCGAAGGATACCATGAGGAGATGAAGGACGCTTGCCGCTACCAGTGAATCGTATGAGTGAGAGCATCGACATTTCGGTGGATTTTGCCGGGGTCCGGCTGGCCAACCCGGTCTTGACCGCGTCGGGCACGTGCGGGTACGCCGACGAGCTGGCCGACTTCATGGACATCAACGCGCTGGGCGGCTTCATCACCAAGAGCATCACGCTGGAGCCGAGGAAAGGCAACGCCACGCCGCGCATCGTCGAGACCGACGCCGGCATGCTCAACGCCATCGGCCTGGCCAACGTGGGGTTGGAGCGATTCGTCACCGAGAAGCTGCCCGTCATTGAGACGATGTCGATCCCGGTTTTCGTCAACGTAGCCGGCACAACGATGGACGAATACGTTGGCGTGACGCGGCG
>JAFGCA010000693.1 GCA_016932895.1 Sedimentisphaerales bacterium | reverse complement strand
TCTTCGTAGCCGACGTATCCCGGAGGGGCGCCGACGAGCCGGCTGACGTTGTGCTTCTCCATGAACTCGCTCATGTCGAGCCGGATCAGGGCGTTGCGGTCGCTGAACATGAATTCGGCCAGCGCCTGGGCGAGCAGGGTTTTGCCGACGCCGCTGGGCCCGAGGAAGATGAAGCAGCCCATGGGGCGGTTCGGATCTTTCATGCCGCTGCGGCTGCGCCGCACGGCCTTGGCCACCGCCGTGATCGCCTCGTCCTGCGAGACGACCGTCTTGTGCAACTCGGCTTCGAGCTCGAGCAGCCGCTGCGTCTCTTTCTTCTCCAGTCGCGTCAGCGGCACGCCCGTCATGTTGCTGACGACCTCGGCGATGATCTCGGTATCGACCACGCCGGTCGACTCTTTGTTTTGCTCGTACCAGTCCTTGTGCATCTGCGTCTTCTCTTCGAGCAGACGCTGGGCCTCATCCCGCAGGGAAGCCGCTCGCTCGTAGTCGGCGCCGCGCACGGCCTCGTCTTTCTCGCGCTGCAACTGCTCGATGCGCGATTCGAGCTTGGTCAAATCCGGCGGCGGCGTCATGTTCTTGAGCCTGACCCGGGCACCCGATTCGTCCACCACGTCGATGGCCTTGTCCGGCAGGCAACGACCCGTGATGTAGCGGGTCGAGAACTCCACCGCCTGGAAAAGCGCCTCGTCGGTGAAGCGGACCCGGTGGTGGGCCTCATAGCGATCCTGCAACCCGCGCAGGATTGCCACCGTCTCATCTTTCGACGGCGGCTCGACAATGATCGTCTGGAAGCGGCGCTCCAAGGCGCCGTCTTTTTCGATGTACTTGCGATATTCGTCGAGGGTCGTGGCCCCGATGCACTGCACTTCGCCGCGCGCCAGGGCGGGCTTGAGGACGTTCGAGGCGTCGATGGCGCCTTCGGCCCCGCCGGCCCCGACGAGCGTGTGGAGCTCATCGACGAACAGGATGACGTTGGCGGCTCGGCGCACTTCGTTGATGACGGCCTTGATGCGTTCCTCAAACTGGCCTCGGTATTTCGTGCCGGCCACCATCATCGCCAGGTCCAGGCCCACGATTCGCTTGTCCTTGAGAATCTCGGGGACCTGCTTGTTGACGATCTGCTGGCTCAGTCCCTCCACGATGGCCGTCTTGCCGACGCCGGCCTCTCCGAGCAGCACGGGATTGTTCTTGGTGCGGCGGCAGAGAATCTGGATCAGCCGCTCGATTTCGCGCTTGCGCCCGATGACGGGATCGAGCTCGCCGTTGGCGGCCAACTGCGTAACGTCCCGACCGAAGCTGTCGAGGGCGGGCGTCTTGCTCTTGGGCTTATTGCGACCGGTGGCCGGGCCCATTTTCAACCCGAGGTCGCTGGGTGCGTCCTCGACGCCGGCGCCGAGCAGATTCAGCACCTCCTGGCGAACGTCCTCGAGCTTGAGCCCGAGGTTCATCAGCACCTGCGCGGCGATCCCATCGTTCTCGCGGAGCAGGCCCAGCAGGATGTGCTCGGTCCCCACGTAGTTGTGGTTGAGCGAGCGTGCCTCTTCGATCGCGTACTCAATCACTTTTTTGGCGCGCGGGGTCTGGGGCAGCTTGCCCATCGTAACCATGTCCGGGCCGCTCTTGACCAGCTTCTCGATCTCCAGACGCAGCTTCTTGATATCCACGTCCAGATTCTTCAGCACGGTCGCGCCGACACCGCTGCCTTCTTTCACCAAGCCCAGCAGGATGTGCTCGGTCCCGATGTATTCGTGATTGAAACGCTGGGCCTCCTGATTGGCCAGCGCCATCACCTTTCTGGCTCGATCTGTAAAGCGTTCAAACATCTTTTCTTACGTCCACTCAAGAATAGATAGTATCGATGACTTGCCGGGGCCCAATGATCGCCCAAACTCCTTCTTTGGCATTACCTTATGGTACTTTCACAGCCTTGTCAATGCACAGCCTTCAGCGTCCTTGCGTTATACCCGCTCAGCGATCCCTGCATCGTGTTGTCCATAGTTATATGACGCCCGAGGGTCCTGTGTTCATTGAGCCTGCGGGCCAATTCCCGTGACACTGTAGGTATCGGCAAAATCGCCCGTGAACTTTCCCCCTGATGCCGGCAAAAGCGTAAACCCTTGCGTGCAAGAGCGCTTCGCAAATGTGAAAATGATGACGAATGAGCCGTAGCCCCGTTCTTTGTCCGCGCCGCCCGTCCGGCGCCGGCCTTCTCGGCCGAATCGGACGGACAAAATCGTCGGAAACACCCCCCCTCGCGTCGGCGGGGCGGTGTCTGAGCGTTCGCTTCCACGGCTTCGACGCGGGTTATTCACCCTCGCCGCGGCTGCTCTCCTCCAGGAGTTTGCGGAGATACTCGTTCTCCCGCCGGGTCGCTTCCAGATCGAACGTCTGATACTTGATGCAGACCCGGAGGTAGTCCAGCAAGTCCTGAAGCTTGTCGATGCTCTTCTCGAGCTGTTTGTGCTTGACCTCAGCCTGCTTGGCCAGATTGGCCAGTTTCCGGTGACTCGGGTCGGCGCTGTCTCCGAACTGCTTCACCAGATCGTTCAGCGCGCCTTCCAGACTGGCTTGGTCCATCGTACCCTCCTCCGGAAAACTTCTCATCACCATGCCAAATACCCCCATAGAATCATATATTGCCTATTTTACCAGAATGCCCTCTGGTATCAAAGGGTGCAGCTCGCTATTTTAACGAAACATCATGCCTGGACACTCACAATCGAGCCACGAGAGCCAAGGTCATACCGATGGTAGGGATTGTATGGGCCGGGTGAGAATCCCTCGACTGTGTCGGCATTTCACCGGTATTCCGGGGCGTTCCTGACTTGTGGTTCGAGGTTCTCCCGTTGGGCGAGGATCGTCGCGACGGTCTCGGCCAAGTCCGCTTGAAAGGCCACCGGCCGGGTGCGCCGGTCGGGTCCGACGTCGGCGGTGGCCGCTTCCGGGCAGGGGCCCGTACGCCGGGTTTTGGCCCCGGCCTGGGCCCGGTCTACGATATCCATCGACCAGTAGTAGTCTACCGGCGTAAACAGGGCCGTGGCGACCACTTCGAGGAACCAGCGCGGCTCGGTCCTTTCGTAGCGGTGTATCCGGTAGGTGGCGGCATACTCGCGTCCGGCGTGGAAGAAGTGCTTGATCCGCAGTGGATGGCCCCGGACCTCGCCGAGCAGGCCGTTGTTAACGGGGGTTGCGTAGCGAAACACCGCCGTGATCGTGTGCTCTCCGGCCGGAATGAGGTACTCACGCTGCCCGTGGGGCGGCGTGATCTGGTACGCACGCACGTTTCGCCCGTCGACGCGCAATATCTTCAGCTCCTCGGCCGGGATCACGACCAGGGCGCGCGTCCCTTTGATCGTCGGGGAGTCCCAGAGGTCTCCGCACTTGCTTTCCGAACGGCAGCCCAGGCCACTTAAGAGGCAAAGGGCAAGAGGCAGAACGGAAGAAGTCACGATTCTCAATGTAGATTTCGGATGGCCGATTGAGGATGGGCCCGGCCGGCAAGAATCGGCAGGCCAGTAATTCCAGTCAGCAATCGCACGGCACGGTCGAGTGGACATAACTCTACCTCCTATAGAGTTATCCGGTTCATCAAACCTGCCGCCCCAAGCGAACGCTCACCCATCCTCCATGAGCCTGGAGCGTCCTATAAAGAAGCAATGTAGTCTATGGAAACGGAGCCTGTCCAGCCTCTCCCCACATGAATTTGAAAAAAATACGCATATATACGTATTGCAAAGACGGTCAATCCGCGGTAGGGATGATGTCATGTTGCCAGTGCAACCTACTTCTTACAATGGACTGTAATAGAGGCACTGCGCAACGGGGAGACAGGGTGATGAAAAGGTGTACATCATCATGCCCGTGTCTCCCTTTTTCGTGGTGGCGTTTCTACCCCTTTGCTGTTTCCCTTTCTCATTCGGCGGGCTTTGCCTGCGGCCCCCACGGCTCGATGTGGCGCAGGTCCTTCTTCTGCAGGACCCGGTAGCAGTCGGGCAGGTCGAAGGACGAGAGGATGTTCGGCACGAGCGTCGAGAGCGGCCATTTGTAATCCGTCGATTCGGCGATGTCGCTGTACGAGGTAAGGGCGTTCTTCAGCGTCACCTGCTTGACATCGTCGTTCAGGACGGCGGCAAACGTCGCTGGCAGGGCGCCCCAGCCTTTGCCGACGAGATGAATCTCATCGTGACCGGCGCTCTTGAGCCACTGCAGAACGCGGAGGACGTCGTAGGTCTTCTGGCCGAGGTACGGTCGGTCGAGCATGATCGAGTGGATGGAGTAGAAATAGTCGCAGCCATACAGGTCGAAGAAGGAGTTCTCGCCACAGGTGTTCGGACGTGATTCCCCGACCCCGCGCACATCCACGGTGTAGAAGGCCGTCTCCGGCTCGGACCGCGCCAGCTCGGCCAGCCACGCCTCCTCGCGCAGCTCCGCGTCACTGGAAATATGCGAGACGTACAGGACGGCACGCTTCGAATCCGCGTGAGGCCGCGAGTTCAACCACTCCTGGCCCAGACGATACACGATGGCCTGGATGCCCGGCTCGGTCTCGACGACATAGGTGGTCCATTGCGGCCGGGGATAGCCCCGCCCTCGCCAGGTCCGCAGGACGCGGTAGCCGGGAGCCGTCTCGTCCGCTTCGGGCAAACGCAGGACCTCCTTGATATGCCGGCCTAATTGCGATGGCGTGAATTGCGCCGGCCTCTGCCGGGCCAGGGCCCGCGACTTTTCCGCGGTGAATGCGTAGATGCGCTTGGAATCCAGCTCGCACACCTGGCCTCTCGGCGCGCACCAGAGCGTCTCATCTTTCTCGATGGTGATCTCGGGCTCACTCCGCGCATCGGAGACGCCGGTGGTGCGATTGAACCAGCGGTACATGGCCTCGCGATTCTCCTGCGAGTAGCCGTGGTAGCCCGGTCCGATGAAGAGGGCGACGTTCTCGGCGGCTCCGAACAGCCCGTACAGGTGTCGCAGACGCTCGTAGGCCAGCTCGGCGCCGCGCGCGTCGAAGTAGTCCTTCTCCTTGGCCAGGATGATGACGGGCTTGGGGGCCATGGCCGCGAGGAAGTCCGAATGGTCCAATCCCAGGGCCAGGGCCTGCGGGGGACATTGCTCGGTGTCGGCGGGCAGCTCGTTCTCGCAGTTGTGCCGAAACGTAATGACGAAGCAGCCCGGCGCGCCCATCGCATAACGGCGGTCCACGCCACAGAGCCACGTGGTCATCGTGCCGCCGCCGGAGTTGCCGGTGACGCCGATCTGCTTGGGGTCCACTTCCTCGCGCGTGAGCAGGTAGTCCAGCGCGCGGATGCCGTCCCAGGCGCGCCAGGAGCCGAAGAACTCGCCGACGAGGAATTGCTGGTTGCCGGCGTAGAGGTGCTCGCCGACACCGACGCCGATGCGCGATTTGAGCTGCTCGTTGGGGTACTGGAGCCGTTCGCCCTGACTGATCGGGTCGTAGATGAGGACGACGTATCCCTGGCGGGCGAGTCCCTGGGCGTAGGCCTGGTAGAACTCGGCGGCCTTGCCGTTGGAGGAATGGCCGCAGGTGCCGATCACGCCGGGCAGCGGAAAGTCCCGACCCTTCGGCACGTAGAGGTTGGCCGTGACCAGGAAACCGGGGCGGCTCTCAAAGATGAGCTTCTCGATCCTGTATTGATCGCGCTCGACGACGCCGGTGATGCGCGGCTTCAAGGGCGTCCTCTCCGGCCAGGGGCCGAAGCAGCGCTGGATTTTCTCCTGCACCTCGCGCACGTAAGCCTGCGCGTCACGCTGATCGTTCAACGCCGCCC
>JAFGCA010000692.1 GCA_016932895.1 Sedimentisphaerales bacterium | reverse complement strand
GAGCCTTCGCCGGCGCCGAGATAGATGCCCATCCGGGCTCTGTCGATGCCGTCGGCCGGCTGCGGCGTTTCCACGGAAATGCCTGCCTGCCGGCACGCCTGGGCCGCGGCGCCAAGGGCAAAGCCCGAGCCGCGACTGCAGCCTTCGTGGGATTCCGGGTGCTGTGTATACCGTCGAAAATCGTAGTCTTTGACTTCGGCGTCGAACGTCGTGGGAAATGTGGAAGCGTCGAATATGGTAGTTGTACCCACGCCGCTTTCGCCGGCCAGAATCGCCCTCCACAGCGTTTCCACGTCGTTGCCGAGCGGAGAGACGACACCCATGCCTGTAATGACTACGCGCTGCTGAATCGTTGCCGTCTTCATATCCGTTTAGCTCGCCGCATCCCTTTGATCGTAGTGTTTTACCACCAGCGCGGCCGTTTGCCCGCCGTGAGTGTAACTGCAGCACAGCGCGTGGCGAATTTGCCTCTGACTTGTTTCTTTGACAATATTGAGATGGCATCCGTCTGCCGGGGTGGTGAAGTTCTGCGCCGCGGGTATCACCCCTTCGTTCATCGCCCGCACGGCCGCTATCAGATCGAGCAGGCCACTGGCTGCCCCGGTTGTGCTCAACATACTCTTCGTCGGCCACGTCGGTACGCTGCCCGCCACATCCCCCAGCGCCCCCTCGAGCGCACGGGTCTCGGCGCGGTCATCGCCCGGCACGCCGGTGCCGTGAGGAACGACCAGATCCAGCTCTTCCGGGTCGATTTCAGCGTCGTCCAGGGCTTTTTCAATGGCTATCTGCAGTCCTTTGCCATCCGGCTCAAGCTTCTCGAAGGCCGCATGAGCGTTGTGACTCTGGCCTACACCGACAATCTCGGCGAGGATTTTGGCGCCTCGATTCCGCGCGTTCTCCAATGATTCGAGGACGACGACACCGGCGCCTTCCCCGAAGACGGATCCCGTGGCGCCGGCATCGAACGGCCTGCAGGCCGTTTCCGGATGGTCGTTGCATCCGGAGGCGGTCCGTTGCAGGAGCCATTGCCGCACCATCATGATGAGATTCACCTTGGCCTCTGCGGCTCCCGCCAGGGCAATATCAGCATCGCGCCGGGCGAGAATCTGGGCCGCCTCGCCAACCGCCAGATGGCCCGACGCTTCGGCACACGTAATCGTGTTGCTGGGACCCTGGGCGTCATGAATGATCCCCACGTGGCAGGCGAGCATGTTGGGCAGATACTTCAACAGCCAAAGGGGCGTCACCAGCGGAAGCCCCTGCTGGCCCCATTTGTGCAGGTCAAAGACCCCATTGGTGGTACTGGCGGCGACCGCCGGGGCCAGCTCGACAAGATCGCAACTGATCATGCCCGCCCCGAAGTTGACCGCCAGTCGCGTTGGATCGACGTTGATGTTGTCGGGATCGATGCCCTTGGTGATCAGGCCGCTGTCGGCCACCGCTTCGCGAGCCGCCATGACGGCGAGTTGAATATCGCGACACATCAGCTTGACGGCTTTGCGGTGTGTTCTGGGCACGTACTCCTGGATGCGATAGTCGCCGACCTCTCCGGCGAGCTCGCAGGCGAGCCCCGTCGGGTCAAAGGCCCGGATACGGCCGATGCCGCAACGACCGGCAGAGAGCCCGGTCCACATTTCCCCGGCACTGAGGCCCAGTGGGCTGACGGCGCCCAGCCCGGTTACGACCACCCGTGCGGCGCCCATCAGGCGGACCCCGTCTTCTGGCTGTCGGAAGCGGTCTTGTCCAGTACGACGTCCCGCAACAGGGAAGTAAACGTCCCGGTAAAGACGAAGTTCTCCTCGGGGAACTTCTTGCCGGCCAGGTTCTGATCGATGTGGCTGAACATCAACTCAATCTCGGCGATGAGCTGATCGCCGCGCCGAATCTCGCCCGCGATGCCGGCCGCCTCAGAAGTGATCGTCTCAATCCGGGCTTCGAGCCGGATGCTGTCTCCCGGCCGCACGTAATCGAAGAACGTTGCCTTGCTGATCTTGGCGAGAATCACTTTCTCCTGGAAGTCCTTGGCCTCTCCGACGAGGATGCCCGCCGTTTGGGCCATGGCTTCGATCATCAGGCATTCCGGCATCACCGGGAATCCCGGGAAATGGTCGTGCAGGTGCTCTTCCGCGAGAGTCACGTTCTTGACCGCCACGGCCCGGCGGCCGCTTTCAAACTCAACAAATTTGTCGATCCAGATCCAACGCATTTCCGGTTTACACCAAAAGGAACGGCAGGTTGCATTCGCATACTCCTGCCGTGAATCACCGATGTCACGCAGCCGGCTTGTCAGCCGGCATTGACTCTCGCATCAATGTAATTGACGATCGCATTGACCGTGAAGAGATCCGCCAGCTTGTTGATGTCGGGATCGTTCTCGAACTCGGTCAAATCCGTGTGCGGCACTTTTTCGCGCAGCTCGGTCAGCCCTTTCTCCGTTAGCTTTCCGTTGCTGACCAGTTCCGGGTTGTTCAGCAGGCCTTCGGCCGGAAAGAGCTCTTCACGCGGCACCTTCATCTCAAATGCTTTCTCCAGCCGAAAGACGATGTCCAGGAAATCAATGCTCTCGGCGCCCAAATCTCCCATCAGCGTCGCCTCGGCGGTTACCTCGTCGTCATCGACTCCGAGGGCGTCGATTAGAACCTCCTGAACCTTCCCAAAAATCTCATCCCGACTCATGGCCATGACTGTTGCTACCTCCGGTCACTGTGGTCTTTTGACAATCCTGTATATAACGCGGTCTCTACGCCTGCTGACAAAGCAAGCGAAACCGGTTTTTCATCTGCGCAATCACCTCGGCATCCACGGTTGCCAGGGCAGGGCGTTGTTCGGACAGATTGAAATGTCGCAGTCCCAGTCGGGCTTCGACAATCTTCTGCCCCTCGGCCACGCCGCGGCCCAGGAAGCGGCTCGTCCCTTCGTCGATCTCCTTGGCCTCGACGGTGTACTCGATCTGCGAGCCGGGCGGCAAGAAACTCCTGTACTTCACGTTTCGCGTCTGTTCCAGCAGGATCATGCTGTGGGCGAAATCCTCGGTCTGACGCACCAGCCAGCTCGCCGACTCGACCAGCCCCTGCAAGAGCAACACTCCCGGCAGCACCGGGAAGGTGGGAAAATGGTCGGCGAGGTACTCCTCCGCCAACGATACGCTTTTCACCGCGGTGAGGGTCTTGCCCGTTTCCCAGGATACGATTCTATCGATCAATACAAACTTCATACGCTGTTCTGCCTGCCGTAAATCTGCGCTATTGTAGTGACCGGCCGCGGTTTTTCCAGTCCTTTTTTGCCATTTCACGCGCAAATCATGCCCCCAGGCGTCGCTGAGCAAGTTGGTTGAAAACCTGGGTTGCGGCGTTATACTGTACGGACCTATGACGGTTCGTGATGCCAAAATCTCGGATGCCAAAGCGATCTGCGCGCTGATCAACTGCTATGCCGAACACGACAGAATGCTCTTTCGGTCGCTGGCCGAAGTCTACGAGACCCTTCAGACGTTTCTGGTCGCCGACGGGGACGGGCAGGTGGTGGGCTGTTGCGCCCTCGAGATCATTTGGTCGGACCTGGCCGAGATCAAGTCGCTTGCCGTGAGCCCGAGCCACAAGGGCAGAGGTCTCGGCGCCGCCCTGGTTACCGCGGCGCTGAAGCAGGCCGAGCGGTTGGGCCTACCCCGCGTTTTCGCTCTCACACTGGAGCCGGGGTTCTTCGAGAAACAGGGGTTCCGCATCGTTGCCAAGGAGGAGCTTCCGATGAAGGTCTGGAGCGACTGCGCCCGCTGCCCCAAACAGCAGGAGTGCGACGAAATCGCGGTCGTCAAGACTCTTTCGGGAGTATAGGGAAACCGCCCGCCGGGGGACTCAGCCTACCTGCCTTCTTTGGAACAGAGCCACGGCCAGAGCCAGAATAGCCACGGTGTAGCAAACCGCGTAGGACCCGCTGATGAAGATGTATCGCGCCGGTACCTGGGTGCCCTCGTAAATGGCGTCGCTGATCCAGAAGACCTGCAAGTTCGGCACGAGAAAGCGGCCGATTCGGGCCCATATGTGCGTTTCGGCAAACCTTCCGAAGACGTAATCGCTTACCAAACCCAACAGAAACAGCCCCATGCAGGCGGAGAGCGTTACCATCATGTTAAACCGGGAAGAGATCGCCACCGCCAGCGCGGCGATGATGATCGCCGCCAGAAACAGCAGAATCGACCCGTAAATATCAAGCAGGTGGATGCCGTTTTCGGCCGGGTTGAACTTCCAGGTCCGGTCGATGAAGACCAGAAACACGAGGCCGAAGGTGGAGAGAATGGCCCCGGTAACTACCGCTGTGGCCCCGAACTTCCAGTCGTAAATGAAGTTGAAGAACGCACTGAGAAGGATGGTTAACCCCGCGATGACCCCCGCGGCGGCGATCACGGTCCAGTCGTGTGTGTCCGAAGCGGTCTCCAAAACCCCGTGTCGAATCGCCATCAGAAGGGCAACGGTACAAATGTAATGGGCCAGGCCCAGAGCTCCGAGGACGCCCAGGAATTTTGCCAGAATGAATATCGGACGCTGCACGGGCTTGGTCAGCACCGTCATGACGGTCTTGTTCTCGATCTCCACCGACACGGCTCCGGAGGCGGAAAAGATTGCGATGAACAAGCTCGTCAAGAAGAGCGTAGATAGGCCTATCTCTCGCAGAAGCTTGTTATCGTCGTCCATCGTGTACATCGATAACGACGGGCTCACGAGAAAGAGCAAGAGGGCGATGAAGATGATAACGGCGTACACGGGCTGCCGTAACGTCTCAACCAGGGTATTCTTCGCAATGGTAATCAAGTTATACATCATTTAATGAAACCCTCGCTGGCCGCCACTGTCCGGAACGGCCCGGTGGGCGGCAAAGGCGTTTTTTTTCAGGTTGTCACTACACGGCAACGCCAACAGGTGTTATAGTACGCGACTTCGTGTCTGTAAAGGACTTTGACCCTTCGTTGGTCAATACTTGGTGAAGCAGTTTTTTGTTCGCGGTCGGGAGTTGAACCGGAAATGACAGCATCGTCAAAACGTCCCGAGCAAGTGGCCTGGACCTCCCTTTTTCTGAGCTTGGTCTTCTTCGGCATTGCTTTCTTCCTCGGTCGATGGAGCGGTTTCTTCGCGGTCTCAGCGGTCGCGTGGCAGATTCTGGCCGCGGCCTTGATCTGGCTGGCCCTGGCCATCCAGTTCCACCAGCGCAGCCTAGCGGAGCAGGAGAAGCTGGACATGGGTCAGTTGGCCCAGGAGAAAGAGACCTCGACCATCTTCCAGGGCCAGGGGGAACGTGCCACCCTGATGGCGGCCGCCCAGCGCCGTCTCGATATTTTGGAGAGATGGTTCATCCCGATCTTCGTCGGCCTGATCGCCGTGTACGAGATCGGGATCGCTTTCTACCTGATGGCGGCGCTCCGAAACCCGGCGCAAGTCGAGACGCGGCAACCGCTGGTCGCCGCGATCGCCACGACCGCCATCGCCTTTCTGGCCTTCCTGTTGTCACGCTATGCCACGGGCATGTCCGCCGAGCTGCGCTGGAGACCGTTGCGTGCCGGCGGCAGCTACCTCCTCGGAGTGGCGCTGTTGTGCTTTGCTCTGGCGCTGTCCCTGGCGGGCGTGCACTTCCATTTCCAGGTGCCGGTCAAAGTCATCGGCTACATCATTCCCGTTTTGCTGCTGGTTCTGGGCGTTGAGACGACGCTTAACAGCATTTTCGATATCTATCGCCCCCGGCTGAAGGGCCAGTACAGCAGGGCCGCATTCGACAGCCGGCTCCTGGGCGTGATCAACGAGCCGGGCGGGGTCTTTCGCAGCGTTGCGGCCGCCATCGACTATCAGTTCGGCTTCCAGGTCTCGCAGACCTGGTTCTACAAGCTCCTGGAAAAGGCCATTGTGCCGCTGATTCTCTTCTCTGCCGGGACGCTCTATCTCGCCAGTTGTATTCTCGTGGTGGCCCCCCACGAAGAAGCGGTAATTGAACGTTTCGGGAACCCTCTGCAAAGCAGCGGGACAGCGCGTATTGCCGGTCCGGGCCTTCATTTCAAACTGCCCTGGCCCATCGACATCGCGTACAAGCACCCCACCCGGCAGGTGATGGAGATGCACATCGGCTACGTGCCAAGGACCGATCCGAAGACGGGGCAGGTCATCCCCGAGCGGTCCCTGCTGTGGGGCCAGACGCACTACCAGGAAGAGCTCAGCGTTTTGGTGGCGACGGAATTCGTGACCGAGGAACTCGGCGAAGGCATCGTTCCCGTCAGCCTGGTCAAAGCCAACATCCCGGTCCAGTACCGAATCAAGGATCTCTACGCCTATATCTACAACCACAGCGCGCCGGACAAGCTTCTCGAAGCGATCTGCTATCGCGAGCTGACGCGGTTTGCCGCCAGCGCCCGCGTCGAGGGCGGCGCCGTTGGGGCGCCGGAGACGGCACAGGACAGCCTGCTCGGCGCCGGCCGGACGAGGGCCAAGCAGGTGCTCAGCCAGAGAATCCAGGAGGCCGCCGATCAGCAGGGGCTCGGTATCGAGCTCGTCTTCCTGGGGCTCCAGGGCATCCACCCGCCGGCCGAGGTGGCCCCGGACTACCAGGCGGTCATCGGGGCGATCCAGAAGAAGCAGGCCCTGGTTTTGAGCGCCGAAGCCGAGCGAAACAGAACGCTCAGCACGCTGATCGGGTCCGTCCTGAAAGCGTACGAGCTGGCCGACCTGGCCGAGGAATACCAGGGTGCGCGGGAGGGCGGACGTGCTGAGGAGGCGGAAAAACTCGGCAAACGGCTCGACGAGGCGTTCGCGGCGGCCAAAGGAGACATCTTCAGAATTGTCCGCGAGTCCCAGAGTTACGCCTTTGAGAAGGCCACGTTGGCCCGGGCGACCGGCGAACGGTTTGCCAGCCAGCTCAAGGCGTACGAAGCGGCACCGGAGATCTACACGCGCGAACAACGATTAGCGGTCCTCGAAGAGGCATTACAGCATATCCGAAAATACGTCGTGGCCACCGATGCGGGGGATACCCAGGTAACGATCATCGACGTACAGGAAACGCTCACACCGGATCTGTATGATATTGGTGGTATGCAGGAGAGCAGCGAACAATGAAAAACGTAGCGATTCCCATCCTTGTGGCGCTCATCTTTCTGGTCCTGGCGACGTACCTCGTGACTTTTCAGGTCCGGGAGACAGAACTGGCGTTTGTGACGAGGTTCGGCAAACCGGTCCGTTCGATCGCCGAACCGGGGCTTCATTTCAAGTGGCCCACGCCGATCGAGCGGGTCCAGAAGTTCGACGCCCGGCTGAACGTCCTCGAACCCGTCCAACTCAGTGAGACGACGACCAGCGGGCGCGTCCCCATCATCGTGAACACCTATGTTGTCTGGCGTATCGCCGAGCCGTTGCAGTTCTGGAATGAGGTTCGAACGATCGAGAACGCGGAGAGCAAGCTGCGCAGTCAGATCAATGACACGCAGAACCGTGTGATCGGCCAGCACTCGTTCAGCGAGTTCGTCAACAGCGATCCGGCGAAGATTCGGTTCGACAAGATCCAGGAGGACATGCTCACCGATCTCCAGGAGCGGGTAAGAGAGGAATACGGAATTGAGATCGAGACGCTCGGCATCAAGCAGCTCAAGATCAGCGAAGATGTGACGAAGGATGTGTTTGAGCGGATGAAAGCGGAGCGAACGAAGCAGACACTGGCAACGATCGCACTGGGCAACGCCGAGGCCAACAAGATCCAGAGCGACGCCGACGCGATCAAGGTCGGGCTGGAAGCCGCTGCCACGGCTCGAGCGACGGCCATTCGCGGCCGGGGCGATGCCGAGGCCGCCAAGTACTATAAGATGCTGGAAGCCAATCCGAAACTGGCCATCTTCCTGCGCAACCTGGAGGCCTTGCTCGAAATGCTGAAGGAGCGGGCCACGTTGGTCATTCCGGCCGATACCGAGCCGTTCAATCTGCTCAAGGCGATGCCGTCGCTGGAGCCGCAAGAGCAGAAGTAATCACCACTCCCTCTTATAATAGGTGTGTTGGACGAATATGGCGGACGAACATAAACATGAACACGAGCACGTAGAAGCGCCGGAGTCGCTGGCACCGCCGCCGGATGAGCTGGATGCGGCCGGGAAGTCGCTTTCGGACGCGCTGCGAATCAGCTTCGCCATCTTGAAGGTGATCATGATCGTGCTGATCGTTGCCTTCCTGGCTTCGGGTTTCCGCACGGTTGATTCCGGCGAAAAAGCGCTGGTGCTGCGTTTCGGAAAGCTGCAACGCATTCTGGAGCCCGGGCCGCACTGGATCATTCCGTATCCCGTGGACGAGCTGGTTCGAATCCCGGTTGCGAGGAAGGTCAACCTCCCGATCGACACCTTCTGGTTTGAGGAAGGCCGTGAAGACATCCTTGGCGAAGGCGCCAAACCCCGGCGCTACTTCCCGGACAAGCTGAATCCCCTCAATCAGGGGTATTGTCTCACACGCAGCCAGCCGAAGCCGGCCCAGCCGTACGGTGTGGACCTGACCTTGACCGTGGACCAAACGCCGGGCGCGACCAGTTCCCAGCTTCGGGCCACGGCGCAAGCGATCCCCAGTTTTGCCGAGGAGGCTGAGGGCAGCGACTACAACATCGTGCACGCCCGGTGGCTCATCATCTATCAGATCGAAGCCGTCGAGCAGTTCTTCAACAACGTCTATGTTCGAGACGTTGTCCCCGGGCAAATCTACTTCGATATTATGAAGGAAAGCATCGCGCCGCTGTTGCGCGGCGTCGTTGAAGATGCCGTTGTAGATGCGCTTGTGCATTATACGATTGACGAGGTGCTGGTCAGTACGGATACGATTCCGCGACGCGTCCAGCAACTCGCGCAACGCAAGCTCCGCGATCTCAATACGGGAATCCGCCTGGCGTCGGTGCAACTGGTGAAGGTCAAGTGGCCCAAGCAGGTCAACGAGGCGTTTGAAGCGTACTTTGAGGCCGGCCAGAAGAGCACCCAGGCGATCAGCGAAGCCGAAACCTATGCAGAAAACACGCTCAACGAAGCGGCGGGCCGGGTGGCCAGACCCCTGTATGAGGCCCTGCAGGATCCAAACGCCAGTGAAGAACAGCTTGAATTTCTCTGGTCGCAGGCCGCCGGTCGAGCGCAGGACATTATCGCCCAGGCCAAGGCGTATCGAGTCAAGGTGGTGGCCTCGGCCGAGGCCAATGCCAAGTATCTCCTGAGCATATTGCCCGAATACGAAAAGCGCCCCGAACTCGTGCAGCAGCGGCTTTACCTGGATACGATGGAACAAGTGCTTCGCAATGCCGACGAGAAGTTCATCGTGCAGCCGTCGGACGGCGCGAATCAGCACGAACTCCGCGTTCTTGTCAACAGGGACCCCACGCTGAAGGGAAAGCAGGGCCCGTAAACCACAGACGGATGTGCTCGCCGGCACGGCAGGCGGGACGAGAGTACAGCAAGAGAACGAAACTATGGCTCACCAGCACCTACACTTTACTGACGGGCTCGAAACGGAACAGACTCGCGGCAAGCAGCTTCGCGTCAGCCTCGCGCTGCTGGGAACGCTGGCCGGTGGCGTTCTTCTGATCAATGGCGGCATTGGGCGGTT
>JAFGCA010000691.1 GCA_016932895.1 Sedimentisphaerales bacterium | reverse complement strand
CGCTTGAGGTGATTGATGACCGCCTCGTCCATGTCGTCGCCGCCGATGCGGATCGAGGTGGAGGTGGCGACGTCGGCCAGGCTCATGATGGCGACCTCGGTGGTGCCGCCGCCGGTATCGACGATCATGGAGGCGGTCGGCTCGGTGATGGGCAGCCCGGCGCCGATGCCGGCGGCCATGGGCTCATCCACGAGGTAGACCCTGCGGGCGCCGGCCCGCTCGGCGCTGTCGATGACGGCCCGCCGCTCGACGGCGGTGATCCCGCTGGGCACCGCGATGACCACGCGCGGACGAACCAGGCCGCCGCGACCGTGGACCTTGCGGATGAAATAGCTGAGCATCGCTTCGGTGACTTCGAAATCGCTGATGACGCCGTCTTTCATCGGACGGATGGCGCTGATCGAGCCGGGAGTCTTGCCAAGCATCTCGCGGGCGACCAGACCGACCGCCTCGCCGCCGTTCAAAACGATGTTAGTCCCCTTGCGGACCGCCACGACGGAAGGTTCATTCAGGACGATACCTTTGTCGCGGACGCAAACCAGCGTGGAACAGGTACCCAGATCGATACCCATGTCCATGCTGAAAAATCCGAGGATTGAGTCCAACAGCACAGGCGACTCCTTTCTGAGCTTGCCATTGGATATTTTGAATGCCGTTAGACGGTATCGTCAAGGGAATTCGCTACGGCAGGGTAAAAATCGTGCCGTAGCAGGTGTAGCAGGCAAACGTCACATAGGCCGCCGTCGCCAGAACGACCCCGACCGCTACGGCCAGAATAGCCGTGTACAGATTGCTGGGAGGGGACACCTTGCCCCCGCGTGCTTGAGGCATTGGACTCATGAACAGACAACCTCCTGGCGGCGAGACCGCGCTGGGCCCCTGGCCGCTCTCGGCTTACAGGTTCGTTGCGACTACGTCACCGGCCCTGGGCTCCACGCCCGGCTCGCTGCGATCGATGACCCCGACGGCACGGTCCGGCCAGACGTCCAGAATCTGCACGTTGGCCACCCAGCGATCTCCGCGAATGACGTGGAACGTCATGTCCTGCTTGACGCCGGCGACCGCCCCGATGGAGATTTCCGCCAGCTTGTTCTTCACATCCACCGCCGTGACGGTGCCGTTCAGAGCGATCGTCCGGGTCGGCGTCGTGGGGGCCATCGTGCCCGCCTGCGCCGGCTGGACGGTCGTGCTGCGGGTGGCTACGGTCGTGGGCGGTTTGGCCGCGATTCGACCATACTGCTGCAAGTACTGGTTCAGTTGGGTCTCGATCTGCTGATTCTCCTCCGCGAGCCGCCGAACCTGCTCCTCAAGCTGGGCGATCACGGTCATCTTCTCCAAAAGCACTTGGTTGGTCTCGTCGAGATCCTTGCGGCTGTTCGTCTGCTCGGCCCGCAGGCTCTGGACTTCCTGCTGGGCGGTCTCGAACAGCGTGGTCTGCTGCTTGGACGCCGCGTTGGCGGTCTCGACCGTCGACGCCATGCTGGTGACTTTCTGCACCAATTGGTTCCGCTCGCGATTGGCCGAGTCCAGCTCGCCCTGGAGACTCTTGATCTGCATGGCCAGCTTGTTCAAGTCCGCGTCGAGCTGGGCCTTCTCGTTCTGGGCCCTCTGCTTCTCGGTCTCGAGATCCTGCTGGGCCTGCGCTTCCCGGCTCTTGGCGGCCTGAATAGTGCGCTGCAGCCCGTCCGCGCGTTCCTTTTGATTCTCGGCATTGGCCACGTACGTGACGACGATGCCGCACAGGAAAATCGAGAAGACGGTCAGCAAAACGATCAGAACCTTGGTAAGCGTACTCAAGACAGGCTCCTTTCACGAATCGGCATTTCTACTTCTGCATGCCACAATTTTACGCTTCCACCAGGAAAAGGTCAAGTCATTTTTCCTAAATAGCCTAAATAGAAGGTGTTGTATGCAGGGGACACAGGGCAGGGTATCGGTGGGTCGGGCCCCGCCTGCGGGCGGGCCGAGGTGGTTTTCGCGCCGCGTGGCGGATGGCCCGTGAGTGGTCTACGGGGACTTCAGGAGCCGATCCCCCGGGCGGCGGACCGCAAAACGGCCTTGGCAGCCGCCAGACGGACGACCTTGGAAGGGTCGCGCAGCAGGGAGGGCAGGTGCCTGGTGAGCGAGGGGGTGCCGATCTCCCCGATGGCCAAGGCGGTCAGCGTCCTGATCCGCTCCTGGCCCTGGGGGTCCATCGCGGCCGAGAGGTTCTTCTCGATGACGGCCAGCACTTCCGGTTCCCCAATGGCGTCGCCCAGCCTGCCGAGCTGCCCGGCGGCCGCCAGGCGAACCTCGGGGACCGCGTCGTCCAGCATCGTGACGAGGGCGTTGCGGGCCTCTTCGGTGCCCAGGGCGCCCATGGCCTGGATTCCGATCACGCGATCGTCCGCGTACGCGCTGATCAGGCGAGTCCAGAGCTTGGGATAGATCCGCGGGTCCTTGAGCATCGCGATGGACTCGGCCGCCTGCAGGACGACCTTGTCGGCCGAGTCGGCTCGCTGCAGGGTCCAATAAAGATAGCCGACTCCCTCCTGTCTGCCGCTCTTGCCCAGTAGCAGGGCGGCGTTGGCGCGGACCGTCTGGTCGTTGCTGGCCAGGGAACTGCTCAGCACCTTATAGTATTCCGGCTCGCCCAGGCGGGAGAAGGCGTACGCAGCCGCGATCTTCATATTCGGATTCGGGTCGCTCAGCAGGCCGGCGATGTCCTTCTTGGCCAGGGCATACTCCATATCGCCCACCGCGACCGCGGCGGCGAACCGGACGGGCACCACCTCGTCCGCGAGCAGCTTCTGCACCCTCGGCATCAGGCGGATGTCGCGCGTCGTAGCCACCACCTCGACGGCGTTGGCGCGGATCTGAGGGCTGGGATCTCCCAGGCCGTCGATTACGATCTGGCGGGCCTGGGCCGGCAGGTCTCCGCCAGCGGCCAATTTCGGCGGCGTCGTCGGAGTGGACAGCAGGGGAGCCGAACGCGACTGCGCCGCCGGCTCGCAGCCCAACAGCAACAGCAGCGTGAAGCCGAACGCCGCAGTCTCAGAAAGCCGACCGATCCGATCCATCGAATACCTCACGTGAACGTAAAATCCAAGACTCGAAGCTCGAATTCCGAAACAAGCACGAATGACCGAAGACTACAAATCCAAAACGGCTCCCGCCGGGATGGCGACAGCGTTTCGGTCACTTGGGTCTTGTCCTTTGAGTCTGGTTCGGATTTCTTGCTTGAAGTACCTACGCTGCTTTCGTCGTCCTTCGTGTCCGTCGGCGCACGCGCCAACCGGCAGCGAGCGGCCACAGGACCATCCCGACGAAGACCGCCGCACAGCCGTTGGCGAACCACTCGCCGTGCCGGCTGTAGAAGGTCACCCTGCTATCTATCGGCAATCGGTCGAGGAACCATCCAGTCATAGCCGTTCGAGCCATCGCTTCCCGGGGAAAACCTTCGCTGGCGGCCAGGTACCCGTCCCGAATCCGGCCGGTGGACTCGATCAGGCAACTGATGCCCGTATTGACGCTGCGAATGACGGCCAGGCGGTTCTCGACCGCCCGAAACGCGCAGATCGCGGCGTGCTGGGGCAGCTCGCTGCTCGGGACCACACGCCCCTCGTCCTCGGGGAACTGCACGAACCACCCGTCGTTGCTGATATTGACCAGCCAGTCGATCTGCTTGCGGCCCTGCTCGTCGAGGGTGAAGTTCCGGGCCACGTACGGGATCGTATCCTCGTAGCAGATGATGACCGCGAAGCGGTGGCCAGTTTGAAGTTTGAAGTTTGAAGTTTCAAGTGAGGACTCGCCGCTTGAAACTTGAGACTTCGAACTTGACGTTTGTTCTGGGTCCATCGCGAAGAGCGTGTAGTTCTTGCCCTTTTCGAGCGTGAGACTGGGGTGATAACCTTCGGGCATGAACCACTTGAACAGCCAGGGGAACCACTTCTTGAACGGGATGTACTCCCCGAAGAGCACGAGGTGGATCTTGTCGTATCGGCCGGGGTCGCGGGTCCCGTCCGGCCGGTAGAAATAGGCGGAGTTATAGGTTTCCAGGTAGGCTTCGTCGGAGTCATCCCATTTAATCTCGGCCCCATGCGCCCCAACGAGGAGCCAGGCGGTGTCCTTGGCATGTTCGGCGAGCGCCTTGTGAAAGGCCTTGTCCTCGTCGATGTTCTTGAGGTAGGGCCATAGCGCCGGGTCGAGAATGCCTTGAACCATCGTCTCCGGCCAGACGATCAACTCGGCCCCGGCCGCCGCGGCGGCCTTGCTGTGGACCATCAAGCCGTCAAAAAGCTCCGCGCCGGCGCTGTAGCTCTGCTTGACCGACTGCGGCACATTGGATTGCAGCGAGCCCACCAGCGGGCCGTCGGTCACGTATGCCGGCGTCTGCCCGAGCCGCCACTGGCCGTAGAGCAGCGTGCCCGTGACGACCGCCAGCGTCACCACGACGCCACCGATGAGGGGCCGTGAAGCGTCAAGCGTCAAGCGTGAAGCGGAGGATTCTGTTGTACGCTTCACGAGGTACGCTTCACGTTTCACGATCAAATCCGCCAGCAGACCGTTGACCAGGGCGACCACGAAGGAGATGCCCGCGACGCCGACCAGGTCGGCCACCTGGATCAATGCGAGATTCTCATACTGGCTGTGCCCCAGGAACCGCCAGAAAAAGCCGCCCATCGGACGCCCCTGCATCCGCTCAAAGCCGGCCACCAGGATCGGCAGCGCGATGAACAGCGGAATCCCCTTCGACCGGGCAAACCGCACAGTCATCGCCGGCAGCAGCCAGAACAGCGACAGGTACAGACCCATGCCCAGCCAGCCGAGGGTCGTGATCGGCTGAATCCAGTACAGGTTGACCAGCCAGTAGACGTACCCGACGATGAAGGCTGCGAGGACCAGGGTGCGGGCCTTCACCTGAGGCGAGCAAGCGAGAGCAAAGGGGACAAAAGCCATCCACGCAAGAAAGGACCAATCGATGGGCGGCTGGATGACCGTCAGCAGCAGGGCGCTGAGGATGAAGAGGAATCCCGCACGAAGTAAAGGCGTTCTATCCTTCAAACAGCCTCCTCCGTTGACACCGCACTGAGCTTATCGATGGGACTGAGCACGCTGCCCAGAGCGTACAGCCGGTCGTGGACCTGCCGGGTGGTGTAGGGGGTCGCCTTCTGGAGCCGGCCGTTTAGTTTGTCCGTGAACAGGGCCAGGAGCATGTGGTTCGCACATAGGTATCGCAACGGGATCTTGTTCTCGCCGAAAAGCCATTTCAGCTCATTGTCCGCATGCTCGGGCCAATCGGGCAGGCCCTCGCCCTCGACGGGCAGGCCGGCGGATTCCTTGATCCGCTGCTTGGCTGCCTCCACGTAGGTCTCGGAAATGTCGATGGTCGTGTAGTGGCGCTTGAGTTTGTGGGCGACGGTAGCGGTGGTGGCCGAGCCGCAGAACGGGTCGAGCACCCAGTCGCCCTCGTGGGAACTGACGCGGATGATCCTCGCCAGCAGGCTCTCGGGCATCTGGCAGGGATGCCCCGTGCGCTCGGAGAACGTCCCGCAGATCCGCGGGTATTCGTTCCACACGTCGTCGGGCATCTTGCCTGCCGGGTTGGCTCGCCTGTCGCTGTATTTCTTCTGCCGGTCAGAAATCACACGCACCAGATCGTCATTGAATACGAAACTCTTCGCATCCTTTACGAAATAGAGGATGTGCGTGTGCGCGCGGGCGAACTTGCTTTTCGTCTGCTGGCCGAAGGTGTAATGCCAGATGATCCAATTGCGCAGGGTCAGACCGAGTTCATCCTCGAGAATCAGCTTGATGTGGGCGGCGTACTCGTCGCCGATGGCGATGAAGATGGACCCCTGCGGCTTGAGCACGCGGATGCATTCGCCGATCCAGTCGCGGGTCCAGGCGAGATACTTGCCGCTCGCCTTGCTGTCGTGATACTTGTCGTACTTGTATCCGATATTGAACGGCGGGTCCGCGAAGACCAGATCCGCAAACGGCTCGGTCGCCGACCGCAGGATCTCGACGCAGTCCCCGCACAGAATCTGATTCTTAAGCTCACGCATGGGCGTATTCT
>JAFGCA010000690.1 GCA_016932895.1 Sedimentisphaerales bacterium | reverse complement strand
GCCCTCGGCATCATGCAGGCCGCTATGCAGTGCCTTGGCGTCGCGTTCTTCTACGGGGCCGTTGCGACGTTTGGCAAGACGGACGCCTTCCCGGGGCTGTTGCAAGCGTACGACTCGACCAACATGGTCCACGACGCGGCCGGAACGACCGACAACACGTGTTCCAGCGTTTGGCTGGTTCGCTGGGGCGTGCAGGACGTCAAGTGGGTTCTGGGCCAAGGCGGCGAAGCGAGAGTGACCGATCCGCAGGAGGTGCGGCTGATCGACGGATCGAGCAACCCATATACCGGCTATCGGCAGGAGCTTTACCTCCGACCTGGCCTACAAGTCGGATCGCTCCAGTCGGTCTGCCGGATCAAGAAGCTGACCGAGGACGTGGGTCTCGGTCTGACCGATCTCGTGATCGACAAGGCGATGGCCAAATTCCCGGCCGGTCGACCTCCGAACGCGTGCTACATGAGTCGCCGAAGCCGGCGGCAGTGGAAGAACAGCCGGACGGCGACCAGCCCGACCGGAGCGCCGGCGCCGTGGCCGGACACGATCGACGGGCCCGAGGGACAAATCCCGGTGTACACCACCGATTCGATTTCCGACATCGAGACGCTGCTGCTCTGAGCCCGCGGCGGCTGGCGGATTGCACTGAACAGAACCCTTTTAGAGGAAGAAGAAAATGGTGGCCCGAGCAAACCACAACATCAAGGACGCCTCGTTCGTCAAGACGATCGCGCTTGGCACCGCGGATGCCACGGTTGTAACGGTCGGCATGGACCTGGGGGCGCTGACTGCCCGCGGGGCCCGGCTAGAGGATTGCGAGCTGCTGATCGAGGCGCCGGCCTTGGACACGACGCAGCTCCCAAACGGAGATACAAACACCTACTCGATCGAGACGGACGATGACGTCGCGTTCGGCTCGGCGAAGATCGTGGCAAACGGGGTGATCATCCAGACCGGAGCGGGCGGGGTCGGAGCGGCCGCGGCTACGGCGCGGTTCAAGATTCCGAGCGACTGCGAGCGGTACATCCGCGTGAAGTCGATCCTGGCCGGCGGTACCGGAGACTGCTCCGGCGTTTCAATGACCGCCTCGCTGCTGTTCTGAGTGACGGCCCGGCTTACCGAGGAGCGGCGATGAACCCGATGGAAAGAGCCATCGAGCGTATGACCGCGACGGTTCGCGGTGTGGCCGGCGTCGCGGCGGTGTACGTGCAGGGCGCTACCGAAATCGCTCTGACGGTTGTGATGGAGGACGCCCTCGTCGAGGTGGACGGTGACCAGGGTTTCCCCGTCCAGGCCCGCGTGACCGACTTTCTGGTCCGGTGTGCCGACCTGGTGGTGCTGGGCCAGGTGGTCGAGCCGCTCCTGGGGGACCAGATTCGGCTCACGCGGGCCGGTCGTGTGGAGACCTACAAGGCCATGCGGCCGGCTGGCGGCTCGCACTTTGAGCCAGAGGATCCCTACGGCAACACTTGGCGAGTCCATACGCAGAGGGTGAAGGTCACATGAACCGCCACTCCCAAATCGCCGACGCGGTGACGGCCGCAATTAACGCGGCCGCCTTGGGGGCCTTTGTCGCGGTTCGGAAGGCACGGCCGAACGCGACCCGGGAGGAGTTGGAGTTCGGAGTAGTACAAGTTGTTCCGTCGACGTTCACGTGCCAGGCGGCGGATCGGGCCAGGACGACGGCCTACTACGGCGTTGACGTGGGGGTCCAGCAGGCGATTGATCCGGACAACGTGCCGGCCTTCGATGCGTTGCTGGACTTGATACATGCCATCCGCGGCCTGTTTGGACTGAAGCGGTTGCCTGGCTGTGAGGTTGCGGCATGGCAGGCAACGGAAACGGTTCCGGGTGCGGAGGCCGGCTATTCGCCGGAGCACCTGGATAACAAGAGGGTGTTCACCGGCGTTTTGCGTTTTACCTTCATGGTGACGGAATGATGGGGCTCAGATTAGATCAGACCAAGGGCGCGTTTTTCGACGCCAAGCCCGTCAAGCGTGCGGTCGACAAAACCACGCGTCGGGTCTTGTCGCGGTTTGGGGCCTACGTCCGCACGCGTGCCCGCCAGAGCATCCGTAAGCGAAAGAAGCCGTCCGCCCCGGGGCAACCGCCGAGCAGCCACACGGGAACGCTGAAGCGATTGATTCTCTTCGCCTACGAGGCCGCCCGCAAAAATCTGATCGCAGGCCCACTGCTGGCGGAGACCGGAGGGCCCCACAAACCGGCGGGCGCAACGGTGCCCGAGGTGCTGGAGTATGGGGGCTCGATTCTGATCAGTGAATTTCAACGGGATCACACCCCGGCCAGTCGGCGCATCCTCGAATCGCAGGGCGTGGATCCAGACGCCTGGATTCGGGTCAGGAAACGATGGCCGTCGCGAACCAAAGCCAGACGCCGTCGAAGCGTCGCGATCGCCGCCCGGCCTACCATGCGGCTGGCATTCGAGGCCGAGCGACCAAAACTGCCGAGTATGTGGGCTGATTCCATCAAGTAAAACGGAGGAGAGGCAATGGCTGCGTTAATAGGACTCGATGCCAAACTGTACCGCGGCGTGGCTGGGGCGCCGGCCGCGACCGAAATGACCAACGTCCGCGATGTGACGCTGGCGGACGAAAAAGGGGAGGCAAACATCAGCCGCCGCGGTTCGCGATGGAGTGTGGTGAAGGCGACCCGGCGAAAGGTGTCGGTAAACTTTACCATGATCAACGATGACACCGACGCCGACCTTATTGCGCTCCGGGCGGCGTATGCTGCCGATACGCCGCTGGCGTTCAAGATTCTCGACAAGACCGCCGGCAAGGGTGTCGATGCCGACTGGGAGATCATGAAGATGGAACGGGGCGAGCCCGACGAGACCGAGCAAACGATCAGCGTCACGATCAAGCCGACGTTCGTCACGCGGTGGCCGGCAGAAGTCTGATCATCGACCCCCATTCACACCGAACAAAGGAACCTCATTATGCCAACCGGAACCATTCAGCAGGTCGCGACCGTGGGCGGCATCTCGGCACAGTCCACCGTCACCCGCACGGCCTCAAGCCAGATCGGCCACGAGTCCGATCCGGTGCTTCCCGTGGCCAAGGTGGGCACCCTGTCCACCCGAACCAACGACACCGACGGCACTCTCACACTGGAGGCCGACCACGGAATCACGGTCGGCCAGCTCGTCGACATCTTCTGGATCGATGTCGACGGGGTTTCCCATTGCGCCTACGGCGCGACGGCGGGGGTTATCGACGTCCTGAACGTGCCGTTCACCGGGGCCAGCGGCGATGTGCTGCCGGCGGAAGGCTACGCGATCACGGCCAGCGTGCCCGTCACGATCGACACCGACTTTGACGGGGACCTGCTGGAAATGATCATCGCACTTGCGACGTATTTGGGGCACGTGACGTTTTGCGACGTCGGGGACGCTGTGCTGGCGGCCGTGACGCTGGTTCCCGGCGAGGGATGGTCTTGGGTGTCCGACCAGGGGATCGCCAACCCGCTGACGGGCAACGCGGTTGCCTACGTGCTGGCGTCCAACGGCAGTTCAGCCTACGTCAACACCGTGAAGATTGGGGCCTTGTACAACGGCCAATCGTAACGACGGCCCTCCTTTCACCCGGGACCCCACGCCATGCACACGTTTTCGGACACGGAAAACCGCCTCTGGACGCTCAACATGACCATCGGCGCGGTCAAGCGGGTCAAGGCCGCGCGAAAGGTCAACCTGCTGGACCCGCTTGGGCATCGACTGGCGACCAACGCAACCCGCAAGCTGCGGGAGCCACTCTTGACCCGAATTCAGACGGACGTTGAGTTGCTGGTCGACGTCATCTGGTTGATCGTCAAGCCCGAGGCCGACCGTTTGGGCGTGACAGACCTGCAATTTGCGGAAGCCTTGGGGGGCGACGCGGCCCGCGATGCCTACGTCGCCTTCATGCATGAGTGGCGCGATTTTTTCCAACGGCTCCGGCACGAAACCGAGTGCGAGGCGATAGCGGCCAACCTGAAACTCGTGGCGGAGGACGATCACCGGAGGGCGGCCCTGGTGCCGAGGGTGACACAGGCGGCGCTGAGTCAGGTAGAGGCGATTCGGCAGAAGGCCTTGGAGAAGATGGAGGCGGAGGCCGAGGCGCCTGGACCATGCGCGACTGTTACGAGTTCGCCGGAAGAGTCGGAGTCGATCCCGACGGATTGACGCTCTGCGAGCTGTATTACATGGATCGCGCAAAAAGGATCGAGGCGTGGAAGCACACGGCAACACTCCGTTCCGACATGTTTTTGCATTTCCGCAACCGGTCGGTCAGCCCGCGGAAACTCCACCCGATGCTTCAGCCGCAGAAACGGAAGCGCCGCCCGATCAAGCCGACGCCGGGGGGCGTGGAAATGCTGACCCGGATTCTGTGCGACGGGCACGGGTGGGCGCGGCCGGAGAAGAAATCCGAGTAAGGCGGGCGAAACCCCTCATTGAAAACGTGCCGGACCCAACATGAGCAGCCAAGGTGGAATTCGAGCGGGCAAAGCGTACATGGAGTTGTACGGCGATGACAGCAAGCTGAACCGCATGCTCGAAGGTTCAAAGGCGAAGGTTCAGGCGTGGGGGACGGCCATGTCGGCGGCCGGGACCCAGATCATGATGGCAGGCGCGGCGATGCTCGCGCCGCTGGCCATCGGGCTGAAGACGTTCATGTCGGCGGGCGACGAACTCGACAAGATGTCAAGCCGGGTGGGTGCTTCGGTCGAGTTTCTATCGGCTTTGGGGCACGCCGCGAACATCGGCGGGACCAACATCAACACGATGGAGGTCGGGATCCGCCGGATGCAGCGAAGCGCGATGGATGCGAGCCGGGGCCTATCGACCGCTGTAGAGGTTTTCGACCAACTCGGGGTCGAGGTCCGGGTCGCGGGCGGCGAACTAAAGTCGACAGAACAGCTCTTCACCGAGTCGGCGGCGGCGCTGTCGAAGATCGAGAACAACACCCAAAAAGCCGCGTTGGCAACGATGTTGTTTGGCCGGAGCGGAACCATGCTTCTTCCGATGCTCAAGGATGGTGCCGATGGACTTGACGCCGTGATGCAAAAGGCTCACGACCTGGGCATCGTGATGTCGACCGAAGAGGCCACAGCGGCGGCCGTGATGGTCGACCGCTGGACCGAGCTCAAGGGCGTGCTGAAGATGGCCACCGTGCAGATCGGCTCGGCGCTGGCGCCAGCGATAGAGAGCGTGACGGAAAGCCTGACCGAAACCCTCTCTCCGGCGATCGGCTGGATCAAGGCCAATCAGGAGCTGGTCATCACGGTCGGAAAGTTGGCTGTGGGTACGTTGGCGCTGGGGGCGGCGCTCAAGGTGCTTGGCATCGCGGCAACGTTCGCGGCGGCGAATCCGCTGGTGCTTATCCTCGGCGCGGGGGCGGCGGCCGCGCTGTACTTCTCGGGCACGCTGGGGGAGCTGACGGGAAGTATGCGGGGGTATTCGCGCGAGGCCGAAGATGCCCTGGCGGCCGGCGACAAGTTGCGGGCCGCGATGATTGGCCAGATGAAGGAACTGAAATCGCTGGCCGAAAAGGAATCGCTGAATAATACTGAAATGGAGCGGGCGAAGTCGATCATCGCGGCATTGACTGACCAGTACGGAGACCTGGGGCTTCGCATCGACAAAACGACCGGCAAGATTACTGGCATGACTGAGGCGCAGCAGGAACACAACGCAGCAATGCAAGTAGCAGCCATAGCTCAGCAGGAAGCTGTGATTGCGAATATCTTGCGGCAAAAGAACGAATTAGCCCGCGAACTGCAAGGGGGATGGAAGGGGCTTGAAAAGGTGACGTTTGGGATGGGTTACGAAGATCGCCGAAGGCGGCTCGGCGAGGAAATCAACACTCTCTTGCAAGCGGAGACGGCAGCTAACCTGCGTCTTGCGGCGATCCGAGCAGGCGACGCGGCGGCCTTGACCGGCGCCGAGGGCGCCACTGGCGCAGCGGGCGGCCCGGCCGCCGCCGGCGACTGGGAAGACGACCTGCTTTATCGCCACATGATCGAGGATTCCTACCAGCGGGAATTGGCACTGATCAACCTGAAGTACGAAAAGGAAATCCGGGCGGCCGAAGAGGTGGCCGACAAGGAAGAGCAGTTGCACCGCGAGGTTGAGCGGCTGGAAATCGAGAAGGGCATGCCGGAAGGCGCCGCGAAGGAGAAGGCGCTGCTGGAACTGGAGCGGGCCGACGCAATCATCGACGCCAAGAAGATCAGCCAGGAGTTTGCACGCCTGACCGCCCGAAAATACGAATTGCTGGGCCGGGACATCGAAGGCAAGCGGCGGGAAGGCTTCACGGTCGGGACGTTCAACAAATTCGGTCTGGAGGGGCTGGGAACGGGCGGTCCGATGGAACGGGCGGCAGAGGCAGCCGAGGCGGGCGCGGAGCACCTGAAAGAGATTCGCCGCACGGTGAAGCAGCCGGGCAAGGTCGTTGCGGTGTTCGCAAGG
>JAFGCA010000011.1 GCA_016932895.1 Sedimentisphaerales bacterium | reverse complement strand
TTTTCATGGCAAGTCCTCCAAAAGAAAGGTGATCTTTCCGAGATCTGGGTCGTGCCGGGTAGCAGGTCGAGGTCGCCGCAGCGGAAGTAGATCATCGCTGGCAGGCGATTACTCTGGCACTCGCCGTTGGGCCTTGGAACCCATCACAAAACACAAAAGATCCGACATTCCTCGCGCCACACGACAACGAAATGCGATTGCGCGCGGTCCCATAACCGCTGGCAGCTTGCAAGCGGGGGGGGAACGTAGGAAACTGGCAGAAAGTCGGGGCAATCCGAAGAGATGTGCGCAGCGACTAGGACACACTGAAGACAAGACGCTCGATGTCCTTGTTTTCGCCTTTTCCGTCAACCACACTCGCATACATCAGCAAGATGCCGCTGGTGCCGTCGACGTTGACCGTCGCGTTGCCCAGGTCGCTTCCTGCTCAATTCCGGACCGTTAAGCATCACCGCGCACTCAATTACGGCCTGCTCGTCGTGGAGGCCGTTAAGCTCTGATTCGTCGAGCAACCCTTCCCGTAAACGGCGGAGAATGCGGGTCAGGCGTCTTCCTCGATCACTCTTAGTCCGATCAAGGCGGCCAGATCCTTCACGCCTTCCCGATAATCGCCCAACGTCCCCGACCGGTGCACGCCGTACTTGTCCGGGTAAACGTACCGCTCGATCTTCTTCGCATCCTTGACCTTGATGGCGAATTTGGTCCGGCACATCGTTTCGTTCCAGTGAGGCTTGTAAGGCGAAGACACCGTGGTCAGTCCCATGGCTTGCGCCGTCGGATTCGCGATCGTGATCCCGGTATGAACGAGCACGTCCTTGGTCATAATGTCAATGCGCCAGATGGTGCCGGGCTCGTTCGGCGGATAGAGAACGGAAGTGCACGCGCCGACGCCGGGCTGCGAATGGGCGCGGACGGCACGCTCCCGGTGATCCATAATCACGTACGGTATCCGCCGGTCGTCCCCGTACGGGTTCCAGGGGCCGCCGCAATGCATCATGTACGAAACGTTGTTGTACGTGTCGAGCATGTAATCGCCCATCATGCTCGGCCTGCCAAAGGCGTGCTGAGCCAGCATGTGAGTCAGCACTACATCGATATGCGCCTGACAGCAGCCGACCTGCCCGGCTTTCTGAAGCTCGGAGTTTCCCATGCTCGGCCAGATCCTGTCTTCGGGCTTCGGATTCTTGACAAGCGCCCGCAAATGAAACGCAATCGCCGTCGCATCGTACTTCTCCATGAGAAACTTCATCGCCAGGTAGACTTTCGCCGAGCGGACGACCTCCGACTCCGTCGTATTGACCATCGCGGCCGCCTCGCGGATCCACGTCCTCGCGATCTTGTTGGCCTCGCCGCTGTCTCCGTGCCAGAGACGATCGATCTCCGGCTCGGAGGCCACCTCATCCAGCCCGATTTTTGTCAGCTTCGTTCCCAGAAGCTCGGCTAAGGTCTTTTGATAGAGCTCGTTGTAGCCCGGTGGGTGCGATTTGGTCATGCACCCGTGATACACGTCCACGAACCGGTCATCCGTGCACACCAGGATCCGGTCCGCCTTCATTCTCCCAAGCGCTGAAATCAGCCTGACCTTTGCAAACAGATCCCGCTCCATCTTCGCCGAGACCTCCCCAGAGGCACAGAAATGCCACCGGTCAATCGTGGTGGTAAGGATCTTGCCCCGCTCGGTAAACAGCGTGTACGGAATGTTCATGAAATCGTGGATGCTGTACACCAACAGGGTGGGCAGGCCCGTCTCCGTGAGTCCGTAATGCCTCGGAGCACCGAAAAGCAACACGCCGTCGTAGTCTTGTGCTTTCAAAGCCCGCATTTCGTTGAGAATTGACTCCAGTGCCCCAGCCTTCTTCAGGTCCCGAGCCACGAATTCGATCCCGGGACAATTCTCTTGGAGCCGGGCGAGAAGATCCGCGTCTGACGTCGCGACAACCGAGGTGTCGTCCCCTGACGGATTCGTCTGCCCGAAAACAGTGAAGATCTTTGCCGCGGATCGTCGAACTTTGGGCGTCTCAGAAGCGGCGTGGACGCGGCTGGCGGCTACCGATGCACCCACAGCGCCCGCTGAGGCCTTCAGAAAACCACGACGCGATAGTTCGGACATGTTTCTGGCTCCTCACAAATGAAGGTCGACTTTGCTCTTCTTCACCCACAAACCCCCTCCGCCGGGATTTCCCGTATAGCTTTCGCACGGATACATAGCGAGCCGCAACAGTCCTCGCATCATAAAGAAGCGACTCGCGACATTCCAGCCGGCACGCTGATTCCCCGCCCAAAATTGACCTCCTCGAGCTATCCTGACACTCGACGGCCCATCCACAGAACTTATCACATCGGCACCGAGAACCGTTGGATTCTCGGGACGCGGAGTCGGCCTCAAATCCACATCGTAGGCTGACAACCTCTTGAAACGCATGACACCCCCGACTGAGGCAAGATCCCAACGTCTGGCCTGGTCCGTACTGCTGTGTTCCAAAGCGGGGCAAGCCCGCAACCCAACCCCCACAAGAAACATGCTCGCACCACGCGCACAAGTCCCAAACCAAGACACTAACTCCCTTTGTTCCAAAAACGCACGTCTCCTGCTTGGGTTGATTCACCACCCACCAAAAACTCATCTCGATCAAGAGAAACCGCCTCACACCACTTCCTTGGGTTGCAAGCGAAGCCCGCGCTGGGTTTCATCCGCGTTTCATCCGTGGCCCGATTCCGCCCCTCCCCCCTCAGCGGACAGATATTTGCAACGCCCCCCTGCCGACGGAGCCCCACTTGCGCCCAGGCCCTCAGATGTAAACACAACAGACACAAACACTTCCACTCACCCGCCCTGCCCGACCCTTTTCGCAACACCGCCAATACGGCGCAAAACCCGGTCTCGTGACACGTCGGCGGCACACGACTCTTCCCGGCTGAACGCAAATGGAAACCATTGCCTCAATCGTTCAGCGTACGCCGAAGCCGCCATTTACCGCTCCCCAGTTCCACGCTCACCTCGGCCCGATCACTCCCCACTTCATAACCATCGGCAATCGCGGCCGCGACCTTCGGACGCTCCCCGCCTCGGTAGGGAACCACCACGGTCAGAAACGCCGCGGGCGCCCCCTGGCCGTGGCGGTAGCAAACGGCCTTGCGCGGCTCGCGGTGGCCATAGCGGCATGCGTACCAGCCCTCTTCCTCGTACATCGAGATCGGTGCCTCGGGCGGCGCCCACACGAGCACGTTCGCATCCTCCAGCGCGGTGGTGGCCCAGTGTTCCGCGGCGTTGATCTCGGCCCCGCCCGGGGCAAGCTGGAAGCGCAGTTCCAACGTTCCCTGCGCGTTGCCGATCGCCTCGTCGAGCAAGACGAAGAACCGCCGATCAACGAACCACACGGTGCGTCGGTGCACGAGGCCGGGGTACGAGTCGTTCTCGACGGTGGCGACCAGGTACTCGGGCGTCTCGCGCCAGCCCAGGTGCCGGCCGGCGATTTGCGAATCCTTGCCGTCGAGCGTCAACGTCTGGTGCACCCGGGTCTGCCGGTGCCAACGGCGCCCGGCAGGATCGTGTCCATAGGTGTAGAAACCCGAATCGGGCATGAGCCAACGCCCGAAGGCGCAGAGCTCGAAGGTGCCGTTGTCGGGTTGATCGTGGCCGCTGATGCCCTTCGGGGAGCAATGCAGCGCGAAGTAGATTTGCTCGGGGCCCCAGCGATCACGCATCACGTACATGCCCGCCTCGGTAAAGGCGTAGCAGGTCTGCTCGGGCAGGGCCGACGCGTCGAGCTTCGCCCGGGCGGCGTACTTCGGATCACCGAACAACTCGGTCGCCTCGACAAGAAGGGAATAGAGCGGCCATCTCGTACGGCTCGTCGACGGGGCGACCGACCGCGAGGCGTCGCCGAACATGGGGCCGGCCAACTCAGGGGTGCCGATGGCA
>JAFGCA010000077.1 GCA_016932895.1 Sedimentisphaerales bacterium | reverse complement strand
CCCGTCGTGACGCCATTCGTGGACGAAAGCGTGTCGCTGGAAGACCTGCGTGAGAACCTGCGGAAGCTGCGCGAGACCGCGCTGGCCGGCTACCTCGCGCTGGGCTCCAACGGCGAGTACAAGAGCCTGACCGACCGCGAGCAGATGCAAGTCCTCGAGGTCTTCGCCGCCGAGAAAGGCGACAAGGTCGTCATGGTCGGCACCGGCTGCGAATCGACGAAGCAGACCATCGAGAAATCACGCGTCGTCGCGCAGATGGGATTCGACTACGTCAGCGTGCTGACGCCCCACTACTTCGCCAAGCGCATGGATGGTGACACGCTGCGCGGTTATTACGAGCGCATCGCCGATTCCATCTCGATCCCGGTACTGATCTACAACGCGCCGGGTTTCGCCGGCGGTGTGACGGTTCCCCCCGCCACCGTCGCGGCCCTGGCCAAACACGAGCACATCGTCGGCATGAAGGACTCGGCGCCGACGGGGCCCGCGCGATTCCTGACGGAACTGGACCCCGACGACGACTTCCACGTCCTGGCCGGCTCGATCAACTTCTTCTATCCGTCGCTGCACATCGGCGCCGCCGGCGGGGTCGTGTCCCTGGCCAACGCCCTGCCCGAACCTTGCGCGCGGCTCTACGCCCTGTTCTCCGAGGGCAAGTACGCCGAAGCGAAGGAGCTGCACTTCAAGCTGGGACGTCTCAACCGGGCAGTCTCGGGCGCGTGGGGCGTCGCGGGCGTGAAAGCCGCCATTGACATGTGCGGCTTCAAAGGCGGTGCGCCGCGTCATCCGCTCACGCCCGTCCCGAACGAGGGTCGAGAGCGAATGAGAAGGGCGCTGGCGGCCGAAGGCCTGTTGCCGGACTGAACGCCCCCGCCCTTGAAGGAGACGTCAACCATGCTGATCCTCGGAGTGGACATCGGCACCACGAGCATGAAGATGGGCGCGTTCCGCCTGCGCGACGACGAGCTTGAACCGGTCCGCGCGTTCTCTCAGGGATATGAGGTCTGCATCACCCACGACGGGCTCTGGGGCGACATCGAGCAGGACAAGTGGCGCCAGGCGTTCGTCGCGGGCTGCCGCGCCCTGGAGAATCTCACCGCCGAGGTGGACATCATCTCGCTGTCGGGCACCACGCCCGGTCTGACCGCCATGGACGCAGACGGCAACGCCCTCTATCCCGCCATCCTCATGCTCGACCAGCGCTCCCGCCGGCAGGCCCAAGCCATCATCGACACCGTCGGCCTGGAGCATCTGCTCGCAACCACGGCCAACATGCCGGTCGCCGGCGGCTGCTCGCTCGCCAGCATCCTCTGGCTCCGGGACAACGTCCCCGACGTCTTCCGCAAGACCTGCAAGTTCGGCCACTCCAATACCTATTTCGCCCACTGGCTCACCGGTGCCTTTGCCATCGATCCCTCATCGGCTTCGCTGACGGCGCTCTACAACACGGTCCGCAACGACTGCACGTGGAACGAGGAAATCGCCCACACATTCGACCTGTCGCTCGACCGGCTGCCCGACCTCGTGCCCGCCAGCCAAAGCATCGGCAGAGTCCGCGCTTCCCTTGCCGCTGAGCTGGGGCTCCGGAAGGAACCGGCCGTGCTCATCGGCGGAAACGACGCCGTCCTGGCCGCCTATTCCGTAGGCATCAAGGAGCCGGGCGACATCATCAACGTCAACGGCACCTGCGAGATCAATCTCGTCTGCCTGCCCAAGTGCCTGCCCTCGCGCAATTACAACATCCGCGCCCACGTCGTGGCCAACCGCTGGCTGACGCTGCACGTCATGAACGCCGGCGGCAAAGCCCTCGAATGGTTCAAGCATCTTTTCTGCTGCGAGATGCCCGACGAGGAATTCTACAACGCCTTCCTGCCCCACGCCGTGGAGACCTGGCTCCAGCGCGACAGCGACGTGACCTACGTCCCCTACCTCATGGGCTCGCGCTATTCGCTGGAGCCTCTCAAGGCCGAGCTTCACGGCCTGACGCAGGCGACCGGACGCGAGGAAATTCTGGCCGCGGTCGTACGACGCCTCTGCACCTACCAGAAGGCCCACCTCGACGAGATCGAGCGAAACGTCCCCCTGAGAGACGTGATCCACGTCACAGGAGGCGCCGCCAGCGACGCCCTGATCCGCGCCAAGCAAACCTGGATGCGCCCTGGCCGCTACATCCACGAGGAAGAATCCTCCGTAAAAGGAGCCGCCCTCCTCGCCCGCCTCCACCTCCAAAACCCCTGAACGCACGCCCAACCACGCCACAGAATCCCCGACAATCTCTTGTCTGCACGAATATCGGGGTTTATAATGCGGGAGAGAGACACTGCAGGTATCCGACGTGGCAATCGTGATTATCCGGCCGCGTGATGCGTCTGTTTCTGTAGACGAAGGGTCGGCAGCATGGCGCGGCTGCGGATGACGGCAGTCGGTAAGATACAAACAGGGGGGAAAGGACGGCGACAATGGCGGAAGGCATTGGGGCGAGAGCGAAAGCGTGGTGGCGTGCAAGACTGCGAACCGACGAGCAATACGTCGAGCGCATTCGGAAAAAGCAGAGGTCCATGCGAAAAGCCCGCATTGTCTTGCTTTGTCTCCTCGCGGCGACAATGGTCGTATGGCTGAGCGCGGGAAACACGATCTGCGCGATTGGCAAGATCGTCACGGTCTCCGAGATGGACGCGTTGTTCTTCGCCGCCGGCCTCGCTACCGGGACACTCCTTGGGTTTTTCGTGTACGCCATATTCTCGTCTATCCCTCTGATACTTTTCGGGGAGCGATCCGATGAGCTCATGCTCAAGTTTTACGATGAACTGAAGGATAGAGAACACGGCGTTCCCGCCGCAGACGGCTCCGCCGACCTATAGGCGACCGGCTGTTACCCATAAGAGACTCCAAATGCCAGACTTGCTGCAAATATGGTTACTGATGTTCCTTATCAACAGTCCGGTATACTTCGTCTGGGCATGGGTTCTGTTCGGCGACTGGGATGGTTTTCGAGAGGCGATTGTCTTCTGGATCAAGCCGGAACTGTGGTCGCTGCTCGATCGCGAATATTGGGACGACATCTACGCGGAGTCGAAACTGACTATCTGGCTCCTGCTCCCGATAGGACTCATTCGATTGGAACTGTGGCTGCTCGGGAAGATCATCGGCGTACCCCTGTAACAGTTACGCAGCGACACCGGCCGCCCGCTGAACGTGTCTCCGAAAGCACCCCGGCATGCGGGTGGCAGGGTCAAGCGTCAGCTTGGCGATGGGGGACTTGTCTCCTGCGTGTGGCGCTATACGAATCCCGGGCGTTGCGCCATCGCCAAGTCCTTCGGACTTGACGCTGCCACCCGTAGCTATCCAGGGTCCAAAACAATGATGGCCCAAAGATTGCACAGACACGGCTGCTCGGTTTGCCCTTCCATTATGGATCCATTCGGGTTAGGATGGCGGAAGAGCATTGAAAGAGGCGACGTTGGAGATCAAGATGAAGTTGCGGCGAGTGGATGATGGAGGCACGGAATGAAACGACTGGCGGTCATAATGGTCGGGATCGGCACGTGGGTTTCTCTGGCGGGATACGGAAGTGCGCTGGCGCGCAGCACTCCTGCGACGGAGAAAGGACGCGAGATTCGGGTCCCGATTGACACTCACGGCGAAAATCGACGCATGCACGTGCGTTATTGTCCCGCCGAAGGTCTTGGCCCCGAGCAAGGGGTGATGCGCCGTGATCCGAGCGATATCATCAAGGTTCGTGATACCTACTACGTCTGGTACACCAAGAGCCATGTCTCGCACGGCTACGACGCCACGGTCTGGTACGCGACGTCGACGGACGGACATACCTGGGTCGAAAAAGGCGAAGCTTTGCCGCGCGGGCCTGAGGGCAGTTGGGACGCCCAGAGCGTCTTTACGCCGAACATCCTCGTGGCCAACGAGAAGTACTGGCTCTTCTATACGGCCGTGCCGAAGCCCTTCAACAACAAGGGCAACAAGGTGACCAAGAGCGCGATCGGCATCGCTGTGGCGGACTCGCCCGACGGTCCCTGGAAGAAGCTGGCAGCCAATCCGGTGTTGCAGTGCAGCGAGAACCCCAACCACTTCGACAGCATGCGCGTCGATGATGCCTGCCTGATCGTCCGCGAGGGCAAGTACTGGCTGTACTACAAGGGCAGACAGTGGGACAATACGCCCGCCAACACGAAAATGGGCGTCGCCATCGCGGAAGAACCGGAAGGACCGTACAGAAAGCACAGCTTTCTCCCCATCATCCAGGGCGGCCATGAGGTGCTGGTCTGGCCTTTCGGCACCGGCGTCGTCGCCATGCTGAACATCGGACCGGAGGGCATCCGCAAAACGCTGCAATATGCCCCCGATGGTCTGAACTTCTCGAAGATGCGGGACCTGGAGGCGGTCCCCCGCGCGCCGGGCGCGTATCGGCCTGAGGCCTTCACCGAAAGCGGAAAAGGCGCGATGATCGAGTGGGGCATTCACATCGGATACAAGAAAGGGTATCTGCCCTTCCTCGAACGATTCGATTGTACGTGGTGACAAGAGTGTACATTCAGCCCGTAGCGAGCGGGCGTAACCGATCCCATTGTGCGGAGAGACAAATCATGAGCATATGGAAACTGATCGTCTTGTGGATATCGTTCCTGATCGTAGCAACCATCATCACTCCCCCCGATTTCATTTCTCATATAACTGCGGCGGTGATGATGGCAATCATCTATGGCGCGTTGATTCTCGCCATAGCCCGCTTCAAATTGCTGAAAGACACCTCTAGCCACGCGAAGACCGCCCTGGCCTTTCTGTCGTCTGTAGGCGTGACGCTGTTGGTGAAATACGTGTTTTAGCTGTGGGTCAGGTGCAGGAGCCAATCGTCGGCGCCGGCGGGAGGCTTGAGGTCCTGGCCCGATTCCGTTGAGCCGTCGTCGCGCCGGTCGGTTGTGTCCTGGGCGTTGATCCAGGTGACTTTGCACGGGCCGCCGTCGATCTTGACGCTGACGGTGTGGGACCGCTCCAGGTAGACCAGGTACTCCTTGCCCTCGTCGGCCAGGCAGTAGCCCTTGTCGACCAAGTCCTGGCGGGGCTTCATGCGGTGGAAAGGAACCTTCTCGAAGAAGTCCCAGACCTTCTTGATGACATCGTGGCGTTGCTGGATCTTCCGGTCGAGATCGAGCGTTCCGCTGAAACCCGAGGAGGAGTTGCCGCTCATGTCGGCGAAGTTGACCGCGGCCGCCGACATCATCATTACATAGGCGTTCTTGCGAATATCGTCGGTGTCGTACCGGGGATGATAGATATTGCCCGGCCAGAGCGTTTCCTGGGCATAGAGCGGCCTGGCTTCGTGGTGGTTTTGCAGCAGACCCCGGCTGAGCTTCCGGCGTCTGACAGTCTTGGGCCCCTGGAGGACGCCGTAAGAGGTCCACTCCGCTTCCCGAAACGCGTCGTCACCGGTGGGATTGTGGACCGAGAGGAGATGTCCGTAGATATCCAGCGACTCGACCTTGCGACCGATCCGATGAATCTCGTCCTCGCCCAGGTAAGGCTTGCCCTTGAGCGTAGGCTCGGGCCCGCCCACCATCAGCAGCACGTTCCAGTACGCCCCCAGGCGCGCCAGTGTATAGCGGAGGTAGAGGTCCTGCTGGCCTTTGTCTTTCGGGAAATCTGAATCGCGCCCGAAGAAACCGGCGAACGGGTAGACCACGATCCGTCGCGCCGATAAGTCGTCCAGAACGCGCTCCATGCGTTGATATTCGCGCGGGTTGGGCCTTTGCCGCTTGGCGTCCCACAGGTCGGGAGTATTCCAGCCTTTGCCTCGCCCCCCGCTGTCGCGATTGAGATAACAACTGGCCACCGACAGCATGTTGTAACCCTGCGCCTGAGCCCAGTCGAGGAAGGCCTTGCGCCGCGCCGGGCTCCATGTGTCACCCGTAACGGAGTTGTCGGCGTCGGCGAAGAAGCGGTCCCCGACGTGGAAGCTGCGAATCACCACGGGCTTTTCGCCTGCGTAGGCGAACCAGATCGGATTCGGCTTGTACCCCGAGAGCATGCCCGGAATCTCCGAAGGCACACACTCGAACGTGCCCTTGCGGCCGACGGAGCCGTCGGAAAAACTCGCCTCGTAGCGCCACGTGCCCACCCGGTCCGGCATGAACCGAATCCGCCAGGTGTCGTTGCCGTCGTAGAAGCCCCGGAACTCGACGCTTTCGCCGTCCGGCCCTTCGCAGGTGACACCGAGCGTGACGTCCGTGTAGGGATCGGCATATTCGCCCTGGTTGACCAGCGACGTTTCGAAACGGCCCCACCGCCCCACCTTTGCAGGGACCGCCGCCTCCGCCTGGCGGAGCTTGGCCTGCTGGGCCATCTCCTGGCCGATCGTGGAATAGTAGTACGCTTCGTTCAGTTGCGTCTGCCCCGGCGGCGGTACGATCGGCGGCTGCCCGACGGCGCCGGCGCCTCCCGCCGCGCAGACCAAAATACATGAGATCATCAGGATGTGCACTCTACCCGACATGCCTGCGTCCTCCTTAACAGCAAGCCCAAACCTCCGTGTTCCCCGCTTCACGGAACGACCGAAATGACGAACTACACTCACCTTATAGCGTTTTCTCCCGAAAAAGCAAGCTTTTTTTGGCCGCGGCCGCATCCTGGATCTGAGCAGTCTTTCGGGCACCATTGTTTTGGACCCTGGAGAGCCACGGGTGGCAGCGTCAAGTCCGCAGGACTTGGCGATGGTCTCAGGCATGGAACACCTGCCGCTGCCAGGGAAACAGGCAGACCCGCGACGCTTCTTGCGCGCGTGGGGACAGGCCGGGAAGACAGCAACCGCGGGCGGGTCTTGCATGGGCTTGTGGGGTTTGTTACATTCGCTCCCGCTGGCTGGCCGTGCGACGTTGCGAGCAGGTGCGGCCGCCAAAGGAACGGCTTCTCTGAGGGACCAGGTGCGATGGAACAGTTGACGCAGTGGCTTAGAACGGGACTGACCGACACGGCAGCGGAGGTCGCCGCGCGGGTAATCGCGTTTCTGCTCATGATCCTCGCGGCCTACGTGGCGAACTTCATCGCCAAGAAGCTCCTCCTGCGGGCCATCCGAAAGCTGGTCGAGCGGACCAAAACCGTCTGGGACGACATGCTCGTCAAGCGGAAGGTCTTCAACCGGCTCTCGCACCTGGCCCCGGCCCTGGTCATCTACGCGATGGCTCCCTTCGTGGGGGAAGGCAGCGAGAAGGCTATTGCCACGATCCAGCGCATCGCCATGGTCTATATGGCCGGCGTCGGCCTTCTCGTGCTCGACGCGTTTCTCAGCGCCGTCATCGACATCTACCGCACCTTCGAGGCGGCCCACAAGAGGCCGATCCGGGGATTTGTACAGGCGGCCAAGATCATCCTGTACGTCCTCGGCATCATCATCGTCGTTTCGATTATCATGGGCAAATCGCCCGGTCTGTTCCTGGGTGGACTCGGCGCCATGACGGCGGTCCTGATGCTCATCTTCAAGGACTCGATCCTCGGCCTCGTCGCGGGCATCCAGCTCAGCACCAACCAGATGCTCCACATCGGCGACTGGATCGAGATGCCCAAGTATGGGGCCGACGGTGATGTCATCGACATCACCCTGACCACCGTCAAGGTGCAGAACTGGGACAAGACCATCACCACCATCCCCACGTATGCCCTTATCAGCGACTACTTCAAGAACTGGCGGGGCATGTCCGAGTCGGGCGGCCGGCGCATCAAGCGCTCGATCCAAATCGACATGACCAGCGTCAAGTTCTGCACCGCCGAGATGCTCGAACGCTTCAAGCGCATCAAGTACATCAACGAATACATCGACCGAAAGCTCCAGGAGATCAACGAGCACAACACGGCCGAGGGCATCGACGAGGGCGACCTGGTCAACGGCCGGCATCTGACCAACATCGGCACGTTCCGCGCCTATGTCGCGGCCTACCTGCGCCACCACCCCAAGGTGCACCAAGGCATGACCTTCCTCGTCCGCCACCTGCAACCGACGGCCGAAGGTCTGCCCGTGCAAATCTACATCTTCAGCAACGACCAGGTCTGGGCCAACTACGAAGCGATCCAGGCCGACATCTTCGACCACATCCTCGCCGTAATCCCCGAATTCGACCTCCGCGTCTACCAAAACCCCACGGGAGCGGATTTCAAAGCGATTCGTGCCGGCACGTCGTGACCTGCCAGCACACGCAAAGGAATGTCGTGCGGTAAGCACACAATGCCCTGCGCGTCACTGGGACAAAGAGGCGACGCGAAGAACAGACCCTTGTCGCAACAGGTAATCTGCGTTACGGTGCGCCCAAGTTCGACGCACACACCGACCTCGGGTTGCCTACATCGCCACCACCGACCAAGGCTGGCAGATTCAACTAAAACGCTGCGAACTGTGTGGACCGTGAGCACAGCTCCAGATGCCGCATGAGCAGAATCAGCCCGCTCTGCGTGCCTACCGGCGCCGATGCCAAAGTCAGTATGGTGATTGTCAGATCGGTTCCTGATCGAGACGCGGGTCGTGTACTTGATAGTACTGTTTTGCAGCGCCCCAGCGGCCGCGCTGTAGATTGAGGCGCGGTTCGGCAACAGCAATGGCGACAGCTTCCAGTGTGTTCAGAGCCTTATACACAAATTCATGGACGGCGGCGTTATCCGTGGACAGTCTGTGTTCCTTTGTGACCCATTGCGTGCCGAACCAAGAAAAGCGATTCCAACGCTCCACCAAGTGGTCAGAAAGATGAAACTTGAGACGATCAAAGAGCCGGTCCTTGCCTGCCCCGGTTTGACCGATGTAGACAAGCTCATAGTCACCGTATAGAGCGTAAATGCCGCGCTGTCCTCGAAAATCGACGGCAACTGCTTTCGGACTTTGGGACTTGCTACCAAGCAAACTGCCGGGATTCCTTTGCTTCCCCCAGAATACGTCATCCACCTTCCAGAAAAGCCCGTATGTTCGGAT
Source organism: Sedimentisphaerales bacterium (assembly GCA_016932895.1). The sequence goes on along the minus strand of JAFGCA010000077.1, from coordinate 5,296 downwards.
CATCTGACGATTCCTCCAAAACACACGCACGCCGAATTCGCATGGCAGAACTCATAGAACGACGTGCACAGCAATTCACTGTAGTTCGCAAGCGGTGTGGGCTGCGCACCGTACCTGACTTGTCTGCGGAAAGGACAGGTGCGACAGATGCTCGTCGAGGCACACAAACTTGCAGCCCGTGCTTTGCAGTTCGCCGGAAGCATGCCCCCAGAACACCACCTTAACTTCGTAGCCGTCTTGAACAAGTTGACGCACCGCAGGCACGTAATCACCATCTCCTCCCACGAGCGTAATGGTGTCTGCAGCTTTGTCAACCTGGGTGTATGCGTCTTTCGTCATGGCCGCAACGATGCCGGTATCAATCCTCTTCTCCTTGTTCTGGGCGTTCCGGTCCTCGATTATTGGCTCGAACCCTACCGATGCCGCTATCTTCCAGAGCGAATCGTTCTGCGGCGGGCGCGACCCAAAAAGCATCGCACGCTTGATCTTCGACGGGTCATTCCCCGCTACGAAGCTGTGGAGCTTTCCGAAATCCAACCTGTAGGAAGGATCCAGGACCTTGTTGTTCATGGCATCATAGATATTCATGGCCATGCTCTTTCTCACAGCGCTTACTCTCTGCCCTTCGATGAAGACGTTTGAATTGTCAACGTAAACAAACTCAGCCATCGTCAGTCCTTTCTACGTAAGGGACCATACGTGCTTTCTCGGGAATCCGGCACACTGCTCTTTCCCTCGCCAATGCTTCCATTCTGTCTGTCTATCGGCGAGATGACGCGGCGGTATAAGGGGGAAAATGAAAAACGGGTGCGAACGCGCGTGGGGCGGGTTCTCAACCCACGCTTAACAGCGGGCTCCGATGGGGTGCTGGGTGGGTGAAAGACCGACTCTCGCCTTAAGAATCCTTGCCAAACGGGCCGCCTTTTTGCATAAAGTGTTGTAAATTCGTCGGATGTTGTCGCACGATTGATTGGCTCAACGTTCCCGATTGCGAAGAAGGAAAGCAGATGACTATTCGTATGCATCCCGGCAAACCAAGGGTAGCTCTTCTGGTTCTCATGCTTTGTGCAGTTCCCTGCAGCGCTGGCCCCAAAGAGCAGAGCGTGACTTTGTACGACGTGCATGAGGTTGTGTTCGCGGGACCGGGGTATGGTCCGGCCGACGCGCCCGCTCGGGATGTGGAGTTGGTGACGCAATGGCGACATGAGAGTGGGCGGCCGGCTTACACGGTGCATGGGTTCTGGGATGGTGACGGGCAAGGCGGAGCCTCGGGCAGCGTGTTCAAGGTGCGGTTCTGCCCGACGAAGACCGGCAAGTGGACGCTGGTCGAGACGACGTCCAACAAGGCCGAACTGAGCGGACAGCACGAAGGGCAAACCCTTACCTGCGTTGATTCGCAGCATCCTGGGTTCTGGCTCGTGGGTCGCGAGCGGACGGGCGGGCGGTGGTACCGGCGCTCCGACGGCTCACATCCCTATATCTTCGGCAACACGATGTACAGCTTCCTGTCGGAGCACAACAACATAGGCCCCAGCGGCGGCAACGTCGCCGACGACATCCGGGGCAACGCACGATACTTCAAAAAGGTGCGATTCTCGATCATGGGCTGCCGCTATCCTCATCCGCAGGTCAAGCCGTTCCTCGACGATGCGGGCCGGCCCACCGACGACGGAGACTTCTCGCATCGGCCCAATCCCGCGTGGTTCCACGGCCGCGTCGATGTAGCCGTGCAAACGGCATACGAACACGATCTGATCGCCGATCTCATTCTCAACGGCCCGGACACCGAAGACTCACGCAGCGTGCTGCAGGCCGGACGCAACGACGGTGACCCCGCGCCTCTGCTGAAATACATCGCCGCCCGCTACGGGAGCTATCCCAACGTCTGGATCTGCCTGGCCAACGAATTCGATATCAAGAGGCCCAAGTACACGCCCAAACAGATCGCCCGCTTCGGCCGCACCTTGAGGCAGTTCCTGCCCTACCCGACGCCCATGAGCGTCCACGCCAAACCGCGCAACTGGTACGCCGAACTGAACACGAAGCCGGCCTGGCACGATCACGTCATCATCCAGATGAAGATCAAGAAGCTGCCCATCGCCGCCGACTGGGTGTCGCGCAACCACGCCATCGGGGGCAATGTCCCCGTCATCGACGACGAGCTCGCCTACGAGGGCGCCGGGGACGGCTGGAGCGAGGCCGACGTGATCGAATCGCACCTCGGCGCGTTCCTCGGTGGCGGTTACGGCACCACCGGATACAAGCCCGCCGCCAAGCAGGGACATTACTTCTGGGGCCGCTTCCGGGCAGCCGAACACAAGGCCGCCGACAACCTGCTCTGGCTGCGGCGTGTCATCGATGAGAACGTTGCCTTCTGGCGAATGGCGCCCGTGAACGACCCCGATCCCGCCGACGCGACCATCGGCATCTTCGCCAATGTCCACCCGGACTTTCGCGCCCTGGCCTGCGAAGGAAGTGAATACGTCCTCGGCACGAACCAGGCTCGTGCGAAAATCAAGGCCGCGCTGCCGCCCGGCACATGGCGAGTCACGCGATACGACGTTCTCGACAAGCAGAGGACGAGCGTCGATACGAACGTGTCGGGGACGTTTCTCTTCGACGCCCCCAACCGTCGCGCGGTTCTCTTTCATTTCAAACGCGTTCAGGAATAGGAGCCTACCGCAATGAAGCTCCGCGTTGCAGTGATAGTCAAGCTCGTCATTCTGTCTGGCGTTTGCTGCGCCGGCGCGAACGCGGCGAACGATCCGAATCGCGTGGTGCGCATCGCCGCGCTCCAGGCCGGAACGCAACACTGCAGTTCTCACAACCCAGGCTGCGAGGCGAACTTCCGCCTGCTCGCGGGTCTGGCCCGACAGGCCGCCAAAGCAAAGCCCGACATCATCGTCTTTCCGGAATACGCCATCTCCGGTTGGCCCTATCCGCCGGAGCGCGTGATCAACGGCCTGGCCGAGACGATTCCCGGCGACGGGTCCTGGTACGCGCGTTACCGAGCCCTGGCGACGGAGATCAAGACCGCCGTGCTGGGCTCTCTGGTCGAGACGGAGGCCGGCAAGCTCTACAACTGCGCGTTCCTGATCGATGAAGCCGGCCGCTTCGTCGGCAAGTACCGAAAGGTGCACGCCAATCTCGGGGAGCAGACCTGGTGGGGCTGGTCGCAAGGGCAGACGCTCTCGCCCATCGAGTACAAGGGCGTCAAATACGGCATCAGCATCTGCTCGGACATGTGGTTCCCGGAGACCGTGCGCTGCGAAGAGCTGCTCGGCGCCAACGTCATCATCCATCAATCGATCGGCGACGACATGGGGCACATCATTCCCACGCGGGCCTTCGACAGCGAAATCTCCATCGTCATGGCCATCTTCCAGGGCGGTTCCTACGCCGTCGATTCCCGGGGCAAGCTGCTCGGGAAACTCTCCGCTGAAAAGCCCGGCTGGAAAGTCTTCGAGCTTCGCCCCTTCAAAATGCAAATCGGCACGAAATACGGAGGTCTCTGGATTCCCAAGCTGGGCGAGAAGAACCTCCGCAACGTCGAGGCCTATCGCATCCTGGTCGACCCAAACACGCGCCCGCCCTGGACGCAGATCTTCCTCGACCACGAGGGCAGGTCCCAGACGCGCGAGCAGTTGCTCCGGCGTTTCCAGGGGCGCTACGACGCGCGCGATCCTGACGGACACACTACCAAGGGAACCACTCGCCCATGAGCTTCGCATTGGATTACCAGGAACTGCTGCAAACACTTCCGCCCGCGCGCAGGATGCCGGAAGCGCGGGCGCACATTCGCGGGATGAACGAGCAGGCCGGTGACAAGCTGGTGGTGCTCGACGACGACCCGACCGGCTGCCAGACCGTTCACGACGTCACGGTTCTGACCGAGTGGCCGGACGATCTGCTGAGCCAAGTTGCCCGGGAGAACGACTGCTTCTACGTGCTCACGAACTCCCGGGCCTTTTCGCAGCAGCAGGCGGTCCGGATCAATCGCGACATCGTGGAGCGCCTTCTGCGGCAGGTCCCCCGCGACCGGCTGAAAATCCTCAGCCGCAGCGATTCGACGCTGCGCGGCCATTTTATGGCCGAGACGCGTGTCCTGATCGATCTGCTCGGCCCCTTCGACGGGCTGCTCGTTGTCCCCTACTTCCAAGCCGGAGGCCGGCTGACCGCCAACGACACGCACTACGTCCTGCACGACGGCACCCTGATTCCCGCCCACGAAACCGAGTTCGGACGCGATCCTGTTTTTGGATTCAACAGTTCGCATCTGCCGGCCTACGTCGAGGAAAAATCCGAAGGACTCTGGAAGAAAGAGGATACGGTCTGCATCACGCTGCGTGACATTCGCGAAGGCGGCCCGGACCGGGTCTTCGAGAAGCTCATGACCGCCGAAAATGCCCGGCCCGTCATCCTCAACGCACTGTGCGACGAGGATCTCGAGATCGCCGTGGTCGCCTTGTGCCGGGCGGAAACGGCGGGCAAGCGGTTCCTCTATCGCACCGCCGCCTCGTTCGTCAAGATCAGGGCGGGCATCGACGACGTCCCGCTCTGCGAGCCCCCGGCGCGGGCGGGCAAGGGCCTCGTCGTGGTCGGCTCGCACGTGGAGAAGACCACCCGGCAATTCCATGCGCTCCTGCGCCGGGCGGATATCGTCGGCGTCGAGGTGACGGTCAGGGACATCCTCAGCGACGAACGTGGACGCGCCGCCGACGAAGCGGTCAAGGCGATCGACGCGGCGCTGGCGCAGAATCGATCGGCCGTGCTGTACACCGAGCGACAGTACGCCCTTGCGGGCAGCGACGAGCAGCGACTCGGCGCCGGTGAAAAAATCTCCGATTTCCTCTGCCAGATCGTAGCGTCCCTGACGCAAACGCCAGATTTCGTCATCGCCAAGGGCGGCATCACCTCGTGTGACGTCGCCCGCAAGGGCCTCGGCGTCAAGGAGGCCCTCGTGCTGGGACAAATCCTGCCCGGCGTGCCGCTCTGGCGACTCGGGCCCGAGAGCAAGTGCCCCGGACTGCTGTACGTCGTGTTCCCCGGAAACGTCGGCGGCGACGAGGCGCTGTACGAAGCCTACGCGAAATTCGCAAAACCGTAGCGGATACGGCCAGAGGCCGCACGCACACGCCGACAAGTCATTTTAGAACTGGACTTTTGCAAAATGGAGATTAGGCTTACTTTAGGGAGGAAAAATCTCCTGCGTGATTTTTCCTCCCGAGAACGTAAGTGCTTTTCGTATAGGGATATAAGCCCCTTCTTCAAGGAAATCACACCAACGATTTCCTTG